>CAZGLC010000036.1:0-18381 GCA_964526235.1 uncultured Bifidobacteriaceae bacterium
TGGGAATCCGCAGCAGTAGGCAGTAGGCGGTAGGCGGTAGGCGGTAGGCAGTAGGCAGTAGGCAGTAGGCAGTAGGCAGGCTGTAACGCGCAGGGCCGCGTTGCTGCCTACCGCCTACCGCCTACTTACCGCCTACTACCGAGTGCGCTGCGGGTGCGCCGGAAACGTCTCCGGCCACTCCACGTGCCGGTTCGAATAGACCGACTGATAGCGGACGCCCCGTCCGTCCGGGTCGACGAACCCGAGCGACTGCTGGAAGAGCGCCGGCGGCGCCGCGCTCTCCGGCGCCGTGCCCTCCACGATGTACAGCCGGTTCCGGTGCATCGCGATATACGCAAAGGTCCGCGACTGGTCCGCGTTGTTCACGAGCTGGATCTCGTGGCCCTCGACGAGGTCCTGCCATGCCCAGGCGAGATGCGTGACTCTGGCATCCCGCGTCATGAAGCCGAAGGTGGCGTGGAGGAGCGCGCCGCCGATCTCCTCCTTCCAGTAGCCGCGGCCGGCGAGGTTCAAGCCGCACGCGCGCTCGTCGCCGAAGTTCGTCGGGCAGGTCTTCTTCGCGCGCTCCTCGGCGATCCGCTGAACGTCGCGATAGTCGACGACCGTCACCGTATAGCGTTCGGCCCCGCGCACCACCGTATAGACCCGCGCCGGCAGGTCCGACCCGTACTCCGACCTGACCGTGGTCTGCGTGGCCGTCGGCTGGCCGGGGAAGTCGACGCGAAAGCCGTCCTCCCGGTTGACGTATTCCGTCCATTGGGCGGACGCGGCTCCGGGAAGGACGAGAATCGCCACGAACAGTGCTGCAGCGCGCATCGGTGACCTCCGGGCGTAGAATAGGCCTGCGATGAGGCTGCTGGCAACCGTTCTCGCTGTCGTCGCCCCTCTGTTCGCGGGCGCTGCTGCGCAAACCATGTCGTTCTACGATCTCAAGACGCGAATGCTCGACGGCAAGCCCGCCGATCTCGCGCAGCATCGCGGCACCGTCAGCCTCGTGGTGAACGTCGCCAGCTTCTGCGGGTACACGCCGCAGTACGACGGGCTCGAGCGGCTGTATCGCGAGCTGAAGGGCAAGGGCTTCACCATTCTCGGTTTTCCCAGCAACGACTTCGGCGAGCAGGAACCGGGCACCGCGCAGGAGATCGCCGACTTCTGCCGGCTCAATTACGACGTCACGTTTCCGATCTTCGAGAAGGTGATCACGCGGAACGGTTCAGGCCAGTCGCCCGTCTATGCCTTTCTTGGACGGTCGGGTCACCTGCCCGCGTGGAACTTCAGCAAGTACGTCGTGGATCGGCAGGGGCGCGTCGTCGCGTTCTTTCCGAGCGACGTGACGCCAGAGGATCCGAAGCTCCGCGCGGCCATCAGTCGCGCGCTCGCCGCGAACTGAACGGGACGACACTCAAGCGTCAACATTCACAACTCACCGATAGGAGGGGCGTATGCGAGGAGTGTTCTTGTTCGCGGCGGGGCTGATGGTGGGCGCGGCGGCGCAGGTGCCGCTGGCGCAGTCGTCGAACACGGTGATGATGAACCACGTCGGCATCAACGTGCCGAACATCCCCGACGCGATCACCTACTACACACAGAAGATGGGCTACCGCGAGGCCTTCCGCGCCACCAACGCGCAGGGGCAGCCGACGCTCGTCTACCTCCACGTCAGCCGCAACACGTTCCTGGAGCTGGGGCAGGCCAACGCCGAACGGCCCACCGGCTTCACCCATTACGGGCTGCACGTCGAGGACATCAAGCAGGCGGTGGCGATGTTCCGCCAGAAGGGCGTGACCGTCAGCGACGTGAACAAGAGCGGCAACACGGCGGCGCTGCTGGCCAACATCACCGATCCGTACATGGGCCGGATCGAGCTCGCCGAGCTGACGCCCGACTCGTTGCACCGCAAGGCGCTCGACGCCTGGAAGCCGTAACCGACCCGCGCGATGCGGTCTCGCCTCATCGTCCTGATCGGTGTGGCGCTGCTGTCGGCGGCGCCCTCGGCGCGGCAGTCGTCTGCGCCCGCGCCGGTCACGATCTTCGAGGGGGCGCTCGTCATTCCCGGCGACGGCAGCGCGCCGATTGCGAATGCCGCGTTCCTCGTCGAGCAGGGGACGATTCGGCGCGTCGGGCGGCGCGGCGAGATCCCGCCGCCCGCAGGCGCCGCGCGCGTCGACCTGGGTGGAAAGGTCGTCATGCCCGCGCTCGTCAACACGCACGGGCATCCCGGCTTTCAGAAGGGTCTCACCTACAGCCGCGACAACTACACGCGCGAGAACGTGCTCGACGATCTGTACCGCGCCGCGTACTTCGGCGTCGGCGTCGTCATGGCGCAGGGGATCGACCCGGGCGACATCGTCTACGAGATCCGCGGCGATCAGGCGCGCGGGACGGCGGGGGGCGCCCGGCTGCTGACGGCCGGGCGCGGCATTGGCGCGCCGAATGCCGGTCCCGGTGCGGCGGCGTTCCAGGGCGTCGCCTACGAGGTGACGACCCCGGAGCGGGGGCGCGCAGCGGTCGGCGAGCTGGCGGCGACGAATGTCGATGCGGTGAAGATCTGGGTGGACGATCGCGGCGGGCGCGCCCCGCGCCTGGCGCCATCGGTGTACCGCGCGATCATCGACGAGTCGCACCGGCGCGGGCTGAAGGTCAACGCGCACGTCTTCTACCACGACGACGCAGCGGATCTGGTCGAGGCGGGTGTCGACGGGTTCGCCCACCTGGTGCGCGATCGCGAGATGGACGACGCGTTGGTGGCGGCCATCGTCCGGCGCGGGGTGTTCGTGATGCCGAACCTGAGCAGCGCAGAGCGAGGGACGCATGCCGGCGCGCCGCCCTGGTTCGACGAGCCCGGCCTGGCGGCCCTGCTGCGCGAGTCAGTGCCAGCGCCGGTTGTCGCGCGCATGCGCGCGACATTTACGTCGCGCGAACCGTCCACGGCCGCGGCGGCGCGCGAGCGCTACACGATCCTGCAGCGGAGCCTGCGCAAGCTGAGTGCGGCTGGCGCGCGCATCATCCTCGGATCCGACACCGGCCTCGAGGACCACGTCTTCGGCCACGCGGAGCAGCGCGAGCTGGAGGCGATGGCCGGTGCCGGCATGACGCCGGCGCAGGTGATCGTGGCGGCGACGAGCCGATCGGCCGAGTATCTCGGCCTGCGCGACACGGGCGCGCTCGTGTCCGGCCGGCGCGCCGACTTTCTCGTGCTCGGCGCCAACCCGCTCGACGACATCCGCCACACCCGCCGGATCGAGGCGGTCTATGTCAACGGGCGGGCGCTCGATCGCGCGGCAATCCGCGCGCGGTTGCGCGGCGGGCCGTAAAGGCCCGCCCTACGAACGCGCTACATGCATCCCTCGTTTGATTCCGCGTTCGAGATGGCGGCCTCCGCCGTGCGCTTCGGCCACGGCGTCACGCGCGAGATTGGCATGGACCTGGCGGAGATCGGCGCACGCCTCGTGCTCGTGCTGACCGATCCGGGGCTGACCCGGCTGCCGCCCGTGCAGGCGGTCCTCGAGTCGCTCGAAGCCAGCAGGATCCCGTTCGCGCTGTACGACCGCGTGCGCGTCGAGCCGACCGACGAATCGTTCCTCGACGCCATCGCGTTCGCGCGCACGCGGCCGTTCGACGCGTTCGTCGCCGTCGGCGGCGGCTCGACGCTCGATACGGCGAAGGCGGTCAACCTGTACACGACGCATCCGCCCGCCGATTTTCTCGATTACGTGAACCCGCCGATCGGCAGGGGAATGCCGGTTCCGGGCCCGCTCAAGCCGTTGCTGGCGGTGCCGACGACCGCCGGGACTGGGAGCGAGACGACGGGCGTGGCGATCTTCGACCTGAAGCGGATGCACGCGAAGACCGGGATCGCCAGTCGCCGTCTCAAGCCGACGCTCGGCTATCTCGATCCGGAGAACACGCGCACCGTGCCGCCGGCCGTCGCCGCGTCCGCCGGCCTCGACATCCTGAGCCACGCGGTCGAGTCGTTCACGGCGGCGCCCTTCACGAGCCGGCCGCGCCCCGAGCGGCCGGCGCTGCGTCCCGCCTATCAGGGCTCGAATCCGATCAGCGACATCTGGGCGATGCAGGCGATGCGTATCGTGGCGCGCTATCTCGTCCGTGTCGTCGACGATCCGTCCGATGACGAAGCGCGCGCGCAGATGCTGCTGGCCGCGTCGTATGCGGGCGTCGGCTTCGGCAACGCCGGCGTCCACCTGCCGCACGGGATGTCGTACGCGGTGTCGGGCAATGTGAAGCGCTACATGCCGGATGGCTACGCCGTCGATCACCCGCTCGTGCCGCACGGCATGTCGGTCATCCTGAATGCGCCCGCGGTCTTTCGATACACCGCGTCGGCCAATCCGCAGCGCCACCTCGAGGCGGCCGAGGCGCTCGGCGCCGACGTGTCTCGCGCGCGTGCCGCCGATGCGGGAGCCGTCCTCGCGGATCGAATCACGTGGTTCATGGAGCGGCTGAAGATGCCGAACGGGCTGCGCGCGGTCGGCTACACCTCGTCGGATGTGCCCGCGCTCGTGGAGGGGACGCTGCCGCAGCACCGCGTCACGACGCTCGCCCCGCGACCCGCCGGTCCCGACGAGCTTGCGCGCCTCTTCGAAGAAGCGATGACGGCCTGGTAGTGCCTGAAGTAGGCCGGGGCTGCGGCTGAATGAAGCGGCAGCCCCGGCGCGATGGTTCCGGCGGGGCTGCACTCGCTTCGATCAGCAGCCCCGCCCTACGTACTCTAGGCACCCCAGGCACCCTGGCCGGGTTACTTCAGCTCGCGGATCTGGACGTTGCGGAACCGGACGACGCCGTTGCCCGCCTGCAGCGCAAACGGACCGCGCGCGAACTTCTTGTCCTCGACGTCGACGGTCGTCTCGCCGTTGAGCCGGATGATCAGCCGCGGGCCCTTGGCGGTGATCTGATACGAGCTCCACTTGTTGCCGGTGTTGATCGACATGTTGCTCGGCTTCGCGACGTCGACGATGCCGCCGGTGCGGTAGGCCGGGTCGGGCCGCGTGTCGAAGATGTTCACTTCGTAGCACGTGGCGGCGCCCACCTTGTTCGGGTCGGCGCAGCGGATGAAGATGCCGCTGTTGGCGTCGGGCGACACCCAGAACTCCGCGCGGATCTCGAAGTTGTCGTACGACTGCTTCGAGAGCAGGAAGCCGTTGCCGTTGGTGGACCAGAGCTCGCCGTTGACTGTCTTCCAGTCGACCTTGCCGACAGGCGTCCAGTTGCTCATGTTCATCAGGTTGCGCCAGCCGCCTCCCTCCTGACCGGAGGCGTTCGGGGCGAGCACGGCGATCCCGACGAGCAGTGCCAGAGCAATCAGAGATGTACGCTTCATGATCGGTCCTCGCTTTCGGGCTTTTTATATCACGGTCCTTGGCCGCCCACCTCCGCCAAGGCTTCGGCGAGGCAAGCCGAAGCGTCCCGCGCGAAGGCGGCTTGACCTTTCCGGCCTTCCGGGGACACAGTCTTGAGGCTTATTCCCATGGCAGACCAAACCGCTCCCGCGACTCGGGAAGGCGACCGCAAGGGCAGCGACCGCCGGACCGGCGAGGATCGCCGGAAGGTCGACCTCGGTCCTCCGCCGCCCGGCCTCGAGCGCCGCAAGGGTGACCGGCGCGACGGCCGCGACCGGCGCCGGGACGGATGATCTGAGGTACGCTAGAGCACTCCAGCGCGCACAGTCCGCGCGCTGGGGACCCCGCTCATATGCGTGCGCTGCTGCCGCTCGGTGGTCTGGCGACCCTCATCGTCGCGCTGAGCCTGTCCGCCTGCGCGCGGCCTGAGAGCGGTTCGGGCGCGGGCCAGCCCGCCGGCGAGTTCTATCGCGGCAAGACGGTCAGCATCATCGTCGGCTCGGGCGCGGGCGGCGGCTTCGACACCACCGCGCGGCTCGTCGCGCGGCACATCGGCCGCTACATCTCCGGCGCACCCACCGTCATCGTCGTCAACATGCCGGGCGGCGGCGGCCTCGTCGCGGCCAACCACGTCTTCAGCGCGGCGCCGAAGGACGGTACGTCCATCGGCCTGTTCCACGAAGCGCAGATGATGAACCAGCTGACCGGAGGCGAAGGCGTGGCCTTCGATCTGCGGCACTTCAACTGGCTCGGCAGCTCTTACGACGATCCGAATGTCTGCATCGTGCGCACCGACGCCCCCGTGACGACGTTCAGGGAGATGGTCGGGCGCGGCACACCGATTGCCGTCGGCGGCACCGGGCCGGGATCGAATACCTACGACGCGCCGCGTGTGCTCGCGGCTGCGACAGGAGCGACCCTCAAGGCGGTCGCCGGCTATCCGACGACGAATGACGTACGCCTCGGCGTCGAGCGCGGGGAGATCCACGGGATGTGCCTCGGCTGGGAGTCGGTGAAGTCGGCATCGGGGCAGTGGCTCGCGGACGGGTACGCGAAGGTGTTCGTGCAGAACGGCACGGCGCGCCATCGCGATCTGCCGGACGTGCCGCTGGCGATGGAGTTCGCGAAAGATGACGTGAGCCGCATGCTGCTGCGCCTCGTCGACGCACCGGGCGCGATGGCCAAGCCGTTCGCGCTGCCGCCGGGCGTCGATCCCGCGCGGGTGGAGGTGCTGCGCACTTCGCTCGCCGCCACCTACCGGGATCCGGCCTTCCTCGAGGAAGCGCGCGCGATGAAGCTCGAGTTCCAGCCGAAGGACGCGGCGCAGATCCAGCAGATTCTCACCGAGGTGCTCGCCACGCCGCCCGACGTCGCGGCGAAGTACCGCGAGATCATCCAGCCCTGATGCCCCGCCACGCCGACCTGCGCAGCTGGCTCGTCAGTGTGGAACAGCTGGGAGAGCTGCAGCACGTCTCCGGCGCCCACTGGGATCTGGAGATCGGCACCATTTCCGAGATCAACTACCGGCGCAAGCCGCCGGCGGCGCTCCTCTTCGACGACATCCCCGGCTACCCGCGCGGCTATCGGGTGCTGACCGGCGCGGTCAGCAATGCGCGCCGCATGGCGTTCACGCTCGGCCTCGATCCGGGCCTCGACACCGCGGGGCTCGTGCAGGCGCTGCGCGGCATGCCCCACCAGTGGGAGCAGCGCGCACCGGCGTTCGAGCCCGAAGCCGTCACGGCGGGGCCGATTCTGGAGAACGTGGTGCAGGGGCGCGACGTCGATCTCACGCGCTTTCCGGCGCCTCGCTGGCACGAGCACGACGGCGGCCGCTACATCGGCACCGGCGTCGCGGTGGTGACGAGCGATCCGGACACGGGGCGCATCAACGTCGGCGCCTACCGGATGATGATTCAGGAGGACGGCCGCTCGGCGACGATCAACGCCGAGGCGGGCAAGCAGGGGCGCGCGCAGTACGACCGCTGGTTTGCGAAGCACGGCAAGGCGCCGGTGCTCGCCTCATTCGGGCACGACCCGCTGCTGCTGATGGTGGCCGGCACCGAGGTCCCGAACACGATCAGCGAGTACGCCTATGCGGGCGCGATGATCGGCGAGAAGCTTTGCGTCGTCCGCGGCGAGGTGACCGGCCTGCCGATGCCCGCGGCCGCCGAGATCGTCGTCGAGGGATGGCTCCGTCCCGATCGCGTGCTGCAGGAAGGGCCGTTCGGCGAGTGGACGGGCTACTACGCGGGCTCGCCGCGGCCGGTGCCGGCGATGGAGATCGAGCGGCTGTATTTCCGCAACAACCCGATCATCCTGGGGACGCCGCCGGGCAAGCCGCCGAACGACTACTCGTACATGCGCGCGCTGCTCAAGTCGGCCATGATCCAGGACGACCTCGTCAAGATCGGCGTCCGCGACGTGCGCGGCCTCTGGGCGCACGAGTCCGGCGGCGGGCGGCTGCTGATCGTCGTCTCGATCACGCAGCGGTTCTGCGGGCACTCGCGCCAGGCCGGGTATCTCACGTCCCAGTGTCCATCGGCGGCCTACATGAACCGCTTCGTCGTGGTCGTCGATGACGACGTGGATCCGATGACTCTCGAGGAAGTGAGGTGGGCGGTGAGCACGCGGTGCGACCCGTCGGAGGACATCGAGATCCTCCGGAAGACGTGGGGCAGCCGGGTCGACCCTCTGCTGGACAATCCGGCCGCTCCCTACAACACGCGCGCGGTGATCGATGCCTGCCGTCCGTTCGAGAAGCGCGAGACGTTTCCGCGCGTGGCGCAATCGAGTCCCAAGCGCGTACGCGAGACCGTGGCCAAGTGGAAGGAGCTGTTCTCGGATCCGCGCTTCCCGCTCCCGGACACGGTGATCCCCTCCGGCGCGGTGGACGAGCAGGACTGACGGGCGCCCGCGGTGGACGTGTTCTTCTCCGCCCTCCTGCAGGTGCTGGCGCCGCACACCTTCGGCATCATGCTCGTGGGGATCGGCGTCGGCCTGCTGGTCGGGATTCTCCCCGGGCTCGGCGGCGCCGCCACGCTCGCGATGATGCTCCCCTTCGTCTACCCGATGGACGCCATCTCGGCGTTCGCGTTCCTCCTCGGCATGCACGCGGTGACGGCGACGACCGGCGACATCACGTCGGTGCTGTTCGGCATTCCCGGTGAGGCGACGTCGGCGGCGACGGCCCTCGACGGCTACCCGATGACGCGGCGCGGCGAAGGAGGCCGCGCGCTCGGCGCCGTGCTCTTCAGCTCGCTCGTGGGCGCGCTGGTCGGTGCGGCCGTGCTGGCGATCTCCGTCCCCGTGATTCGTCCCGTCGTCCTGCAGCTCGGCCCGCCCGAATTCCTGATGCTCACGGTGCTCGGCCTGAGCTTTATCGTGTCGCTCGCGGGCCGCAATCTCGTGAAGGGGTTCATCATGGCGGCGTTCGGGTTCCTCCTCGCCATGGTGGGGCTCGATCCGCAGAGCAGCATCCAGCGCTTCACGTTCGGTCAGCTCTATCTCTGGGAAGGGATCAACGTCGTGCCGGTCGTCGTCGGGCTCTTCGGCGGCGCCGAAGTGCTCCAGCTGATGATGACGAAGCAGAGTATCGCCTCGCGGCGCGGCGACGAGCGGCTGGCGCGCGTCTTTCAGGGCGTGCGCGACACACTCGACCACTGGTGGCTGACGCTGCGCGCGAGCGCCATCGGCGTCGGCATCGGCGTCATCCCCGGCATGGGCGGCGCGGTCTCGCAGTTCATCGCGTACGCGCACGCGCAGCATACGTCGCGGCATCCGGAGACGTTCGGACGCGGCAATGTCGAGGGGGTGATCGCCACCGGCGCCGTGAACAACTCGCGTGAGGGCGGCAACCTCATTCCCACGGTGGCGTTCGGTATTCCGGGCAGCATCTCGATGGCGATCCTGCTGAGCGTCTTCCTGCTCAAGGGGCTCGTGCCGGGACCGGCGATGCTCACGAAGAATCTCGACGTCACCTACGCGATGGTCTGGATCATCGTCTTGTCGAACATCATCGCGGTCGCGGTGTCGTTCCTCTTTCTCAATCAGCTCGTGCGGCTGACCTACGTGCGGGCCGTCCTGCTCGTGCCGTTTCTGCTGGTGCTGACGGCGTTCGGCGCCTACACGGCGCACAACCGCTTTGCCGACATTCTGCTCATGCTCGGCGCGACGGCCGCCGGCGTGGCGGCGATCCGGTGGGACTGGCCGCGGGCGCCGCTCCTGCTGGCGCTCGTGCTGGGCGACATCGCCGAGCGGTATCTGTTTCTGTCGTACTCCCTCTACGAGTGGCGCTGGGTGTCGCGGCCGCTGGTGATCGCGTTCGCGGCGGTGACGCTGGCGGGGCTGGTGTGGCCGCTCGTCCGGGGCCGCCACCATGCGGCGCCGGCCGCGACGCATCGCGCGGACGTGCCGATCACGATCGGGTTCCTGCTGGCGGCGGCGTGGGTGCTGTATCAGGCGAGCGGCTGGCCGTTCCGGACGGCGGTGTTTCCGCTGGCCACCGGCGCGCTGCTCCTGGTGTTTGCCATCGTGAAGCTGTCTGCGTACGTGGGCCGGGTCTACTCGGCGAAGTACGTAGGGCGGGTCTGCTCAACGAAGTACGTAGGGCGGGTCTACTCGGCGAAAGGAGCGGTAGACCCGCCGGGAGGTACGGCGGCTCCGCTCGACGAAGAGAGCGGCGGGCTCGCCCAGGCGAACGACTCCGCCGACCTCCCCGACGTCTTCGCCACCGCCTCGCGCCGCGAATGGCTCTCCGCGCTCGCCTGGATGGCCGCGTTCTTCCTGCTGCTCTGGCTCGTGGGCGCGCTCGTGGCCGTGCCGCTCTTCGCGGTCGTGTACCTGCTGGCCGCCGCGCGGCAGTCGGTCGTGCTGGCCGGCACCTACGCGTTCGCCTCGTGGCTCTTCATCTACGGGCTCTTCGATCGCGCGCTCCGCATCCCACTGCCGGCCGGTGTGCTGTTCGTCTCATGAAGCATCCGATTCGGCTGACGGTGAACGGCGAGGCGGTCGACGGAGACGTCGACGCCCGCACGCTGCTCGTCCAGTTCCTTCGCGAGCACCTCGGGCTGACCGGTACGCACGTCGGCTGCGTCGTCGGCGAATGCGGCGCCTGCTCGGTGCTCGTGGACGGCGCGCTCGTGAAGTCGTGCCTGATGCTCGCCGTGCAGGCCGACGGCTGCTCGATCACCACAATCGAGGGGTTGAGCACCTCAGGCACCCTGCATCCAGTTCAGGAAGCCTTCATCGATCGCCTGGGACTCCAGTGCGGCTTCTGCACGCCAGGGTTCGTCATGGCGGCGCACGCGCTGCTCGCGCGCAATCCCGAACCGACCGAAGAGCAGATTCGACAGGACCTCTCGAGCAATCTGTGCATGTGCACGGGGTACGTCCAGATCGTGGAGGCGGTGAAGGACGCGGCCGCACGGCTGCGCGCGAAAGGGTTCCGACCGTGACGCGGTACATCGGGACAAGCATGCGCAGCAAGGAGGCGCCGCGGCACGTGACCGGCCGCGGGCGTTACGTCGACGATCTGACGCTTCCGCGCATGCTGCACGCCTGCATCCTGCGCAGTCCGTACGCGCACGCGCGGCTCGTTGCCGTCGACGGCGCCCGGGCCGCGGAGCGGCCGGGCGTGAAGGCCGTGATCGCACCGCTGGACGTGCAGACGTTGTCGCGGCCGTTCAAGCCGGGGCGCTACGCCGCCGGGTTGCGCGTGGCGATTCCGGAGTACGCGTGCGCGATCGACAAGGTGCGGTACGTGGGCGAGCCGGTGGCGATGGTGGCGGCCGAGACGCGTGCCGGCGCGGAGGATGCGCTCGAGCTGATCGACGTCGAGTACGAGCCGCTGCCGGCCGTGGTGACCACGGCCGAGGCTGCCGCGCCGTCGGCGCCGGCGTTGTACGAGGAGCTCGGGGGCAACGTCGCGTGGCAGGGGCACGTCGCGTACGGCGACGTCGACGCGGCATTCGCGCGCGCCGACCGGGTCGTCCGCGAGAACCTGAAGATCCACCGCTACAGCTCCACGCCGCTCGAGCCGTTTGCCTGCCTGGCGCAGGCGACGCCCGACGGGATCACGATCTGGTGCAACTCACAGTCGCCCGACGTGATCTACGACGCGCTCGCGGAGGCGCTTGGCCTGGAGCGCGTGCGCGTGATCGTGCCCGACGTGGGCGGCGGCTTCGGCCAGAAGATTCACCTCATCCGGAAGTACGCCGTGCTGACGGCGCTCATGGCGGCCAGGACCGGCCGGCCGGTGAAATGGATCGAGGATCGGAGCGAGCACATGATGGCGGGCGGCCATTCGTGCGAGCAGGAGTTCGACGTCGAGGCGGCGGTGAAGGCGGACGGGGAAGTGCTCGGGCTGAAGATCCGCGACACCGACGATGTCGGCGGATCGGTCAGCACGCTGACGATTCACTTCACCAACAAGCTGAACAACCTCTTCAACACCTACACGGTGCAGCACCTGCGGCTCGAAGGGCGGTCGGTGCTCACCAACAAGTGTCCCGTCGTGCCGAACCGCGGGATCGGCAAGCCCGGCATGTGCTTCGTCTGGGAACGGACGATGGACCGCATCGCCCAGGAACTGGGACTGGATCCGATCCAGGTGCGGCGCCGGAACCTCGTCACGAAAGAGCAGTTCCCCTACACCACGCCGAACGGGAACATCCACGGCAGCGGCGATTACCAGGGGCTCCTCGACAAGGTGCTCGCCAACGTCGGGTACGACGAGGTGCGGCGGCGGCAGAAGGAGCGACGAAACGGGAATACGCTGCTCGGTATCGGGGTCGTCATCGGCATCGAGCCCGGCGGCCGCAACGCCGCGCGCGACATGGCGATCTTTCCGCAGTCGACGCAGGTGCCTGGCGCCGGCGGCGTCGAGGGCGCGACGGTCAAGATCGAGAAGAACGGCTCGGTCGTCTTCACGCTCGGCTCGCCGAGCTGCGGCCAGTCGCACGAAACGACCGCGGCGCAGATCATCGCCGACGTCCTCGGCGTGGCGCCCGCGCGCGTGTCGCTCGCCGGCACCTTTGATAGCGCGCTTTCGCCATGGGGCGTGTCGGCGGCCAACAGCGGCAACAACTTCCATCTGTACGACGTCGGCGCCGTGCACGGCGCGGCGACGCGGCTGCGCGACAAGGTGCTGACGCTCGCCGCCCACGTACTCAAAGCCGACCGCGATTCGCTCCAGATTGACGACGGTGTGGTGCGGGGACCCTCCACAATCTCCTTCGCCGACCTCGGCACAATCGCCTACACGAATCAGGCGCTGCTGCCGGCCGGCCTGGAGCCGGGCCTCGAGGCGACCTACTACCACAGCCACCCGCACGCGAACCCGCTGATGCTGCCCGACGCGCAGGGGCGCGTTCGTGCGCAGTACACCTTCTCGTCGGCCGCCCACGCCGCGGTTGTCGACGTCGATCGCGAGACCGGCCGCGTGCGCGTCGTCCGCTACGTCATCGTGAGCGACAACGGCACGCTCATCAATCCGGCGGTCGTCGACGGCCAGATCTACGGGTCGGCCGCGCATGGCATCTCGGTGGCGCTCGGCGAGGGGTTCGTGTACGGCGCAGACGGCCAGCTGCTGACGCTGACGCTGCTCGACTACGGCAAGTCGACGACGCTCGAGACGCCTCGGATTGAGGTGGAGCATTACCCGATTCCCGATCCGTTCACGACGCTGGGCCAGAAGGCGGCCGGTGAGGGCGCGGCGATTCCGTCGCCGGCCGCGATTGCGAGCGCGGTGGAAGACGCGCTGGCGCCGTTCGGCGTGCGCGTCCGGCATCTGCCGCTCTCGCCCGAGCGCGTGTGGGAGCTGATTAATGGGCGAGCCTGAAGAGACGACGCGCGTTGTGCTCGAAAATCTTCGCCTTGTCGCCGGCAGGCAGGTCGATGGCGTGCATCGCCTGGAGCGCCACCTCCACGTACTTCCGGCCGCCCTGCGTGTCGAACGGCATGTCGGTCGCGAACATCACACGGTCGACGCCGAAGAAGTCGAGGCCGCAGCGCAGCGCCGGGACCGAGCCGATCGTGATCGTGTCGGCGTAGAAGTCGTGGAAGTACTCGTACGGATGGCGGCCGAGCGGCACGGGCTCGTTCCGCGCCTGCGCGGCCTTGAGCAGCTTGTCGTACCCCTCGCGGATCCGCTCGGCCGCGTACGGCGCGAAGCCGCCGAGGTGGTGCGTGACAATCTTGATCGCCGGATGCCGGTCGAAGACGCCGGCAAAGACGAGGCGCATCATCGCCGCGACCGTGTCGTAGAGCCAGCCGGCAATCCGCCACGTATCGAACCGGCTGGCCGTCTCGCCAGGGTAGTCGGCGCGGTCGGCGCCGCGCACGGGATGCAGCAGGATGGGAATGTCGAGCGCGGCGACGCGATCGAAGAACGGCGCGAACTGCGGATGGTCGAGCGGGCGGCCGTTGACGTCCGTATAGATCTGCACGGCGCAGAAACCGAGATCGCGCACGGCGCGATCGAGCTCGGCGAGCGCGCGGTCGACGTCGTGCATCGGGACGCAGGCGGCGGCGCCGATGAAGCGCGACGGATGGCGCGCCACGAGCTCGGCCATCTCGTCGTTGGCGATGCGCGACAGCTCCAGCGCCGCGTCAGGGGCCGCGACGTGCTCAACCGGCGGATTTGCGGTGTTGATGATCTGGAGGTAGCCCTCGCCGGCGAGATCCATCGCGCGGAAGCGCGCGTCGAGGTCGAAGAGGGCGGGCATGACGCGCTCCTGCTCCACGAGACGCGGGGCAACCTTGAGGCGGGCATCTCGGTATCGCGGCGTGATGATGTGATTGAAGACGTCGATTGTCATGGTGATCACGGTACGTAGGGCGGGTCTCGCGAGGCGCGATCGTGGCAACGCCGAGCAGACCCGCCGTGAGGTACAAAGTGTATCCGGCCGAGTTTGAGTATTTCGCGCCGCGCACCGTCGCCGAGGCGCTGGAGCTGCTTGGCCGCTACGGCGAGGACGCCAAGATCCTCGCCGGCGGGCAGAGCCTGGTCCCGATGATGAAGCTGCGCATCGCGGGACCGAAGTACCTGATCGACGTCAATCGCATTGACGGCCTCGGCGGCCTGCGGCGCGAGGGCGATCGGCTCGCCATCGGCGCGCTCTGCCGCCATGCCGACGTCGCCGGCTCGGCGCTCGTCCGCGACGAGCTGCCGATCATGGCCGATGCGGCGCGGCTGACCGCCGACGTCCAGGTGCGCAACCGCGGCACCGTCGCCGGAAGCCTCGCGCACGCGGACCCGGCCGGCGACTGGCCCGCGGCGCTCCTCGCGCTCGATACGAGCGTCGAGATCGCCGGGCGCGCCGGCAGACGCAGCGTCCCGCTCCACGAGTTCATCGTCGATGCGTACACCACCCAGCTCGAGGCCGCCGAGATGGTCGTCGGCCTCTCGGTCGCGATTCCGCCGCCGCGGTCGGGCGGCGCGTACGTGAAGTTCGAGAAACGCGCGGGGGATTTCGCCGTCGCCAGCGTCGGCGTCCAACTCGGGCTTGACGGCGAGCGGTGCCGCACCGTGGCGATCAGCCTCGGCGCGCTCGGGCCGATGGCAATCCGCGCGCGCGCGGGCGAAGAAGCACTGCAGGGACACTCGCCGTCCGCCGATCGTCTGGATGCGGCGGCGCGCCTGGTGCGGGAGGCGGCGCAGCCGTTTGCCGATACGCGCGGGTCGGTCGAATACAAACGTCATCTCGCCGGTGTCCTGTTCCGGCGCGCGTTCGGCGCTGCGCTCGATCGCGCGCACGGACGCGACGTCGGGACCCTTCATCCCTGACATGCACCTCGAAGGACACTTCGCCATCACCGTGCCGCAGGCCGACGTCTATGCGTTCCTGACCGATCCGGCGAAGGTCAGCCGCCACATGCCCGACGTGAAAGACGTCGTGATCCAGGACGCCGACCACTTCACCGTGACCGCGCGCGTCGGCGTCGCGCACATCAAGGGGGCCGTGGCGGTGAAGCTGGAGATTCGCGATCGCCGGCCGCCGGTCAGCACCACCGTCGTCGGAAAGGGCACCGGGCTCGCGAGCGTCGTCGACATGATCACGAGCTTCGTTCTCGAGCCGGCAAGCGCCGTCGACACGGTCGTCACATGGACAGCCGACGTCACGATCTCCGGGAAGCTGGCCGCGTTCGGGCCGCAGGGGCTGCTCGACCGGATCGCGCGGAAGAACGTCGACGCATTCGTCGACGGCATCCGCGCCGGCCTGCTGGCCGAGACGCGCGCTTGACGCGGCGGAACCACGGCGCCCACAATGGCCCGTCTTACGCGGAAGTGCCAGTCATCATCTCGGAGGCGCACATGACACGGTTCACCAGGACGCTCGCGGCGGCAGCCGTCGCTCTTGTCTTTTCCCCGGCGCTCTCGGCGCAGTGGCCGCGCACGCCCTCGCCGGGCGTGCCGACAGGGTCCGACGGCACGGTGAACCGCTCGGCGCCGGCGCCGCGGACCGCCGACGGCAAGCCGGATCTCTCCGGCATTTGGGACAACTCCCCGCGCCGGGAGAAGCCCGGCGAGGCGACGGGACGTCCGCCGCTGGCGCTCTTCGCCAACATCGGCGCCAACATGGTCGGCGGATTGCCGTACCAGCCGTGGGCGAAGGAACTCTCGAACACGCGCGTCGCGAACCAGCGCTACGACAATCCAGACGCGCTCTGCCTCCCGCAGGGCCCGCTGCAGTACCACCTGGATCCGCAGCCGCGGCAGATCTATCCAATGCCGGGGCGCACGCTCATCGTCTACGAGTCGAACTACGGCCGCCGCACGATCTACACCGACGGACGATCGCTGCCCAAGCAGGGCGAGCCGCAGCCAACCTGGCACGGGTACTCGATCGGACGCTGGGACGGCGACACGTTCGTCGTCGAGTCCAACAACTTCCGGGGCATCCAGGGCGGCCTCGCCGCCGACGGCTGGCTCGATCAGCTGGGGAGCCCCTTCACCGACGCGCTGCGCCTGACCGAGCGGTTCCGGCGAGTGAACTTCGGCAACATGGAAATCGACATCACGATCGACGATCCGAAGGCGTACACGCGGCCGTTCACCGTCCGGGTCGAGCACGTGATCGTCGCCGACGGCTGGGAGATGTTGGAATTCATCTGCCACGAGAACCAGCAGTTCCTGAAAATGACCGGCCGGCAGTAGGGCGGGCCTTTACGGCCCGCCGCGCACTGAGGCGGAGGTTCGCATGGCACGTTTCACCGCAGCGCTCCTGACAGCGGCGATGACCGCCGCCGTCTCGCCCGTGATGTACGCGCAGTGGCCACTGCATCCGCGTCCCGGTGTGCCCAAGGGTTCCGACGGCAAGGTCAATCTCACGGCGCCCGCGCCGCGCACGCCAGACGGCCGGCCGGATCTCTCCGGCGTCTGGATGCGAACGACTCGCGCGGAGAAGCCGGGGAGCGCGCCACCCGGTCGGCCGCCGCTGGCGACGTTCAACGACGCCGGGGCCGGAATGCAGGGCGGGCTGCCGTATCAGCCGTGGGCGGCGCAGCTCATGAAGACGCGTCTCGCCGAGCACGGGCTCGAGAATCCGGATTCGCTGTGCCTCCCCCAGGGTCCGCTGCAATTCCACCTGGACCCGCAGCCCAAGGAGATCATCCAGCTGCCGCACAAAACGCTCATCGTCCACGAATCGAACTACATGATTCGCACGATCTACACCGACGGCCGGGCGCTGCCCAAGCAGGGTGTGCCGCAGCCGTACTGGCACGGGTACTCGGTCGGCCGGTGGGAGGGCGAGACGCTCGTCGTCGAGTCGAACAATTTCCGCGGCGACGGGTGGCTCGATTTCAACGGCAGCCCGTTTACCGACGCGCTGCGGCTGACCGAGCGCGTCCGGCGGGTGAATTTCGGCAACGTGGCGATCGATTTCACGGTCGACGACCCGAAGGCCTATGCGAAGGCGTTTACCGTCGGCGTCGAGCAGGTAATCGTGGCCGACGGCTCGGAGCTGATCGAGTACATCTGCCACGAAAACCAGATGTTCCTGAAAATGACGGGCCGGCAATAACTTGACGTTTGCGGGGATCGGCCCCACAATGGCGCCGACTCACGTGGAGGTGTGTCCATGACGATGAAGGCCGCGGTTATCGTAGTCGGGATTGCGCTCCTCCTGGCCGGGCGGTCGGTGGTGGCGCATCACGCGTTTTCGGCGGAGTTCGACGCCGACAAGCCGGTCAAGCTGACGGGAACGGTCACCAAGCTCGATTGGACCAACCCGCACGCCTGGATCTATGTCGACGTGAAGGACCCGTCGGGCAAGGTAGCCAACTGGGGCTTCGAGCTGGCGAGCCCGAACGGGCTGATGCGGCTCGGGTGGACGCGCTTCTCGCTGCGGCCGGGTGACGAGATCACCGTCGAGGGCACGCGCGCGAAGAACGGGTCGAACAACGCCAATGCCCAGATGATCCTCAGCGCAAAGACCGGGCAGCGGCTGTTCGCCGGCACCAGCCAGGCCCCGCAGTAAGCCACACCGGAGGCCGCCATGACACGGTTCACCGCAACGCTGCTGGCAGCGGCGATGGCCGTTGCCTACGCACCAGATCTGTCGGCGCAGTGGCCGCTCCGTCCGAAGGCGGGTATCCCGAAGGCCGCGGACGGCAGGGTCAACGTCACGGCGCCGGCGCCGCGGACATCCGACGGCAAGCCCGACCTCTCCGGCCTCTGGATGCGCACCGATCGCACCGAAAAGCCGGGCAGCGCGCCGGCCGGCCAGCCGCCGCTGGCGGTGTTCGGCAACATCGGCGCGAACATCAAGGAAGGGCCGCCGTACCAGCCCTGGGCGGCCGAACTCGTCAAGAAGCGCGCCGGCGGCTACGACAATCCGGACGCCCTGTGCCTGCCGCAGGGGCCGATGCAGTTCCACCTGGATCCGCAGCCGCGAGAGATCGTCCAGCTGCCGCACAAGACACTGATCGTCCACGAGTCGAACTACATGCAGCGGACCATCTATACCGATGGCCGGCCGCTGCCGAAGCTCGGCGCGCCGCAGCCGTACTGGCACGGCTACTC
>CAZGLC010000036.1:18481-24550 GCA_964526235.1 uncultured Bifidobacteriaceae bacterium
TACCGCGGCTGCGTGACGACGTCGACGAGCGCCGGCTCGCCCTTCTTGACCACCGCGAGCGCGCGCTGGAAGGCCGGCGCCAGGTCGCGCGGATTCGTGATCGGCCCTTCGGCGTAGACGCCCATCCCCTGCGCGATCTTCGCGAAGTCGACGTTCGGATTGTCGATCGTCGTCCCGATGTGCCACCGGTCGATGCCGCGCTGGTGCCAGTTCGACATGCGCTGGATGTGCATCACTTCCTGGTGGTACGCCCGGTTGTTGTGCATCACGGTGAGGAGCGGGATCTTGTGATGCGCCGCGGTCCAGAGCACGCCGGGCGCGTAGAGCATGTCGCCGTCGCCCTGGATGTTCACCGACAGGCGCCCGTGCTTCTTGTTGGCGAGCGCGCCGCCCACCGCGGCCGGCGCCCCGTAGCCGACGCCCGCGCCGCCCGAGTCGCCCAGGTGCTGATAGTGCTTCTCGAAGTCCCAGAGCCGGAAGGCCCAGCCGCTGCTGTTGCCGCTCTCGGAGACGAGCGACCAGTCCTCGTCGCGGATGACGGCCCAGAGCTCGGCGGCCATCCGCCCGGTGCTGATGGGCGAGGCGTCCCACGCGTGGGCCGCCTCGTTGCGCGACGCCTGACGGGCGCGCCCGTGCGCCTCCTCGAGGCGGGTGCGGCGCTCCTGGAACGCGCGGCGCCGATCGTCGGTCGTCAGCCGCTTGACCGCCTCGGTCAGCGCCGGGAGCGTCGCCTCGGCGTCGGCCGCCATCGCGACGTCCACTTCCGGATAGCGCTGGAAGTCCTGGAAGTTGCTCTTGGTGAACAGATCGACCGAATTGATGCTGATGAGCCGCGTGCCCGGCCGGATGCGCGACCGCGAGCTGCGGTGCAACGCGTCGCGGAAGGCGTTGACCGTGCCCCAGAAGTCGGTCAGCTCGAGGCCGAGGATGACGTCGGCGTTGGCGATGAGCTGCCCGGCGCTCTCGCTCTGATTGAGCGGATGCCGCGACGGAATGTTCATGCGCCCGCGCTGATCGACGACCGGCGCCTGAAGCGCCTCGGCCAGCTCCACGAGCCGCTGGATCCCGGCGGGCGTGCGCGCGAGCCGGTCGGCGACGATCACCGGGTTCTGCGCGTTCACGAGCAGCCGCGCCGCCTCGGCCACGGCGCCCGAGTCGCCTTGCGGCGGCGCGGCCAGCGTCAGCTTCGGCACGCGGAGGCGCGGCGCCACCTCGGGCGAAATCGGATCTTCCTGGAGCCCGCCGTCGATGACGATCATCACCGGCATCATCGGCGGCGTCATCGCGATCTTGTAGGCGCGGACGGCCGACTCGGCGAAGTGCGGCAGGGAGTACGGGTTGTCGTCCCACTTGGTGAAGTCGCGCACCATCGCCGCCGCGTCCTGCACGCTGTGCGCCCACTCCACGCCGGGGCGCCGCATCGTCGCGTCGAGCGAGTTGCCGGCGAGGATGTAGACCGGCACGCGGTCGCAGTAGGCGTTGTAGATCGCCATCGCCGCGTGCTGCAGGCCGACCGTGCCGTGGGCGAGGACCGCCATCGGCTTCCCTTCCACCTTGAAGTAGCCGTGGGCCATGGCCACAGACGACTCTTCATGGCAGCAGGTGATGAACTCCGGCATCGTGTTGCCGCCGTAGTTGATGATCGACTCGTGAATGCCGCGGAAGCTCGAGCCGGGATTCGACGCGACGTACTCGAAGTTCAGCGACTTGAGGACGTCGACCATGAAGTCGCCGCCGGGCCGGGCGGTCGTTTCGCCGGCGACCTCGACGACCGGGTCGGCCTCGCGGGCGGCTCCTGCCGCCGACGCGCGCGGCCCCTGGGCCGCCGGAGCCGGTGCGGGCGCCTGGGTGGCCGACGCCATGGCATCGGGCACGAGCGCCGCCGCGCCCGTCACCGCCGCACCCTTCAGAAAGTCCCGACGATCGACGGACAGTTTCCTGCTCATCGCGTGTCCTCCAGAAAATCTTGGCGAAAGTTTACCCCAAGAGGCCCCGCAGCATCTCGGCAATCGCGTCCGGGCGCTCGACGGGCGTGAGATGCCGGGCCTTCGGCAGCACGGTCAGCGTCGACCGCGGAATCGCCTCGTGGAGCTGCCGCGCCATCTCGACCGGGGTGGCGTAATCCTCCTCGCCGACGACGATGGAGACGGGGATGCGGAAGGCGGGGAGATGGGCGCGGACGTCGACGTCGCCGAGCAGCGCGCAGGTGGCCGCGTAGCAGTCGAAGTCGTTGGCGACGTAGATGGCTGATAGCCGCTGGAGGACGCCGGGACGCATGGCGCGAAAGTCGTCGGAGAACCAGCGCGTGAGCTGGAAGTCGATCATCCCTGCCATGCCCTTGGTGCGCGCCGCCTCCGCACGCTGCCGGAACTGCTGCGCGGCATCGGGGCCGTACCACGCCGTGGTGTCGATGAGGCCGAGCGCCGCGACGCGGGCGGGGAAGAGACCGGCAAGCGCGAGCGCCACGCACCCGCCCATCGAGCAGCCGCCGATCGTCGCGTCCGTCCAGCCGGCGTGGTCGAGGAGCTCCGCCAGGTCGCGGGCGAACGATTCGGCGGTGAACGTCGTGGCGCGCCGGTCCGATCGGCCGTGCCCGCGGCAGTCGTAGGTGAGAATTTCCGCCTCGCCGCCGAGCGCCGCCGCCACGTCGTCCCAGATCGTGCGATCGAGCGCGAGTGAATGAATGAGGACCAGCCGCGGTGCACCCGGACGCGGTGCCGGATGCCGCGTATAGGCGAGCCGCGCGCCGTCCGAGAGGATGCAGCTCTGATCGTGTTGAGCGGCGGTCGGCATCGGTATAGCGTATCGCAATGCCTGCTGAGCGGACGCGCGTGCTCGTGGCCGGCGGCGGTCCGGTGGGGCTCTTCGCGGCGCTGATGCTCGGCCGCGCCGGCGTGCCCGTGCGCGTCTTCGACGAGAACGCCGGGGTGCAGGACGATCCACGCGCGGCGACCACCCACCCGGGGACGCTGGAAGTGCTCGGCGAAGCCGGACTCGTCGAGGAGATGGCGCGCATCGGGCTCGTCGCACCGATCGTCCAGTTCTGGGATCGGCCGAGCGGCGAGTGCGTCGCCGAGTTCGATCACGCGCTCGTCGCCGGCGATACGCCGTACCCGTATGTGATCCAGTGCGAACAGTTCAAGACGACGCGCCTTATCCTCGACCGGCTGCGGGCGATGCCGCACGTCGAGGTGCTGTTCGGCCATCAGGTGCTCGAGGTGACGCCGTCTGACGGCGCCGTCACGGTGTCGGTGCGTGGACCCGATGGCGTGCGGCGCCACGACGGCGCGTATCTCGTCGGCGCCGACGGCGGCCGCAGCATCGTACGGAAGCAGTGCGGCATTGCGTTCGAGGGGTTCACGTGGGAGGAACGCTTTCTCGTACTGACCACGCCGTTCGACTTCGAGGCGTCGCGCGGCTACTGCTACCGGAGCTACTTTGCCGATCCCGAGGAGTGGTGCAACTGTTTCAAAGTGGCGGCGAGCGGCCCGCCCGGGCTCTGGCGCACCGTGTTTCCCGCAGACTCGCGGCTGACGGATGACGACATCCTCGGCGACGCGGCCGTGCAGGCGCGGCTGCAGAAGTTCTTTCCCAGCGGCGAGGACTACGAGGTCGTGCACCGCAATCTCTACACGACGCATCAGCGCATCGCGAACACATTCCGCGCCGGCCGCGTGCTCCTGGCCGGTGATGCCGCGCACGTGAACAACCCGATCGGCGGCATGGGGCTCAACGGCGGGCTGCAGGACGCGGGCAATCTCGCCGCGAAGCTCGCCGCGGTGCTGCTCGGCGCCGGCCCCGACGCGCTCCTGGATCTCTACGATCTGCAGCGCCGGACCGTCGCCTCCGAGTTCGTGCAGCAGCAGTCGATTGCCAATAAATACCGGCTCGAGGAGCGCGACCCGGAGACGCGCCGGCGCAACCTGGCCGAGCTGCGCGCGACGGCCGCCGACCCCGGACGCGCGCGGGAATTCCTGCGCACAGCCGGGATGATCGCGAGCCAGCGCCGTGCGGCCGCGCTCACGCTAGCCGATGTTGCTTCGACGAGCCACAGAGGCACAGAGACACAGAGGACGTTTTGATCAGATGTTCTCCGTGTCTCGGTGTCTCCGTGGCCCGTTGGATGTGAACAGCGGAGGAATTGGATGAAGCTTGCCGTTCCCGACATGGTCTCGCCGTCGTACTTTCCCGTGGTCGCCGCGGCGGACCTCGGGTTCTTCAAAGCCGAGGGGCTCGACGTCGAGCTGGAGCTGCTGTTTCCGATCGACGCCGCCTATCGGGCGCTGCACGGCGGCGCGGTCGATTTCGTGGGCGGGTCGGCGCACGCGGCGCTCTCGGCATTTCCCGACTGGGAGGGCGTGAAGCTGCTCTGCGCGCAGGCGCAGGGCATGTACTGGTTCCTGGTGATGCATGCGGACCTCGGCGCCACGCGCGGCGACGTGTCCGTCGTGAAGGGCCGCCACATCGGCGCGTCGCCGTGGGTCGACATGGGCTTGCGCGCCCTGCTCGAGGACTCGGGCATCGACATCGCCCGCGATCAGGTGCGCATCGCGCCAGTGCCGCGGCTGCCGGGGCAGGGAGTCAATTTCGGCGTGACCGCGTCGAAGCGGCTCGAGGAGCGCGCGATCGACGGATTCTGGGCCAACGGCATGGGGGCGGAGCTTGCGATGCGCCGTGGCTACGGCACGGTGGTGATCGACGCGCGCCGTGGCGACGGTCCGCCCGGCGCGTTCGACTACACGTTTGCGGCGCTGGCCGCGAGCGACCGGCTGATCGCGCGCGATCCCTGGACCGCGGCGGCGGCCGTCCGCGCCGTGGTCGCCGCGCATCGCGCGCTGACGGCCGACCCTGAGCGGGCCAGCGAGGTCGGACGCAGGCGCTTTCCGCCCGACGAGGCCGCGCTCATCGCTGAGCTCGTGCGGCGCGACGTGCCGTACTACAGCGCGGGGATCACACCGCAGACGGTGTCGAGCCTGAACCAGTTCGCGCGGCGCATGGGCATCCTGCACCGCGACGTGCCGTACGACGCGGTCGTGGCCGCGCAGGTGGCGCCGAACTGGACGTAAACTTGTAGCGCGTCATGGCTCACGACCAGCCACGTGTCCGCATCGCGCCCAACAACCCGGTGTTCGACCTGCCGGTCATCGTCGGCATCGAGGAAGGGCTGTTCGAGGCGGCCGGACTCGACGTCGCCTTTTCGGCCACCTACGCCGACCGCGAGCGCGACCATGCCGGCAATCCGGTCATGGCGCGGCTCAAGGAGCAGCTGTTCGAGTGCGGCGAGGCCGACAGCTACAACGTCTGCGAGTGGGCGAGCATCGACCGGCTGGAACGCGGGAACCGCGAGGGCCGGATTGCCGCGCTCCGTGCCGCCGTGGCCGCGCAGGCGATCCTCACCTTCGACGAGATGCTCCAGGTACCGCGCGACCTGGCCGACGTCCCGGTCGTCGTCCAGTGGCTCACGGGCTCGCACTACTGCACGGTGCAGATGCTCGAGAGCGCCGTGGGCGCCGACCACGTGGCGATCGAGGCGGCCGGACTGCCGCAGACGCGCTGGGCGGCACTCAAGGCGGGCTCGATTCGCGTGGCGACGCTGATGGAGCCGTTCATCAGCCTCGGCCTGAAAGAGGGCGCGCACGTGATTGCGTCGTGCTTCTATCGAGGCGGGGAAGTCATTGCCGCCGACCTCACGGCCGAGCAGCGCCGCGCCTACTATGACGCCGAGAACCGCGCGGTCGATTCGATCAACGCCGACTTCTACAAGTACGCGCACCACATCGCCGCGCACGCCGGCGGCGCGCTGCAGCCGCAGGAGCTCCTGCGCGCGTTCGTCCGCTACAAGCACGTCGACTACTACGACCCGGTGCTGTTCACGCGCACCTACGAGTGGATGAAGGCGCGCGGCCTCACCGAGGGCGGCAGCGACCACGCCACGCTCATCGTCCGCTGATGACGCTGTCTCTCCCGTCCGTCTGGCTTCACGAGCTGACGTGGGAGGAGGTGGCGTCGTACCTGCGCGAGCGCGACACGATCCTCGTGCCGTTCGGGACCACCGAGCAGCACGGCCCG
>CAZGLC010000037.1:0-22039 GCA_964526235.1 uncultured Bifidobacteriaceae bacterium
GGCGGCCGTGGAGACGCCGAGCGTCGCGTAGTAGTCCTTGAATTCCACGTCAGAGCCCCAGCATGTCGTTGAGCCGTCGTATCTCGTTGAGCAGCTGGCGCCGGCCGGGACCGGTGCTCAGCGTGTGCTCGTCCATGAGCGGCCGGATGCGCTGTACCACCTCGACAATCGACAGCAGGCGCTGCACGCCGGCCAGGTTGATCCCCGCCTCGTCGACGAGCTGCTTGATGAGCCGCAGCCGCTCGAGCTCCTCGCGCGAGTACACGCGCATGCTCCCGATCGTCCGCGACGGCTGGATCAACCCGAGCCGCTCGTACTTGCGGAGCGTCTGCGGGTGCATGCCCAGCATCTCCGCTGCCATGCTGATGAAGTAGAGGTCCTGCCGCACGTTGATACTCTTCGAGTGTAGGACTTGATACGGATCGTGTCAAGGTTCGCGGGGCCGTTCGCGGTTAGGATCTACACGGTTTGGACGTCCAGGCTGCCGATTTCATAACCATCGCGGCCCTGATCGCCCTCGAAGGGCTGCTCAGCGCAGACAACGCACTCGTCATGGCCATCATGGTGCTGGGGCTGCCGCGGTCCCAGCACCACAAGGCGCTCCGCTACGGCCTCGTCGGCGGGTTCATCATGCGGTTTGCGGCGACGCTCCTCGCCGTCTACCTCATACGCGTTGTCTTGGTGAAGCTCGTGGGCTGCCTCTACCTGCTGTACCTCACCTATTCGCACTTCTTCGGCATGAAGGAAGGGGAGGATCGCCGCTCCGCGCCGAAAGCCAAACGGATGCTCGGCCTGTCGCCGCTCTGGGCCACGATCGTGCGGGTCGAGCTGGTCAACCTGGCGTTTTCCATCGACTCGATTCTCGTGGCCGTCGCGATGTCGCCGAAGATGTGGGTGGTCGTGACCGGCGGCATTCTCGGCATTGTCGCGCTGCGGCTGGTCGTCGGTCAGTTGATCGTGCTCGTGGAGCGCTATCCGGCGCTCGTGGACGGCGCGTTTATCATCGTCGCGTGGATCGGCCTCAAGCTCGCGCTCGACTACGCGCACCAGGCGCACGAGTTCGGGTTCGAAGTGCCGCAGTGGTTCTCGCTGCTGCTGATCATCGTGATCTTCACCGCGTCGTTCGTGAACGCCCGGATACGCGGGCCTGTGCCCGTCGATACGACGCCCGACAGCTTGAAAGAGAAGGCCGAGGAGCTGATCGGGGAGGAATCCTCGATTTTCAGAGAGAAACGCTGATCAGCGCCGGGCGGCCGGCGTCAGCTCGGTTTCGCGCCGCTCGCCGTTCCGCTGGTACACCACCTTGATCGGCTGGTCCGCGCGGAGCAGCTCCAGCGCGTAGGTGTAATCGTAGATGTTGGCGATCGTCTTCCCGGCGATCTCGACGACGACGTCGCCCTTCATCAGCCCGGCCTTGTCGGCAGGCCCGCCGCCCACGACGCCCGCCAGCAGCAGCCCTTTGACCTCGGTGGCATAGTCGGGAATCGTTCCCGTCGTCACGCGCACGCCCGCGATGATGCCGCGCGTCGTCGGCTGCTCGACCGTGGTGAACTGCGGCGGCTCGTCGGCGTCGGAGACCGCGCGTACGAGCGTCGTCGCAAACGCGGCGACGCGATCGAGATCCTCGTAATTGATCCGGGCCGCCGTGTCCGACGGCTTGTGATAGTCGGGGTGCGATCCGGTGAAGAAGGCGAGGCTCGCGACGCCGGCCGCGTAGAAACTCGTGGCGTCGGTCGGCAGGTACGGGTCGGCCTGCGTGACCAGATCGAAGCCGGCCGCCACATTCGCCCGCTCGAGCAGGCGGGCCCACGCCGGGCTCGTGCCGGTCGCCTGGGCCACGAGCCGGTTGTTCTGCATCCGGCCCACCATGTCGAAGTTGAAATAGGCGGCGATCTGGCCAGTGGGCACCGGCGGCGTCGTCGTGAAGGCGTTGGAGCCGACGAGGCCGATCTCTTCGGCCGACCAGAACGCAATCAGCAGATGGCGGCGGCGCGGCTGCGGCGACTGCGCGAGCGTCTCGGCGATCGCGAGCACGGCGGCCGTGCCCGACGCGTTGTCGTCGGCGCCGTGGTGGATGCCGCCCGCCTCCTCCTTGGACGCGAGCGAGTTTCCCTTGCCGCCGCGGCCGAGATGATCGTAGTGCGCGCCGATCGTGACCCACGGCCTGGCCGCTGCGGGCACGGGCGCGGTCGCCGGCAGGTACGCCACGACGTTGCGCGCGGTGTGGCGCTCGCGGACGACCGACGTGCGCAGTGTGAGGGTGACGCCGGTCAGCTCGAAGCCGGCCACGTGCGGGTTGCCCGAGTCGAGCTCCTGCTGCGCCTCCCGAAGGACGGCCCGCCCAGGCGGGCCGTCTAGCAGGCGCTGCCTGGTCGGGTCGCTCTGCGACCCGACCCTGCCGGAGGCAAAGAGCGCGTCGGCGACGGCGCCGCTGAGGCTCGCCGCGGGGATGCCTGACCCGGCGAGCGCGGTGTCGAACGTCATCGGGACGACCTGTCCCGCGTTCGGGGAGCGCGGCCCGGTGACGACGAGCAGCGCCCGGGCGCCGCGCTGGCGCGCCGCCATCGCCTTGTAGCGCAGGTCGGAGTACCGCGCGAGAATCGCGCGCGTCTTCTCGTCGGCATCCTCGGGGAAGTAGCGGAGGACGACGACGATCCTGTCCTTCACGTCGAGTGTCGCGTAGCTGTCGTACCCGAAGTTCTGCGATTCCGGGACGACGAGGCCGTAGCCGGCGAAGACCACGGGTCCGCTGATGTCGGCGTCGTCTGAAAACGAAAGCGCCTGGATATCGCTACGCTCGGCAAACGTCCGATCTGACCCCTGCCCACTTCCCCCTGACCCCTGACGTATCGTCATGCGCGACCCGCCGTCGCGGCTGCCCGCCGTGAACTCGAACGGCAGGAACATGTCGGGGCGCCCGGGCAGCGGGCGTGCGCCGATGCGCGCGAGCTGCGAGGCGAGGTAATCCGCGGCGAGGCGCTCGCCGGCCGACCCCGCCTCGCGCCCTTCGAGCTTGTCCGAGGCGAGGAACTCGACGTGCGGTCTCGTCCGTGATCCGGTGGCGGTCTGTGCCAGTGAGACCGACGCGCCGGCGAGCAGGACGACGGCGAGCGAAAGAGTCTTGTTGTGTCGCATAACCTTGAGTCGCCCCATCACCGGGGTCAGACCCCGGTCTGACCCCGGAGTGGCGACGCCTTTAGCGCGGCGAGCGCGCGTTCGTGGTTCCAGTCAGCCAGGAAGATCTGCCCCTCACGTCCGCCGCCGCGGCTCGACGTCCATGCGAGGCGCCGCCCGTCCGGTGAGGGGACGGGGAGCCCATCGAAGCCGTCGGCATACGTGATCCGGACCGGCTCCCGGCGTCCGTCGATGTCGACCATGAAGACTTCGAAGTTCTCGAACCCGAGCTTGTTCGACGCGAACAGGATGTACTCGCGCGACGGATGGATGTACGGCGCCCAGCTCATGGCGGCGAAGTTCGTGATCTGGCGCGCCTCGGTGCCGTCGAGCGTCATCGTCCAGACGTCGGCAATCAACCCCTTCTCGTCGAAGCGCCGCCAGATGATGCGCGTCCCGTCAGGAGAGAAAAAGGGTCCGCCGTCGTAGCCGGGGACCTGCGTGAGGCGCCGCTGCCCGGAACCGTCGGCGCGCATGATGTAGATCTCCGCGAAGTAGCTCGGGTCGATTTCGAGCTGCTTCTGCTCGGCCGCGGTCAGCGTCCGGTTGAACGCGTCGCGGTTCGACGAGAACGCGATCCATTGACCGTCCGGGGAGTAGCTCCCCTCGGCGTCGTACCCGCGCGCGTTCGTCATCCGCGTGTACTGGCCCGATCTCTCGGATAGCGCGTAGATCTCGAACTCGGGATCGTAGTCCCAGGCGTAGCGGCGCTCCTTGCCTGAGGCGCGGAAGTCGAGCTCCTCCTTCTGCAGGGCCTTCGACTGCGGGTCGTGATGCGTCGAGGCAAAGAGGATCTGATCGGTGCCCGGGCGAAAGAACGAGCAGGTCGTCTTGCCGTAGCCGGGCGAGATGCGCTTCGTGTCGCCCGTCGTCAAGTCGAGCGCGTAGATCTGATAGAAGGGATTGCCCGGCTCGCGCTCGCTCTGAAACACGAGGCGCTGGCCGTCTGGCGCCCAGTAGCCTTCGCCCGCGCGGCGTCCCTCCACGGTCAGCCGGCGAACACGAGAGAGAAAGTCGCTTTCCCGCTCGACTCCACTCGCGGCAGGCTGAAATGGCACGGGCGCTTGCGCACCCGGCGCGGCGGCGGCCGCCAGCAGTGCGGCCAGCAGTCCTCGAGCGAAGCTCGGCATAGCAGCATCGTTATACCATTTCGGTTGGTAGTTGGTGGTTGGGGGTTGGTGGGTAACTAATTGCGCTTCTCCGATCTTCGGGCCCTGTCACGCCGCGACTGGCTCATTACTGCTGTCGGGAGCGTCGTCCTCGTGCTCCTGACGGTTGCGGCCGTCTGGACCGCCCGTCACGCGTGGGCGGTCTACCGGCTGAATCGCGGGATCGGCGACACGGTGTTCTACGACGCCGCCGGCCGGCCGTGGTTTCGCCTCGACGAGCAGCGCCGGGACGTTCCCCTCGACCAGATCTCGACGTATTTCAAGGACGCTGTCATCGCCGTCGAGGATCACCGGTTTTATTTCCACCCCGGCATCGATCCGGTCGCGCTGACGCGCGCCACCCTCAACAACCTGCGAGCGGACACAGGCACACAGGGCGCGAGCACGATCACGCAGCAGCTCGCGCGTACCCTCTACCTCTCGAACACGCGCACGTACGCGCGCAAGCTTCAGGAGGCGGCCCTCGCCGTGATGCTCGAGGTATTCCTCTCGAAGAACGAGATCCTCGAGCTCTATTTCAATCGCATCTACCTGAGCGGCGGCATCTACGGCATCGAGACGATGGCGCAGAAGACGTTCGGCAAGCCGGCCTCCCGGCTGACGCTCGCCGAAGCGGCGTTCATCGCCGGCGTCATCCGCGCGCCGGCGTCGTACTCACCGTGGACGCGCTTCGATGATGCCCGCCGGCGCAGCGTCGTGGTGCTGCAGCGGATGCGCGAGGAAGGGAAGATCACCGCCGGTCAGGAGCAGGAGGCGCAGGCCGTGCGCCTCCGCGTGCAGCCGCCGCCGCAGGTCACGTCGGCGCGGCACGGCTTCGCCAAGGAGTTCCTGCGCCAGCAGTTCCGCAATATCTACGGCGGCGACCACCCGCCCGACTGGCAGGTACACACGACGTTCGTGCCCGAGATCCAGGATGCGGCCGAGCGCGCCGTGCGCGACGGCCTGCGGCGCCTGGGCGTGAAGGGGCTGCAGGCGGCGCTCGTGGCCATGGACCCGCAGACGGGCAATCTGCTCGCGATCGTCGGCGGGTCGGATTTCGCGGTGACGACGTTCAATCGGGCGGTGCGGAGCCGGCGCCAGCCCGGATCGGCCTTCAAGCCGTTTGTCTACGCGGCGGCGCTCGAACGCGGTCTCTCGCCCGTGTCGACGGTGACCGGCCTGCAGGCGGTGGCGCTGCAGGTGCCGAGCGGGGTCTGGATTCCGCGCGACGAGCGCGACTCCGGACGCGACGAGCTGACGCTCCGCGCCGCGCTCCTCGAGTCGAACAACGCGGCCGCGGTGCTCCTCCAGCAGCAGCTCGGGAGCGGCCCGGTGCTGCGGCTCGCGCGCGACCTCGGCGTCTCCGACCAGCCCGACGTGCCGTCGCTCGCGCTCGGGAGCGGGCTCGTCACCCCGCTCGACCTCACGGCGGCCTACGCCGTCTTCCCGTCGCTCGGCTACCGCGTCCGCCCCCGCGGCATCGTGGCGGTCCGCAACGGGCAGGGCGACGTCGTGCACCGTGTGCACGTCGAGCGCGAACAGATTCTGTCCGAGCAGGTTGCGTTTCAGATGGTGTCGATGCTCCAGGACGTCGTCGATCGCGGCACGGGCGCGGCAGCGCGCCGGTACGGGGTCCGCGGCGCGGTCGGCGGCAAAACGGGATCGACCAACGACTACCGCGACGCGTGGTTCGTCGGCTTCTCCTCGTCGGTCGTCGCCGGCGTGTGGGTCGGCTTCGATCAGCCGGCGCGGATTCGCGACGGCGGCTCGGGCGCGAGCGTCGCGCTGCCCATCTGGGCCGATTTCATGCGGCGCGTCGCCCGCGATCTCCCCACCGCACCGATTCCGCCGCCGCCGGACCTGCACGGCCAGGAGCTCTGCCGGCTCTCGTATCATCGGCCGCTCGAGGGTTGTCCCACCTATATGGAGTACTTCAAGGACGGTGACGAGATTCCGACGCGGCTCTGTCCGATCCACTCGGGCAGCTTCAAGCAACAGGCGCAGCGGGCGGTGCAGGGCCTGCTCACCGCGCTGGGCGAGGGATTGAAGGGCATTTTCCGCTGACCACCTCGGCGGGGCTGCCGCTCTCCGTTGTGCAGCCCCGCCCTACGTACGGAAGTACTGCGGACGAATGTACGGAAGTACGTAGGCCGGGGCTGCGGGCGAATGGCGCAGCAGCCCCGGCCCCGGCGAAACGCCCGCAGGCCGTTATACGTATCAGGTAACATCAGTAGATTCCGATGTTACGACTGTTGAGTCTTCTTGTACTGATGCTCTCGATCGCTGTCGCCGGGTGCGGCGGCGGCGAAGGCCAGGCGGCAGCCGAAGGGCCGGGAGGCGGCCGCGGTGCGTTTCCGCCGATGGACGTGCAGACGATGACGCTCGAGCCGCGCCCGCGTCCGCAGACGACCGAGTACGTCGCCACGATCCGTTCGCTGCGGTCGACGACGGTGCAGCCGCAGGTCGAAGGGTTCGTCCGGCAAATCTTCGTGCGGGCAGGCGATCGCGTGACCGCGGGGCGGCCGCTCATGCAGATCGATCCCGACAAACAGCAGGCCACGGTGGTGACCACGGAGTCGCAGCGCGCCTCGCGCGAGGCCGATCTCGCCTACACACGGCAGCAGCTCGCGCGCCTGCAGAAGCTCTACGACGCGGGCGCCGTGAGCCGCGCGGAGTTGGATCAGGCGGAGACGGCGTACAAGAACGCCGAGGCGCAGCTGGCGGCGGTGCAATCGCAGATTCGCGAGCACCAGGTCGAGCTCGAGTACTACCGTGTGACCGCGCCGTCGGCGGGCGTCGTCGGCGACATCGCGATCCGGCAGGGCGACCGGGTGACGCCGTCGACCGTCATCACGACGATCGACCAGGCCGAAGGGCTCGAGGCCTACGTCAACGTGCCGCTCGAGCGCTCCACCGACCTGAGGCCCGGGCTGATCGTGGAGCTGCTCGGCGCAAGCGGTGAGGTGACTGCCGCGGAGCCGATCACCTTCATCGCGCCGAGGGCCGACGACGCGACGCAGACGGTGCTGGTCAAGGCGACGCTGCGGCGGATCCCGCCGGGCGTGCGCGTCATGCAGTACGTGCGCGCGCGCATCGTCTGGAGCAACGAGCCGGTGCTGGCGGTGCCGATCGTTGCGGTCACGCGGCTCGCGGGCCAGCACTTCGTGTTCGTGGCCGAGCCGAAAGACCAGGGATTTGTCGCCCGCCAGACGCCGGTGACGATTGCCACCGTCATCGGCGACGACTACATCGTCGGGAGCGGCCTCGAGGCCGGCGCGCGCGTCATCGTGTCGAACGTCCAGAAGCTCGGCGACGGCGCGCCGGTGAAGCCGTCCTGAGCGAACGCCTACAGCCCACAGCCCAGAGCCCAAAGCCTGCAGTCGAGAGTCTGAATCGTGTTCGTCGACACCTTCATCACCCGGCCCATTCTCGCCACCGTCTGCTCGCTGGTCATCGTGCTGGCGGGCGCGCTGGCGATTCCGACCATGCCGGTGGCGCAGTACCCCGACGTCGCGCCGCCGACCGTCTCGGTATCGTCCATCTACACGGGCGCCAACGCCGAAACGGTGGAAACCGCCGTCACCACCCCGCTCGAGCAGGCGATCAACGGCGTCGAGGGGATGCTCTACATGTCCTCCTCGAGCACCAACAGCGGGTCCAGCCAGATCACGGTCACGTTCGACGTCACGCGCAATCCCGACATCGCCGCCGTAGACGTGCAGAACCGCGTCAATCAGGCGATGGGCCGCCTGCCGGGCGAGGTACGGCAGACCGGCGTCACCGTCCAGAAGTCGGCCAACAACTTCATCATGGCGGCCGGCGTCTACGCCGAAGGCGGGCAATACGACTCGCTCTTCATCTCGAACTACCTCGACGTGTACGTGCGCGACGCCATCAAGCGCGTGCCCGGCGTCGCCGACGTGATGATCTTCGGTGAACGCAAGTACTCGATGCGGCTCTGGCTCAACCCGCTGCGGCTGGCCGCGCGGCAGCTCACCGCGGGCGACGTGGTGAACGCGCTGCGCGAGCAGAACGTGAACGTGGCGGCGGGGAGCGTCGGCGAGGCGCCGGCGCGCGAGGGGCAGACGTATCAGATGAGCGTCCGCGCCGCCGGCCGGCTGCGCGAGCCGCGCGAATTCGAGAACATCATCATCAAGGCGGGGGGGGGCGGCACGCTCATCCGCCTGAGCGACGTCGGCACGGCGGAGCTCGGCGCTGAAACGTACTCGTCGACCCTGCGCTTCCAGGGCCTCGATGCCCTCGGATTCGGCGTGGTCGGGCTGCCGACCGCCAATGCGCTCGACGTCCGAACGGGCGTGGAGGAGGAGCTGGCGCGGCTGAGCCGGTCGTTCCCGCCGGGGCTCCGCTATCAGGTGGCCTTCGACACGACCGTCGTCGTCCGGGAGTCGATCCGCGAGGTGCTGCGGACGCTCCTCGAGGCGGCCGGTCTGGTCGTGCTCGTCCTGTTCCTGTTCCTCCAGAACTGGAGAGCGACGCTGATTCCCGCGCTGACGCTTCCCGTGTCGCTCGTCGGCGCGTTCGCCTTCGTGCGGCTGCTCGACTTTTCGATCAACACCCTGACGCTCTTCGCCCTCATCCTCGCCACGGGCATCGTCGTCGACGATGCGATCGTGGTCATCGAGAATATCGAGCGGCACATGCGCGAGTACAAGAAAAGCGCGCGGCAGGCCGCCTCCGACGCCATGCGCGAGGTGTTCGGCGCGGTCATCGCCACGTCGCTCGTGCTCATCGCGGTGTTCGTGCCGGTCGCGTTCTTTCCGGGCACGACGGGCCGGCTCTACCAGCAGTTCGCGGTGACGATCGCCTTCGCCGTGGCGATCTCGGCGTTCAACTCGCTGACGCTGACGCCGGCGCTCTCGGCGCTGCTCCTGACGCATGGGGAGCACGGCAAGGGGTTCTTCCGTCCCATCGAGGCGGCGATTCGGGGCGGCACCCGCCTGTACGTCCGCACGGTCGGCGGCCTGATGCGCGTGCGGTGGGCCATCGTCGTGGTGTTCGCCGGCCTGCTCGGCCTCACCTACGTCGTCTATACCCGGGTGCCGCAGGCGTTTCTGCCTGACGAGGATCCCGGCTGGTTCATGGCGATCGTGCAGGCGCCGGCCGGCGCGTCGCTCGAGTACACGGACAACGCCATCCGGCAGGCCGAGCAGATCCTGATGCAGGTGCCGGAGGTTGCGTCGGTGTTCTCGCTCGGCGGCTTCAGCTTTGCCGGCAGCGCGTCGAACACCGGCATGATTTTCACGCTCCTGAAGCCGTTCGAGGAGCGGACCGCCGCCGAGGCGCGGCTGCAGGCGCTGCTGCCGCGCGTCCAGGGGCCGCTCTTCGGCATCCAGAGCGCGATGGTCATTCCGTTCGCGCCGCCCGCCATCTTCGGCCTTGGCGCGTTCGGCGGTTTCGAGATGCAGGTGCTCGATCAGACGGGCAGCGGCGACATTCAGGCGCTCGCGGGGAGCACGTTCGGGCTCATCGGCGCCTCGCAGCAGTCGCAGGTCGTCCGCGGGCTGTTCAGCGGCTTCACCGCCAACGACCCGCAGCTCGCGGTCGACATCGACCGCGACAAGGCACAGAGCCTCGGGCTGCCGATGAGCGAGATCACGAGCGCGATGCAGATCTACCTGGGTTCCGCGTACGTGAACGACTTCGACTTCAACAACCGCGCGTACCGCGTGTACGTGCAGGCGGATCGCGCGTTCCGATCGGACCCGGCCGATCTCGGGCAGTACTACGCCCGGACGACGAGCGGCGAGATGGTGCCGCTCACGAGCGTCGTCCGTGTCCGCGAGACGACGGCCCCGCAGGTCATCAATCACTTCAACCTGTTCCGTTCCACGACCATCAACGGCGCGGCGGCGCCGGGCTTCAGCTCGGGGCAGGCGCTTGCGGAGATGCAGCGGCTCGCCGGCACCGCGCTGCCGCAGGGATTCGGCTACGCCTGGTCGGGGATCTCGCTCGAAGAGATCGAGGCGGGCGGCCAGTCGGCGGCGATCTTCGGCATCGGGCTGCTGCTCGTGTATCTGACGCTCGCGGCGCAGTACGAGTCGCTCGTGCTGCCGTTCATCGTCCTGCTTGGCGTGCCGCTGGCCGTGCTCGGCGCGCTCTCGGCGCAGTGGATGCGCGGATTCCAGAACGACCTCTACTGCCAGGTCGGGCTGGTGCTGCTCATCGCGCTCGCGGCGAAGAACTCGATTCTGATCGTCGAGTTCGCCGAGCAGCTGCGGCGCCGCGGGCTCTCCATCGTTGAGGCGGCGATCGAGGCGGCGCGCATCCGCTTGCGGCCCATCTTGATGACGTCGCTGACGTTCATCCTCGGCGTGATGCCGCTCGTCTTCGCGTCGGGCGCCGGCCAGGAAGCGCGGCACTCGGTCGGCACGGCCGTCGCCGGCGGGATGGTCTTCGCCACGTTCCTCAACATCGTGTTCATTCCAGTGCTCTACGTCGTCGTCCGCACACTGATCCCGGGGCGACCCGCGCACGACGAGGCCGCGAGCCATGCGTAGCGGCATCCTGGCGCTCGCCGCCCTCGCTGTCTGTCCGCCGCCTCTGCCGGCGCAGACGATCGAGCGCGTGACGTTCGAGGAGGCGGTGCGGCGGGCGAATGCGAACCACCCGACGATTCAACGCGCCGCCGCCGACATCATCCGCGCCGACGCGGTGCTCCAGCAGGTTCGGGGCCGGGCGCTCCCGACGATCGACGCGTCGCTGGCCACCAACGTGATCGATCCCGTGACGCGCTTCGGCGGAAGCGCGATCTTTCCGCGCGCGCAGACGGCGACGACTGCCAGCGTCGCCGTGCCGCTCATCATGCCGGTGCGCTGGGCGGAGCGGAACCAGGCCGCCGACCAGGTGGTTGTGTCGCAGCGCGGCCTCGACGAAGCGCGGCGTCGGATTGCGGTGGCGGCCGGCCAGGCGTACCTCGCGATTATCGCCGAGCGCCGCGTGCTCGAGCTGAACGAGCGCGCGCTCGAAAACGCGCGGGCCCACTACGAGTACGCCAACCAGCGGTTCCAGGGGGGCGTCGGCAGCCGGCTGAACGCGGTCCGCGCGGAGCAGGAAGTATCCGGGAACGAGGCGCGCGTGGAAGAGGCGCGGCTCGCCGTGCGCCGCGCGCAGGAGGCGCTCGGCGTGCTGATGGCGGCCGAAGGTCCGATCGACGCCGCCGTGGAGCCGGCCTTCGACGTGCCGCCGCCGACCGTCCCCGACGCCGATCTCATTGGCGCCCGCGAAGACGTGCAGACGATTCTGGCGCGGCAGTCGGCCGCCGAGCGGCGGGCGAGCGATGCGTGGAAGGATTTCCTGCCGTCGGTGACGGCGCTCTTCACGCCCGAGGTGCTGGCGCCGACGGGACTGTTCGCGAACGCCCGCTCCTGGCGCGCATCGGTGCTGTTCAGCGTGCCGCTCCTCGACTCGGGCCAGCGGCGCGGTCAGACGCGTGAACGGGAAGCGCTGGTGGATGTGGTCCGCGCCGAGCGGAGCAGTGCCGAGCGGCAGGCGCGCTCCGAGATTCGCACGGCGCGGGAAGCCGTGGCGGCCACCGAACGCGCGGTTGCGCACGCGCGCCGGGCGGCCGAGCAGGCCAACGAGGTCGTCCGGATCACCGACATCGCGTTCCGGGAGGGTGCCACCACCAACATCGAGGTGATCGACGCCCAGCGCCGGGCACGCGACGCGGACACCGCGGCCGTGATTGCCGAGGATGCGGTCCGCCGCGCGCGCCTGGAGCTGCTCGTCGCGACGGGCCGCTTTCCCCAATAACCACGAAGGCCACGAAGATCACGAAAGCCTTCTCAAGGAATTCGTGTCCTTCGTGTCTTCGTGGTTCCTACAGTAAGGCGATCACCTCGTCCTACCGATCGGCGATCTGCAGCGACGCCCTCACGCGCCGGAAGGCGCTGTCGTACGTGCGCGCCTCGCTCTCCGGCGCGACGCCGATGATGTAGAGCAGGCTTCCATCGCCGAGCTGCGTCGTCGACAGGCTGACGTATTCACGCTGGCCGGTGACGTCTGAGATGTTGGCGAGCGGAGTGGTGAGGGCCGGCCGGTCGCCCACGCGCTCGCGCCGCGCGTTCCCGGCGGCGCGAAGGTCGGGGTTGCTGCGCGCGAAGGAACGCAGCAGCTCTTCGGTGTCGCGGCGAAGATCGCCGCTGCCGCCCTGGGCGACGCCGATCTGCACGCCGTGCGTGAACGCGGTCTGGCCGGCGGCTTCGACGACGCCGCCGTCCGGCGCGTAGGCCACCGCGTCGCCTGCATCGAGCTCGTCCCAGTTGGCCGGCACCGCGACGCGCAGGAAGCTGGTCGGCGTATAGGTGCGGGACTGCGCCGACGGCGGCGCGACGCTCGCGACCGGGCGGCCGCTCGTCCCCACGCCGCGGCGCTTGGCCTGGCCGCGGGCGATTTGCTCGGCGGTATACGCCGGGGACATGCCGCGCAGCCGCGCCTGAATCGACGCGAACTGACCGGTGTTCGCGTTGCCCTGCACGCGGAGCATCGAGGCTTCCTTCGTGATCGCCTCGGACCGGTTGCCCGGGTTCGGGTGGCTGCTCAGCCACTCGGGCCCGCTGCGGCCGCCCTGCTCCTGGATGATCCGGAACATGGTGGCCATCTCGCGCGGGTCGTAGCCGGCGCGCGCCATGATCTGCGCGCCGAGCAGGTCGGCCTGCCGCTCGTACTCGCGGCCGTATTTCAGGAAATACGCGCCGAGCCCGAACTGCGAGCCCTGCGAGATGACGCTGCCCGCGGCGCCGCCGACGATGGCGCCGAGAATCTGCCCGGCGATCGCGCCGATCTGAAACTTCTGCCCTTTGGTGGCCTGCGCGGTGCCGTGCCGCAGCGCCACGTGCGCGATCTCGTGCGCCATGACGCTCGCCATCTGCGCCTCGCTCCGGGCCGCGTCGATCATCCCGCGGTTGAGGAACATCGGGCCGCCGGGGAGCGCAAACGCGTTGATCTCTTTTTGGTTGATCACGTCGAACGAGTAGCGGAACCCGGCGTGGCGCAACTCCGGCGGGATCCCGCCGACGAGCGTCTCGCCGACGTTCTCGACGAAGTCGTCAACCCGGTCGTCCTCCAGCATCGGGAGTTGCCGCCGTGCCTCGCCGGCCGCCTCCTGTCCGAGCTGGATGTCCTGCTGCAGGGAGTACCGGTTCGGGTCGGGCGCAACTTTGGTTTGCGCGACGCCCGCGGCGGGGAGCAGGACGGCGACGAGGACGGCCAGCCTGTACGGATGAGTGGACAGTCGAGCGGTCATGCCCGACCACTGTGCAAGGAGCAGGCCTCAGGCCCCGGCCTCGGAAGCCAGTAGAGCGCAGGCTTCAGCCTGCGCGGCTCAGTACCGGAGGACCACCCCGGCCGTACCGCGCCAGAAGCTGAGGCGCGAGAGGCCGGGGCGGGCGAAGGGGCCGTCGGCGCCGCTGGCGGCTTGGACGTAGCGGACGTCGAAGCGCAGCCCGGTCCTTGGGCTGACCATGCCGATGGCGCCGGCGCCGATGTTGACGCCGAGCAGATTCTGGTCGACGGGGAAGAGCCCGCCGGCGTGCTTGCTGCGCGCCTGCAGGAGGCCGAGGCCGGCCACGACGTACGGGCGCAGCGACTCGCGGGTGATCGAGAGCGGGACCGCCAGGATGACGCTGCCCGTCAGCGTCGTGACCCGGCTGGTGAGCACGAGGCCGAGCGGGTCGTCGCCCTCGAAAAAGCCGGGCGTGTGGCCGACGTCCGCTTCGAGGCCGAGGATCCCGTCGCTCAGGAGCGCCACCGATCCGCCGATCGTCAGCGTGCGGCCGGCGCCCTCCTCGAAGATGAGCAGCGTCGTCTCCGGCGCGAACGAGCCGCCGAGGAAGGGCATCAGGAGCCAGTCGGCGGCCGCAGTCGAGGGACACGCCCAGACGAGCAGCGCGGCGAGGACCCGGGCGCTACGAGACAAACAGCTGCAGGAAGGTTTGTGCGAAGTGCGACGTCGTGACGTTGCCGTCCGACAGGTTGTACGGCGCGACCAGGCCGTCGCTGTTGGCGAAGAGGATCAGCGTGAGCGACCGGCCGGGGACCTTGATGTAGAGCGCGGAATACGCGTCGCGCGCCAGGCCGAAGGACCAGATGACGCGCTCGCCGTTGTAGCGCTGCACGAACCAGCCGAGGCCCGTTGGCAGCGAGCCGCTCTGCCAGGCGCGCTCGCGCGTGCTCGACGCCATCAGGATGTCGAGATTCGCATCGAACCGCGCCAGATCGCGCACCGTCGACACGACCCCCGTCGAGGCGCTCAGCGAGGGACGCGAATAGTCCGAGCGGCTTGCGCGCCGGTTGCTGTCGACCTTGTAGGGCGGGGCCACCCGGCGGAGGACAGCGCTATAGCGCTCGAGGGCACTCACCGAAAAGAGCCGCCGCTGCTCCGAGGAGCTGTCGCCGAGGTCGTGACCCGGGACCGAGTCGGTCAGGCCGAACCGATCGAGGATCTCGCGCGCCAGGAGCGGTCCGTACCGCTGGCTCGCGCACTGATCGATCACGGTGTGGAGCTGCGCGTACCGACTCGTGTCGTAGCGGAAGCCGCCGTCGGCGGCCGCATGCGAGAGCAGCTGCGCCACGGTCGTGCCGTCTTCCGAGAACTGCGGGTTCCACCGGCGCACCTTGTCCGTCAGTTCCAGCGTGCGCAGCTCGAGGCACTGCTGCAGCAGGACCGTGCTGGCGAGCGTCTGCGACAGGTCGAGCACCGGATACACCGTGTCGGGCGTCGCCCTGACCAGGTTCTCGACGTCCTGGAACCCGAGGCCCGTCTCCCAGACGCGCTGGCCGTTCTGTACGATCGCCGCGGAGAAGCCTGGGATGCCGGCCTGCTGCCGCAGCGACTCCAGATAGCGCTCGAACAGGGAGATGGGCAGGCTCCGCTCGGAGAGCCAGGGCACACCCTGGGCGCCGGTGTGCGGCACCACGGCCACGAGCGCCGTCAGCGCGACGGTAAGCACCTTCAGCGTGCGCACGGGAACCCTGAAATCTTACATCGGCTGGGGTTGACCTGTGCTACAGTGCGGCCGTCCCCACATGCGACACCGGCCCCTCGTTGCGTCCCTCGTGCGGAATAAAGGCCTGATTTGCGGGGTGCTCCTGCTTGCGGCTGGGACCACCGTGGCAGCTCAGGGGCAGGGCCTCCGGATCGTGCCGCTCGTCCGCGACGACCGTGTGCTCGTCACCTTCGAGCTGGCGGACGGCTTTACCGATGAGGTGCGCGCCGCCATCCGGAGCGGCCTGAAGACCACCTTCACCTACACGGTCGACCTCCGCCTGGAGGTCCCGGTGTGGGTCGACCGCACCATTGCGACAGCGGTGGTCGCCAACAGCGTCGAGTACGACAACCTCACGCGCCAGCATACCGTCGTGCGCGTGCTCGACGGCAAGGTCGAGGGGTCGCAAGTCACCGACAGCGAGACGGCCGTGCGGCAGCTGATGACGAGCTTCCAGCGCCTGCCGCTGTTCCGGACGTCGACGCTCGAGCCGAACCGCGAGTACTACGTGCGGATCAGCGCGACCGCCCGCCCCAGCAACGGCGCCTTCCTGTGGCCGTGGGGGAGCGGGACGTCCGGCCAGGCGAAATTCACCTTCATTCGCTGACCATCGCTCCGGTGCCTACGCGCACCCCACGCACCTCAGGCACTCCAGGCACCTTAGGCATCCTGATCGTCCTCTTCGCGGCGACCGCCGTTGCGCAGCAGGCGACGTTTCCACCGCCGTTCGTCCGTGAAGATGCGCTCGTGAAGCTCGGCGATCACAGCTGGGTGATTCCCGACGGCGGCACCCCTCGCGTCCCGAACGTCGGCATCGTCGTCGGCACCCGCGCGACGCTGGTGATCGACCCAGGCCTCGGGCGCCGCAACGGCGACGTCGTGCGCCGCGAGGCGGCGAAGATCAGCAGGAACGCCGAGTTGTACGTCGCGTCGACTCATTATCACGTCGAGCACACGACCGGCCTCTCCGCGTTTCCGCCGCCGGCGAAGTACGTCAACGCGCGGGTGCAGGAGGCGGAATTCGCCGAGGCTGCCGCCGCGCAGGTGCAGGCGTTCGCGGCGCGATCCGCGCTCGATGCCGAGCTGCTGAACGAAGCGACGGCGCGCCGGACCGACGTGCCGTTCGACCGCGAGCACCTGCTCGATCTCGGCGGCGTCCGCGTCCGCCTCCTCATCGTCGGGCCGACGCATACCCGCGGCGATACGGTGTTCTTCGTCGAAGGCGACCAGGTGCTGTTTGCCGGCGACGTGGTGATGAACAATTCGTTCGTGGCCGCCATGGCGGTTTCGAGCGTCAAGGCGTGGCTCGCCGCGTTCGACCTGCTGGAGACATGGAAGCCGCGGACGATTGTGCCGGCACACGGGCAGGTCGGAGGCGGCGCACTCATCGAGACCAACCGCGCCGTCATGATGGCCATTCAGAGACGGGCACGGGAACTGAAAGCGCAGGGACGGACCGCGGACGAGGTCGCGGACGCCGTCCAACGGGAGATGCAGGCCGCGCATCCGACGTTCGCGCGCGTCAACGGGGTCGTGTTTGCCGCGCGGTCCGCCTACGCTGAGGGGCCTTGAGATGTACCTACTAACGCTGGCGTTGCATTCGCTTCTGCGCTGGGTCGTCCTCGCCCTCGGCGTCGTGGCGGTCGGCCGCGCGCTGGCGGGCGCCCGCGGGCGGAAGGCGTGGGCGGGGGCCGACGACAAGGCGGGCCGCTGGTTCGTCGGCGCGCTCGACGCGCAACTGCTGCTCGGGATGGCACTGTACCTGCGCCTCAGCCCGATGACGGCGATTGCGTTTCAGGATTTCGGCGCCGCGATGGGGAACGCCGTCCTCCGGTTCTGGGCGGTGGAGCACCTCGCCGGCATGCTGGTGGCGCTGGTGCTCGCGCACGTCGGCCGTGTGCGCATCCGCCGGGCGGCCGACGCGGCGCGCCGTCACCGCACGGCGCTCATCTTCTTCGGGCTCGCGCTGCTCGTGCTGCTCGCGGCGATCCCGTGGCCTGGCGTCCCGGCCGCGCGGCCGCTGTTCCGTCTGCCTTAAGCGCAGTACGCGTCGAACGCGGCCGTCAGCAGCGCCGCAATCTCGGCGGAGCTGCGCGGCTCGATCTGCTGCCGCTCGAGCATCCACACGAGCCGGCCGTCGCGCAACAAGCCCATGGACGGTGACGAGGGCGCGTACCCGGTGAAGTAGCCTCGCGCACGGTCGGTCGCCTCGACGTCGGCGCCCGCGAAGACCGTCCCGACGCGATTCGGCCGCACCGGATGAGCGAGCGCCGCCGCGAGCCCGGGCCGGGCCTTGCCCGCGGCGCAGCCGCAAATCGAATTCACGACAATCAGCAGCGTTCCGCGCGTGTCGCGGACGGCGTTCTCGACGTCGGCTGCGGTGCGGAGTTCGTCGACGTCCAGGCGCGTGAGCTCGGCGCGCATCGGCGCGATCAGCGGTTCGGGATATGGCATGGTTCGATTATGCCTCAGCCGCGCCGTGAAGGCCGCGCGGCTAGGTCTACATTTCCACCTGCACCCCGAGCTCGACGACGCGCTCGGGGGGCAGGCGGAAGAAGGCGGTGGCGCGCACCGCGTTGCGCGCCATCAGCACGAACAGCCGCTCCCGCCACATCGCCATTCCCCGGTCGGGGGTCACGATGATGGTTTCCCGCCCCAGGAAGAAGACGAGGTCGTGGGGATCCATCTCGACGCCCTGCTCGCGCGCCAGTTCCAGCGCCTCGGGCACATCCGGGTCCTGCATGAACCCGTACTGCACGCGCACGTGGTAGATGCCGTGCCCCAGCGGCTGCACGCTGACGCGGTCCTCGCGGCGCACCTGCGGCGTGTCGGCGGTCGTCACCATCAGCACGATCACGTGCTGGTGGAGCACCTTGTTGTAGCGGAGGTTGTGGGCGAGCGCGGGCGGGGTGCCGCGCGGGTGCGCGGTCATGAACACCGCCGTGCCGGGTACCCGTGCGGGCGACGCGGCGGCGACTTGCGCGATGAAATCCTCGAGCGGGATCGCGCGCGCGGTGAGCCGGTCGGCCAGCAGGCGCCGGCCGGTTCGCCACGTCGTCATCAGGGTAAAGGCCACCGCGGCGACCGCCAGCGTGACCCAGCCCCCTTGGAGGATCTTCAGCGCGTTGGCGCCGAAAAACGCCAGATCGATTGCGAGAAACGTGCCGCTGACCGCGACGGCCAGCGCGAGCGGCCAGCGCCACCGTTCGGTTGCGACGACGAACAGGAGCAGCTCGTCGATCACCATCGTGAGCGTCACGGCGATGCCGTAGGCCGCGGCCAGGGCGCCGGAGGAGGCGAACCCGATCACGATGGCGACCGTGGCGATCATCAGGGCCCAGTTGACCTGAGGCACGTAGATCTGGCCCATCGCGCGCGCGGAGGTGTGCTCGACGTCGAGCCGCGGCGCGAGCCCGAGCTGAATGGCCTGGCGGGTGATCGAGAAGGCGCCGGAGATGAGCGCCTGCGAGGCGATGATCGCCGCAGCCGTCGCCAGTACCACGAGCGGCGCGAGCGCCCACGACGGCGCGAGCAGGAAGAAGGGCTGCGTCGCGGCCGGCTGGAGCAGCAGCAGCGCACCCTGTCCAAGGTAGTTCACGACGAGCGCCGGCAGGACGAGCGCGAACCACGCAACACGGATGGGCCGTCGGCCGAAATGCCCCATGTCGGCGTAGAGCGCCTCGCCGCCGGTGACGACCAGGAAGACGGCGCCCAGGACGACAAAGCCCGGAAGGCCGTTGTCGAGGAAGAAGCGGATCGCGTAGCGCGGATCGAACGCGGCCAGCACGCCGGGGGCGCGGACAATCCATGCGGCGCCCAGCACGGCAATCGTCACGAACCAGACGATGACGATCGGGCCGAAGAGCCCGCCCACGCGGTGCGTGCCGAACTGCTGGACGGCGAACAGGCCGACGAGAATGACGACCGTGACCGGAACGACGTACGGACTGAAGACCGGCGTGATGACCGAGAGTCCCTCCACCGCGCCGAGCACCGAGATTGCGGGCGTGATCATCCCGTCGCCGTAGAGGAGTGCGGTGCCGAAGATGCCGAGTGCGATGAGCAGCGGCCGTCCGACCGCCAGCCGCGATCCGACGGTCGCGGCGCCCGCGCGGCCCGGAATGAGCGAGGTGAGCGCGAGAATGCCGCCCTCCCCCTGGTTGTCGGCCCGCATCACGATCGCCACGTACTTGATCGACACGACGAGCACGAGCGCGTAGATGATGAGCGAGAGCACGCCGAGGACGTTGTCGTGGGTGGGCGCAACCGGATGCGACCCGAAGAAGCACTCGCGGAGCGCGTAGAGGGGGCTGGTCCCGATGTCGCCGTAGACGACCCCGAGCGCGGTCACCGTCAGCGGCAGGAGGCCGCTGCGGTGTGTGGGCGTGGCGGACACGAAGCCCCAGTATAATCACCCTTTCCCGCGCATGCGCGTCGCACGGCGGTTCGTGATCGGCGGGCGCGTCCAGGGCGTCGGCTTCCGGTTCTTCAGTGCGGAGGTTGCCTCCCGCGAAGGCGTCACCGGCTGGGTGCGCAACCTGCCGGACGGCCGCGTCGAGGCGCACGTGGAAGGGGAGGCCGAGGCGGTGACGCGCGTCGAGCGCACGCTGCGCCAGGGCCCGCCGGGCGCCCGCGTGGAGTCGGTCGAGGCGGAGACGCACGAGCCGAGCGGGGCGTACCTGGATTTCGCGATTCGATGACGATGGATCTCAAGCAGCACATCCGACACGTCCCCGATTTTCCCAAGCCGGGCATCCTGTTCTACGACATCACGACGCTGCTGCGGCATCCGGCCGGGCTGAAGACCGCCATCGAGCGGCTCGCGACGCCGTACGAGGGCGCGCGGATCGACGCCGTGGTCGGCATCGAAAGCCGCGGCTTCATCCTCGGCGCGGCGGTTGCCGAGCGCCTCGGCGCCGGGTTCATTCCGGTGCGCAAGCCGGGCAAGCTCCCGGCGAAGGCGATCAAGGAGATCTACGACCTCGAGTACGGCAAGGACGCGCTCGAGATCCACGCCGACGCCGTCGAAAAAGGCGAGCGCGTGCTCATCGTCGACGACGTGCTGGCGACCGGCGGGACGGCGTCGGCCACGGCGCGGCTCGTCAAGAAGCTCGGAGGCGAGCTGCACGGCCTGGCGTTCCTCATCGAGCTCGTGGCGCTCAACGGCAAGGCGAAGCTGCCGGGCGAGAACGTATATTCGGTGCTGCAGTATTAGCGGAAGGTGGCTGGGTAGCTGGGTGGCTAGGTTGCTGGGTCGCTAGGTTGCTGGGTCAGCTACCGAGCCACTTAGCCACCCAGCTACAATGAGAGACTACGTCCCCGTAGCTCAGATGGATAGAGCGCGCGCCTCCTAAGCGCGAGGCCGGCAGTTCAATTCTGCCCGGGGACGCCATTCGGAACCCGGAACCCGGAACAGCCTGAAAGCCATGAAGACCAAAGAACGTCATCACTTGAAGGAAAACGAGCTGGCGGGAATGCTGGCCGTCGCGCGCGAGAACTTCGAGAAGCACAGGCGCGTGGTGAGCGGCCTGCTGCTCGTCGCGCTCGCCGCCGCCGCCGTCGTCGCCGGCGTCCTGGCGTGGCGGGACCAGTCCGAGTCGCGCGCCGAGCAGCTGCTCGGCGAGGCGATGGTGGCGTTCAACGCGAGGGTGGTGCCCGTGACCGCGCAGCCCGACGCGCCGGGCGAGGTACCGGCCGCCGCGTCGATCGGCGCGACCGGGACGTTCTCGAGCGTCGCCGCCAAGCTGACTGCCGCCCTGCCGAAGCTCAAGGCGGCGGCCGATGCCTTCCCGGAGACCGATGCCGGCATCACCGCGCGCTACCACTACGCCTCTTCGCTCGCGGCGCTCGGCCGGCACGACGAGGCGGTGAAGGCGTTCGACGAGGTCGTCGCGCGCGCCGGCGCCGACAGCCTCTACGGCCGCATGGCGCAGATGGGCAAAGCCGACGGACTCGTGCGCGCCGGGCAGCACGAGGCGGCGATCGCTACATGGAAACAGCTGGCGTCGAGCACCGACGAGACGCTCCCGAAAGACGCGATCCTGATGGAGCTCGGGAAGGCCTATCAGGCGGCGGGGAACACCGACGAAGCGCGCAAGACCTTCAATCAGCTGATCGAAGAGCACCCGACGTCGCTGTACACGCCCGAGGCGCGGGCGGAAATGGGGAGCTGATCTCCGATCATCGGACCCAGTCGGCCGGGACGTCCCGACTGGCCGCGTCCTCCAAGAGGTTGTCAAGGACCTCCCGTGCGCGGCGAGCGTCCTGTTTCGCCCGATCGAGCTCCGCGAGAAGTTTCTGCCGGTCCGCCGGGATGACATCCGCGGCCAGCCCTCCGATGCGAATCTGCAGCGTGTCGGCGTCCCGTTGTGCGCGCGCGAGCGCGTCGCGCGCCGCAGCGAGCCCCTGCCGCCACTCGGCTTCAGTCCGCGGCGCAGGGGCCGCCGTGGCAGAGCTCTCCCCGAGGTCCGCCGGCCGCTGATCTCCACCCGAACGCACGGGACCACTGGACGGCGGCGGCGCCGGTGTGTCCTGGAGGTGTTCGTTCGTATACAGCTTGCCCGGCGCCTGGATGGCCGTGCGGCGCTCGGCCTCGCGACGCGCGATGTCGGCGAGCGACTGCGCTGATGCCGTGCTGGCGAGGATGAGCAGCGCGACGGGGACGAGCGCCTGAATGATTCGTGGCATCCGCTATTCAGGTTTCGGCCGAAG
>CAZGLC010000037.1:22139-24172 GCA_964526235.1 uncultured Bifidobacteriaceae bacterium
GGTGACGACAACAAGAACTGCGTCGAAGCCGGGGAGGACGTCACGATTGCGCACGACGCGGCGGAGCTGGTGATTACGCGCCAGGACAACAACCTCGAGGCCTCGCCCACGGCAATGACGGAGCCGATCATCACCGAACTGCTCTTCACGTACCTGGACGCGTCACGAAACCCCACGACGGATCCGGCTTCCGTCGTGTACGTGCGGGTGCGCGTGACCGGGCGTTCCGAGGCATATTCGATATTCCTCGGTGATTACGCGACGTCCACTCTGGAAACGGAAGTCCGCATCCGCACGCGATAGCCATGGCGCCCATACACCCGGTATCCATCGGCCGGGATGAGCGCGGCGTGGCGCTGGTCGCCGTGCTGCTGCTCCTCATGCTCATGTCCGCACTCGCGGCGGCGCTGGCGGTGAGCGGCCGGACCGACACGCTGGTCGTGCGTAACCATCAGACCGCGGCGCAGGCGCGCGCCTCGGCCGAAGCGGGACTCAATCACGGCGTCCAGGTGGCTCTTGCCTACATTCGGTCTCTCCCGCCGCAGGATGTCCCGAATCAACTGGACGTGCTTCTGACGACTCCGGGCCTGCTCGCGCCTGGCCTCACGCTCGGAGCGTCAGTGTCGATCGACGGGGCTTCCGACCGCGACGCCAGGTACGAGGTGTTCATTCTCGACGACGATGACCCCTCCGTCGCCGGCGACGACCCGGATATCGATGAAGACGGCGATCCCTTCATCGATGTCAACATGACGCTGGTCGTGCGGGCCGTGGGTTACGCCAGCAACAACGCGACGGTGACGCTCGAGGCGGTGATCGGCCCGGTCAAGTGGCCGGCCATTCTCACGAACGGCGATCTCACGATCTCGGGAAACCCGGATATCAGCGGCGACGAAGGGAGCGTGCACGCCAACGGCGACCTGACGATCGCCGGCAGCGTGACGGTGTCCGGCTACGCGACCGCCTCTGGCGCGTACGACGCCACGAAGAGCAAACCCAAGATCGATGGGAAGTCCGGCGGCGGCAACCCAGTCATCGTCGTCCCGCCGATCAGCGCGGCGGACTATCGGACGACGGCGGACTTCATCCTCGAGTCGGACGGGAGCATCACGAACCAGGGCGGGACGCTCCTGTGCGCGGCGGGAGACAAGGGGTGCCATGGCGGTTACGGCTGGACGTTCAAGGGGGGAAACGGCTGGGACCTCGACGGCGACAGTCCAACGGCGGGCACGTACTACGTCGAAGGTGCCGCCAGTATCAAGGGCAACCTCGCCCCTCACGGCGATAAGGCGCCTGCGGTGACAATCCTGGCTGAAGGATCGATTGACGTCGCGGGACCCAATGGGATGGATCTGCAGCCGGCGGCGAATGCGGGAGGGATCCAGTTCGTCACCGACCGCGACTTGAGGATTTCCTCCAACGCCCACCTGGTGCCGTCCCTCGGAGGCAAAATGCTGGTGCACGAACAGTTGGAGATCTCGGGCAACCCGGACGTCACGGGCCAGATCATCGTCGAGGATGCGCCCAGCGAGGACAACCTCGCGACCGCCAACCGGATCGCCGGCAATCCGGACGTCGAGTACGACGGAGGTCTCAACGACAACAATTTCGTCATGTACGGGTGGCGGGAAGTCAGGTGAAACGACTACGGACGATGGGCGTCCGAGGAGCCTGAGTACGCGGCGCCGTACGGCTGCACCTTCTTCACGTCCTTCAGCGTCGCGAACGTCGCCTGCGCGGAAAGGCGCATGCCCGTGATGTTCGGGCGCGTCACGGCGACATTCGTCTTGTACCAGAGGCTGATGTACGGCGCGTCTTCGGCCACCAGCTTCTGTACCGCGCGGTAGTACTTCAGCCGCTCCTCGTCCGTGAGTGCGGTGCTGGCGAGATCGATCAGGCGATCGACCTCCGGGTTGCTGTAATAAATGCGGTTGAAGCCGGACGGCGGCACCTGGCTGGAGTGATAGAGCCGCCGGAGCATGTCGGGGTCGGTGACGCCGACCCACTGCAGCGTGTACATCTGCACGCTGCCG
>CAZGLC010000038.1:0-3495 GCA_964526235.1 uncultured Bifidobacteriaceae bacterium
CGCGCCTTCTCGAACGCGGCGTCGCTCCACGGGTACCAGTCGACCGGGTTGTCCTTGTGCTGCAGGAGGTAGGGGCTCTGCTCGGCGGCGAGGCGATTGGACATCCGTCTATTGTCGCGGCATCGCCCGAGGCGGTGCCATCTTCTGGAGCCGCGCTTTGACCGCCTGAAACTGCGGCGTGTCGCGCGTGCCGCCGCCGCGCCCCGCCTCGGCCCGCAGGCGCGCGATCCGGTCCTGCGGCGAGGGATGGCTCGAGAAGAACACCTCGACGCTGCCCGGGTTCCGCTTCGCCTCACCCTGGAGGATCTCGAACAGCTCCACCATGCCGCGGCCGTCCCACCCGGCGCGCCGCAGCAGCTGCAGCCCCACCGCGTCCGCCTCGCGCTCGTCGTCGCGGCTGAACTTCAGGAAGATGCCGCTGGCGAGGAAGGAGGCGGCCGTCTGCGCGGCGCCCGCGCCGCCGCCGTTGCCGAGCACGGCGCCGAGGAGTCCCAGGCCGAGATTCGCCATCATCGCCTTCGTGAGCTGATTGGCGGCGTGGCGCTGGGCGATGTGCGCCACCTCGTGCGCCAGCACGCCCGCGACCTGCGACTCGTTCGTCGCCGCGTGCAGCACGCCGCGATGAATCCACACCGGGCCGCCCGGGAGCGCGAATGCGTTGATCTCGCGGTAGTCGGCGACGGACACGCTGTACGGATATTTCGGACCCGGCGCCCGCTGCGCGAGCCGCCGGCCGATGCCGCGCACGTACTCCGATACCTGCGCCTCGCGGAGTTCCGGCACCTCCTTGCGAACCTGCGCGTTGGCCTGCTGGCCGATCTCGATTTCCTGTTCGACGGAGACGAGCGAGAACTGCGCGTCCGGATACGCCACGAACGCGGCGCACACGACGAGGGTGACGAAGGCTCTCATACTCTCGGTGTGGGCGCGGCGGGCATCTCGTCGGGGCGCCGACGCCGCAGACGCGCGTAGGCGGCGGTGAACTCCACGCCGTACATAAGGATGACCGAAGAGACGTAGATCCACAGCAGGAAAACGACCACGGCGGCGATGGAGCCGTGGATGAGGTTGAACTGGCCGCTCCGGCCGATGTACCAGGAGAACCCCTCGAGCGCCAGGCGCCAGAGCACGCCGGTGAGGATCGCGCCGACCCACACGTCGCGGAACCGTGTCTTCGCGTTCGGAATGAAGTAGTACAGGAGACCGACCGCGAGAATCAGCAGAATCGTCGCCGCGTAGCGGATCGCGAACGACTGCAGCGCGCCGAGCCATTCGAACCGCGCGAGCATCACGCCGAACCACGACGCCTGGGCCACCTCGACGGCGCTGACCATGACGAGCGCCAGCATGAGGACGCCGCCGCTCGCCACCAGCATCAGGAACGACACGAGGCGATGCTTCAGAAAGCTCCGCTGGCGTTCCACGCCCCATGCCTCGTTCACGGCGCTGGTGATCGCGCCGAACACGCCGAGCGACGCCCAGATGAGCGCCAGGGCGCCCGCCACCCCGAGCTGCAGGCGCGTTTGGCGGAAGGCCTCGAGCTGCGCGTTGACGAACTCGAACTGCGTCGGAAAGTAGTGGAAGACGAACGTGAGCACGGCGAGCCGATCGTCCTCGTCGGCCGTAATCGAGCCGAGCATCGAGATGACGAGCAGCAGAAACGGAAAGAGCGACAGCAGCGCGTAGTAGGCGATCGAGGCGGCGTGCGTGAGATCGTTGCCGCTCACCAGCCGCACGAGACCGCGCCACGCGGCGAAGCCCGAAAAACGAAGCTCCCTGCGGAAGCGGAGCAGGATCCGGGCCGGGGTCACACGGAGATTATCACTCGCCGGCTATGGGCTTCAGGCTATGGGCTTTGGCCAAAGCCCGCAGCCCAAAGCCCGAAGCCGGCGCGGCGGAAGCCGCGCCTACGACCGACCGTAGTCGGTGCCGCCGCCCTGCGTGCCCGGCGTGCCGCCGGTGTAGGTGCTGCCGGTCGTCGCGCCGGTGTAGCCGCGCGCCTCCTCGGCGCCGCGCGACACCGCGTCGCGCGCCTCGTTCATCATGTCGCGCCCGCGTTCGGCGAGCGGCGCGTTGGTCGTGTTCAGATTCCCGTCAACCATGTCAATGTGACGTCGTGTCGGTCGGATACGGCGCCTGCCCGCGCGCGGCCCGGAATTCCTCCATGACGCGCATGCCGTCGTTGGCCAGGTCCCCTACTTTCTCGACCGTCTTCTGGAAGCGCGCGAATTCACGCCGCAAATCGTCGACCGCAGGCTCCAGCCGATCGCGCAGCTCGCGCCCGCGGTCGGTAAAGAAGAGGTAAACAACGGCCGCGCCGCACAATGCGCCCAGCGCGGCGCCGAGCACGACTCGAGGTCCTTCGTTCACACGTCCTCCCTTCGCTGCCCCGGCGGGATGCTTGCGAAACGGGTGCCATGATGAGCCGGACCGCGACCAGCGCGACCCTTATCGAGTCGCCGGCACGGTCACAGGCGCCGCCACAGGCTGCTTGATGCCGGCATTCCGCTGCTGCGTGATCAGATTCAGCTCCGCCATATCGAGAAAGAGCGTCAACGCGACTCCGTCCCATCGATCGCCGTCCGGGCTTCCCTGTGCCTCATCCGCAAGCGCGATGAACCCCGTGTGCTGCGGCATCAGGCCGTAGCGTCCGAGCACGTACTCCCGCACGATGCCCGCCCGCTGGCGGGAGCGCCGGTAGCGCTCGCCGGTGGTACCGTCGGTGGCGTAGCCCTCGACGACAAGCGGGTTGGCCGGCAGGTACCTGAAGTACGGGGCCATCGCGGAATCGATGCGCTGGCGTCCGATCGCGGTCAACGCCTCGATGCCGCCAGGCCCCGGCTCGAAGAGGACATCAGACCCGAGCCAGATGCGCATGGCCCGCCGCTTTCCGTTTTCGAGCACGCCGTTGCGGTATTGCGCCGGCGAGATGGCGTCGAGGTTGAAATATCCGCGGCGGTTGAAGAAGCCCCTCAGGAGGAAGTTGTGTTTGAGCGCCTCCATGTTGTCGGCGAGACCGGCCGTGGCCTCCCTCGCCTGCCCCAGCGTCACGCGCATGTCGGCGAACAGCCCGTGGGCGGGACCGTCTTGAGAACGACAATCGGCGATCGCGCGCCGCGCCTCGTCGCTTACTTGCCGGACGTTGGACATCACATCCTTTGCCTGGTCGGCAATCTCCCGCGCGCGCACGTACAGGCCATCGTCGTTCAGCAGCTTGCCGATCGTTCCCTCCCCCGCGCGCAGCCTGGCGATCATTTGCTGGGTATCAGCCGACATGCGGCTGCCGTTCTCGGCGATCGCCTTGATCTGCGGCGTGATATCGATGAACAACTGGTGGGCATCCTTGGTCGCCATCTCGACCTGCTGGATCGTCGTCTCGAGGTCGCCGCTCAGCTTCTCGACGGTCATATTGACCTGAGTGAACGTCTCGCTCGCCTGCTCCAGCAGATCGGCCAAGGCGAACGGCTCCCGGCTCGGGATGGTCCCCTTATCGGG
>CAZGLC010000038.1:3595-24153 GCA_964526235.1 uncultured Bifidobacteriaceae bacterium
CCAGCAGATCGGCCAAGGCGAACGGCTCCCGGCTCGGGATGGTCCCCTTATCGGGTACCTCCGTCGCCTGCTCGCTGCCGGTGGCGATGTTGACGACAATCCCGCCGACGAGTCCTTCGGTCTGGACCGATGCGACCGAGTCGGTGCGGACCAGCGGGTGGAGGTCGTCCCGGATGTCCATCCTCACGCGACACTTCTGCGCGGGTGAGGGCGGCACCTGGATCTCCGTCACTTCCCCGGCGTTCATGCCGGCCACCCGCACGATCGCGCCCGCCTCGAGCTGGCCCAGCTTCGCGAACTCGGTATACAGCTCGAAGCGATCCTCGAACAGCATGCGCCGCTCGCCGATCATGAACAGCGCCGCCGTGAACAACAGCACGCCGATGATCACGAACGCGCCCGCGCCGACGACCTTTGGTGAGACCATAGTCCGTATCCTTCTACCCCACGGCCTCGGACCGCATGAACGAGCGGACGAGGGCATTGTCGCTGCGATCCAGATCCGCCGCGGTTCCCTGCGCGATGATCCGCCCCTCGTGCAGCATCGCCAGTTCGTCGGCCACATGGCGCGCGCTCGGGATGTTGTGCGTCACCATCACCAGTGTGGTCCCCTTGTTCTTGAGCTCCACGAGCAGCGCGTCGATCTCGTCCCCGGTAATCGGATCGAGGCCCGCGCTCGGCTCGTCCACCAGCAGGATGTCGGGGTCGAGCGCCATGGCCCGCGCCAGTCCGGCGCGTTTCTTCATGCCGCCCGAGAGGTCCCCCGGCATTTTGTCGAAGTCGTCAGCCAGGCCGACGTCCGCGAGTTTCGACTTGGCAACCTCCAGAATCTTTCGTTCGTCCCAGTCGGTGTGGCGTCGCATGGGAAACGCCACGTTTTCTCCCACGGTGATCGAATCGAACAGGGCCGCGTTCTGAAACAGGAAGCCCATGCTCCGCCGCACGTCACCCAGCTCCCGGCGGTTCAACGCGGTGACATCCTTCCCGTGCACGAACACCCGGCCGGAATCGGGCTTCATCAGCCCGATGATGTGTTTCAGCGTGACGCTCTTGCCGGTGCCGCTCCGGCCCAGCAGGCAAAACCCGGTTCCCTGAGCCACCTCCAGCGTGATGTCGTCGAGGACCTTGAGGTCCTCGAACGACTTACTCACACCCTCGAGGCGAATCGCGGGCTCACCGTCGTCGTTCGTGCGCTCGGGAGCGTCCGTCATGCGGTGGGCGGGAACAGGAACACAATCAGCCTGACCAGCACGACGTTGACCAGGATGATCAGGATGGACGACATGACGACGCTGCGGGTGGAGGTGCGGCCGACCCCCTCGGTCCCCTGCGTGGTCGTGAACCTCAGATAGCAGGCAACGGTCCCGATGATCATGCCGAAGACCATCGTCTTGAGCGTGGCCGGAATGAGATCGCTGAACTCCACGACCACAAACGCGCGGTTGAAATAGAGCTCCCACGACATCCCGCTGACCGTGGCTTCCGCGAGATAGCCCCCGAAGATCCCGCAGAGATTGGTGATGGTCGTGAGCAGCGGCAGCGCCAGGATGCACGCGAGGATGCGCGTCACCGCCAGAAACGTGAACGAATCGACCGCGACCGTTTCCAGGGCGTCGATCTGTTCGGTGACCTTCATGGCACCCAGCTCGGCGCCAATCCCCGCGCCCACGCGGCCCGACACGAGCAGCGCCGTCACGAGCGGCCCCGTTTCGCGGATCAGCACTATGGCCAGTCCCGCGGGGATCATCGCCTCGGCGCCAAAGCGCTCCAGTGATGCGCGCGTGTGCATGGACAGCACGACGCCGATGGAGAAACCCGCCGTGGCGATCAGCGGGGTCGAGCGCCAGCCGATCTCGTAGACGTGCCGGACAATTTCGCCGAATTCAAACGGGGGACGGAACGCCTCGCGGATGGCGCGAAGGCCGAAGAGCGACACGCTGCCCGTCCACGCGAGCGTACCGAGGACGGCGAGGCCCAGCCGGTCGAGCACGACCCATCCGCTAGCAACAGGTGGGCCAGGATCGCTGGTAACCGGTAGGTGGTAGGTGGTAGCCGGTTCTACTGGTTCGCGGCCGCCGCGGCGGCGGCGCGCTGCTGAGCGCGCTGGTCCTGGATTTCGTGCTTCTTCATCTTGCTGTAGAGCGTCGGCCGGTAGAGCCCGAGAATCTGCGCCGCCTCCTGCTTGTTCCAGTTCGTCCGCTGGAGTGTCTGCAGGATGGCCATCTTCTCGATCTCGGCCAGTGTTCGGTGCGGCGGGACGGTGAACTCCTGAGCCGGACTCCCCTCTTCGCGGATCGTCTCTGGCAGGTCGCCCGGGGCAATCTCCCCCGTCTTACTGACGAGCACGGCACGCTCGATGGCATTCTCGAGCTCGCGGACGTTCCCCGGCCACCGATTGCGGATGAGCAGGTGGTACGCGGCCGGCGAGATCGAGCGGATGCTGCGCTGGTACCGATCGTTGAACTTCGCCAGAAAATGAGTGCAGAGCAGCGGAATGTCTTCCGTCCGCTCCCGCAACGGGGGCACGCGGAGCGTGATGGTGTTGATGCGGAAGTACAGGTCTTCGCGCAGCTTGCCCTCACGCAGCGCGACGTCGAGCTCGATGTTGGTCGCGCAGATCAGGCGGAAGTCGACGTGGACGAGCCGGTCGCTGCCGATCGGCCGGTACTCGCGCTCCTGCAGCACGCGCAGGAGCTTCGTCTGGAGGTACGGCGGCATCTCGCCGATCTCGTCGAGGAGGAGCGACCCGCCTTCGGCCAGCTCGAAGAGGCCCACCTTGTCGGTGTGCGCCCCGGTGAACGCCCCCTTCTTGTAGCCGAACAGTTCGCTCTCGATCAGGTCTTTCGGGATCGCCGCGCAGTTGATCTTGATGAACGGGCCCTTCACGCGATTCGAGTTGTAGTGAAGCGCGTTGGCGATGAGCTCCTTGCCCGTGCCGTTCTCACCCTGGATGAGGATGTTCGCGTCGCTGGCCGCCACGCTTTCGACCAGCTCGAACAGCTCCTTCATCTTCTTGCTCTGCCCGACGATGTTGGCGAAGCTGTACTGACCGCGGATCTGCTCCTTGAGCTGCTTGTGCTCGGCCTTTTCCTGGCTCTGCTCGATCGCGCGCCGGATGAGATCCGTCAGGCCGCCCTGGCTGACGGGCTTCTCGAGCAAGAAGAACGCGCCTGCCTGTCCGGCCTCGACCGCTCGGGCGAGCGTGCCCTGGCCGGAGATGATGATGACTTCCGGGGCGGGATCGATTTCCTTGAGCCGGCGCAACAGCGCGATCCCGTCGAGGTCCGGCAGCATCAGGTCCGCGACCACGACATCGGGACGCCACTGCTTGAAAATCTCCTCGCCGCGCGTGCCGATGAGCGCCGTCCGCACTTCGTAGCCATCGGCTTCGATGACCATCTTGAGCCATTCGGTCATGGCCGGCTCGTCATCGATGGCGAGCACGCGTCGGCGTCGTTTCGCGGATTGCTGTGGCGGGGTAGGCATTCAATACACTCCGAGCGGCTCTGGTGAGAAATATTACAGCATGTACAATCCGAATGCAGCTGAGCTAGAAAACAATTCGCCGTTATAATGCCGCCGATGGCGGATTCCAAGACGGTTTCGCCTTCGCAGCCCGCTGCCGGCGCACAGGATGCACGCCGTCTGGCGCTGCCCGGCCTGCGGCTCCAAGACCGATTGCTGCGGCTGGTGACCTAGGCGGCATGGATCGCCTCGTTACCCACATCCGTCCTGACGCTCCCGATTTCCGCGACAACCAGGCGCGCATGGCGGCGCTCGTCAAACAGCTGCGCGACCGGCTGACGGTCTGCGCGCAGGGCGGCGGCCCCCGCTCTCTCGAACGGCTGCGCGAGCAGCGCAAGCTCCCGGTGCGCGAGCGCATCGATCTCCTGCTCGATCCGGGATCGCCGCTCCTCGAGCTCTCGCCGCTGGCCGCCTGGGACATGTACGACAACGACGCGCCGGGCGCCGGGCTCGTCACCGGCATCGGCCGCGTGTCGGGCCGCGAAGCGATGATCGTCGGCAACGATGCCACGGTGAAGGGCGGCACCTATTACCCGATCACGGTCAGGAAGCACGTGCGGGCGCAGCAGATCGCGCTCGACAACCGGCTGCCGTGCATCTACCTGGTCGACTCGGGCGGCGCGTTTCTCCCGCTGCAGGCCGATGTGTTTCCCGACCGCGAGCATTTCGGCCGGATCTTCTTCAACCAGGCGCGCATGTCCGCCGAAGGGATCGCGCAGATCGCGGTCGTCATGGGGTCGTGCACCGCCGGCGGCGCCTACGTTCCGGCGATGTCCGACGAGACGGTCATCGTGCGCGGCACCGGCACGATCTTTCTGGGCGGTCCCCCGCTCGTGAAGGCCTCCACCGGCGAAGAGGTGAGCGCCGAGGAGCTCGGAGGCGCCGACGTCCACACGCGGCTGTCCGGCGTCGCCGACTATCTGGCCGACGACGACGCGCACGCGATTCGGCTGACTCGGACGATCGTGTCCACGCTGACGGCGCGCAAGACGCTGCCGGCCGACGTGGCGACGCCCGAGGACCCCGCCTACGACCCGCAGGAGATCTCCGGCATCGTCCCCGAGGACGTGCGCAAAACATACGACGTTCGCGAGGTCATCGCCCGGCTGGTGGACGGGTCGCGCTTCGACGAGTTCAAGGCGCGCTACGGGCCGACGCTCGTGACCGGTTTTGCCCGGCTGCACGGGTTTCTCGTCGGAATCGTCGCCAACAACGGCGTGCTCTTTTCAGAGTCGGCGCTCAAGGCGACGCACTTCATCGAGCTGTGCAATCTCCGGGGTGTGCCGCTCGTATTTCTGCAGAACATCACCGGCTTCATCGTGGGCCGGCAGTACGAGCGCCAGGGGATTGCGAAAGACGGCGCCAAGATGGTGCACGCGGTGGCCAACTCGGTCGTGCCGAAGTTCACGGTGATCATCGGCGGCTCGTTCGGCGCCGGCAACTATGGCATGTGCGGACGCGCGTACGAGCCACGCCTGCTCTGGATGTGGCCGAACGCGCGCATCTCGGTGATGGGCGGCGAGCAGGCGGCTTCCGTGCTGGCGACCATCAAACGCGATCAGCGTGCCCGCGAGGGGAAGACGCTCGAGGCGTCCGATGAAGAGGCGATTCGGCAGCCGATCCTCGAGAAGTACGAGCTCGAAGGGTCGCCCTACTACTCCACCGCCCGGCTCTGGGACGACGGCATTCTCGATCCGGCCCAGACGCGCGCGGCGCTCGCGCTCGGGATCTCGGTCGCGTACAACGCGCCGATTCCGCCCCCGAAGTTCGGCGTGTTCCGGATGTAGGCATGTTCCGCCGGATCCTGATCGCCAATCGCGGCGAGATTGCCGTCCGCGTCATCCGTGCGTGCCGTGAGCTTGGGATCGAATCGGTCGCCGTCTATTCCGACGCCGACGCGCGGGCGCTGCACGTCGCGCTCGCGGATCGCGCGGTCCGGATCGGTCTCGCTCCGGCCGCCGAAAGCTATCTCTCCACGACGGCGATTCTCGAGGCGGCGCGCGAGACGGCCGCCGAAGCGATTCACCCGGGCTACGGCTTTCTGGCCGAAAACCACGCCTTCGCCGCCGCATGCGCGGCGTCCGGGCTCGTGTTCATCGGGCCACCCGCCGATGTGATTGCGCGCATGGGCTCGAAAACAGCGGCGCGGGCGCTCGCCGGCGAGGCGGGCGTCCCGGTCGTGCCGGGCGACACGCCGGCCGACCAGCGCGACGAGACGATCGCCGCAGCGGCGCGGCGCCTCGGTCTCCCCGTGCTGATCAAGCCGTCGGAGGGCGGCGGCGGCATCGGCATGAAGACCGTTCGCGACGACCCGTCGCTCGTGCCGGCCATCGCGCAGGCGCGCCGCGAGGCGGCTGCCGCGTTCGGCGACGGCACGCTATACGTGGAGCGGCTCATCGAGCGCCCCCGCCATGTCGAAATCCAGATTCTGGCCGACCACCACGGCGCGGTCGTGCATCTGTTCGAGCGCGAGTGCTCGCTCCAGCGGCGCCACCAGAAGATCGTCGAGGAAGCGCCCTCGCCCGCGGTGACCCCCGCGCTGCGCGAAGGGATGGGACGCGCCGCCGTGGCGCTCGCGCGCGCGGCCGGCTACCGCAATGCAGGCACGGTGGAGTTCCTGCTCGAGGGCGCCGGAGACGAGGCGCAGTTCTACTTTCTCGAGATGAACACGCGGCTGCAGGTCGAGCATCCGGTGACCGAGCAGACGACCGGCGTCGATCTGGTGCAGGCGCAAATCGCGATTGCCGCCGGCGAGCCGCTGCCATGGCCGCAGCAGGAGCTGCGGCAGCGCGGGCACGCGATCGAAGTGCGGCTCTACGCGGAGGACCCCGGGCGGCACGACCTGCCGCAGGCGGGTTCCCTGCTGCTCTACCGCGAGCCGTCGATGCCGGGCGTGCGCGTCGACAGCGGCGTCGCCGAAGGCGCGGAGGTCTCGGTCCACTACGATCCGCTGCTCGCGAAGCTGGTTGCGTGGGCGGAGACGCGGGACGCGGCGCGGCGCCGTGCCGTCGCGGCGCTGGAGAGTTATCCGATCCTCGGCGTGCGGACGAACGGCGCGTTTGTACGCGCGCTCCTCGAGCATCCGCGCGTCGTCTCCGGGCAGCTCGATACCGGACTCGTCGAGTCCGAGCGCGGCAGCATCCTCGCTGGCCTCTCGGAGGAGCCGCCGCCGGAGGCCGTCGCCGTGGCGACGGCGGCAGCGGACGCCGACTCGGGTCAGACCCGGGGTCTGACCCCCGACCCATGGAACGATTTGCGGGGGTGGCGTGGCTGAAACACCGGGATCGGGGGCCCGGGATCCGGGAACCGGGCTCGACATCGTTCCGCTCGGCCGCGGGCAGTACCGCGTCGTCACCGGCACGCGCCAGCGTGTGGCGTACGCGGCCGGACCGCCGGAGGCGCGCTGGGTCTTCCTTGACGGCCGCGTGTACGTGATCGACACGGTCCGCCTACAGGCGGACACCACGTACCCGGACACGACGTACGTGGCGTCCGGCGTCAGCCGGACCGACGAAGACCTCGCGCTTGCCGCGCCAATGCCCGCGACCGTGGCGTCGATTCACGTCGCCGCCGGGCAGGACGTCGCCGCCGGCGATCTGCTCGTGACGCTCGAGGCGATGAAAATGGAGCTCCCCATCCGGGCGCCGCGTCCCGGACGCGTCAAGGCGGTTGCCTGCCGGCGCGGGGAACTGGCGCAGCCGGGCGTCCCGCTGGTGGAGCTCGAGTGAACACCGTTCTGACCGACGTCGATCCGATCGCGCCCGGCCAGCTCGAGATTGACGTCTCTCATTCGCGTGCGAGGTTATGCAATACTCGCGTCCCGGACTTTGGACTTTGGGCTTTAGGCGTTGGGCGTCCAAAGCCAGAAGCCCAGAGCCCAAAGCCCAAAGCCCAGAGGAGCTGACGATGGCAACGTTCGCGCGACATGTTGACGTGGATTGGACGGGAACCCTGATGGAAGGGAACGGCACGGCGAAGGCCGGCACCGGCGCGTTCTCGGTGCCCGTGACGTTTCCGAGCCGCATCGCGGAAACAGGCGACGGCAAGACGACCCCGGAGGAACTCATGGCGGCCGCCCACGGCGTCTGCTACGCGATGGTGCTGGTCAACACCATCGGCAAGCAGGGCGGCACGGCGCGCCGCGTGCGCGTGACCGCGACGGTCACCGGCGACAAAAGCGACGCCGGGCTCAAGGTCGTCTCCTCGCACCTCAAGGCCGTCGTCGAGGGGCTCGAAGGGATCGACCGCGGCACGATTCAGGAGCTCGCCACGGGCGCCGAAAAGGGGTGCCCGATCTCGAACGCGATTCGCGGCAGCGTCGCGATCACCGTCGAGGCGTCGGCGACGTAAGGTAGCTCGGTAGCTCGGTGGCTATCAACCCAGCAACCCAGCTACTTATTTATTCTCTCCCTCGACCTGCAGCGTCAGATAGCGCTCGTAGCCCATCTCCGTGATCATGTGGAGCTGGGCTTCGAGCCAGTCGACGTGCTGTTCCTCGTCCTTGAGGAGCTTCGAGAACAGCTCGCGCGACTGGTCGTCGCCCAGGTCGCGCGCGATGCGGACCGCCTTGTTGTACATCGCGACGGCGTTGACCTCGAGCTTCAGATCGGCTTCGATCTGTCCGCGCACGTTCTGGCCGACGTTCAGATCCAGGTACTCCATCTGTGGCGTGCCGTCGAGGAACAGGATCCGCTCGATCAGCTGCTCGGCATGCTTCATCTCGTCGATCGATTGTTTGCGGATGTACGAGCCGAGCTTGTGGTAGCCCCAGTTGTGGCACATCTCCGCATGGATGAAGTACTGGTTGATCGCCGTCAACTCCTCGCGAAGCGCCTCGTTCAGCTCAGCTATGACCTTCTCGTTGCCGCGCATGCCGCCTCCTCGCTACGGTCACCGGACCGCACGTCAGCGATCGTACGTGCGCGGCGCGCGAACAATCAAGCATCATGCACACGGGACCGCACCTTGCATCCGAGACTCAATCTCAGTCTCACTGGAGCGCAGCATGGCCTCTGACATTCCGCTTCGGCCCCTCGGCGCCACCGGCGTGATGGTGTCGGCGCTCGGTCTCGGCGGCTACCACCTCGGCAAGATGGGGAGCGACCGCGAAGCCGTCCGCATCACGCACGCGGCGATCGATGCCGGCATCACGTTCATGGACAACGCGTGGGAGTACCACGAGGGGCGATCCGAGGAGATCATGGGCAAGGCGATCGCCGGCCGCCGCGAGCGTGTGTTCCTGATGACCAAGGTCTGCACGCACGGCCGCGGCAGGCGCGAGGCGATGCGCCAGCTCGAGCAGTCGCTGCGGCGCCTGCGCACCGACGTCCTCGATCTCTGGCAGATCCATGAGTGCGTGTACGACAACGACCCCGGGCGCCACTTCGCGCGCGGCGGCGCGGTCGACGCGCTCCTCGAGGCGAAGCGTCAGGGCAAGGTCCGCTTCATCGGTTTCACGGGCCACAAGCATCCCGCCATCCACCTGGAGATGCTCTCGCACGATTGTCCGTTCGACGCCTGCCAGCTGCCGCTCAACTGCTTCGACGCCTCCTTCCGCTCCTTCGAGCAGGAGGTGCTGCCCCTGCTCGTGTCGCGGGGCATCGCGCCACTCGGGATGAAGAGCCTCAGCGGCGACGGCCGCCAGGTGAAGAAGAAGGTGGTGACCGCGGAGGAGGCGCTCCGCTACGCCATGAGCCTCCCGGTGGCGACGACGATCAGCGGCATCGACTCGATGCGCGTGCTGCGACAGAACCTCGAGGTGGCAGCCGGGTTCAGGGCGATGTCGAAGCGCCAGATGGACGCGCTGCGCCGCCGTGTCCGCGACGAGGCGAGCGACGGCCGGTTCGAGCTGTACAAGACGACCGCGCAGCATGAAGGACCGGTCGGCCGCGAGCAGCACGGCTTCCCCGGCGACGAGGAGGTCGCGGCCTGATCGCTGACCCCTGACCCCTTACCTCACGATGCAGGTCGCGATAAAGGCGACCACTTCGTCGGGAAAGCAGCCGGTCGGGCGGTAGAACGTGATCAACCGGCCGCAGATGATCACCGCGGCCCAGGAGGCGAGCGACACGGCGCCAATGACTTTGAGGCCCACAGGGGCTCTCGCGCCGCCGTCCAGCGCGCGCACGCGCCGGAAGAACAGCGCGTAGAACACGAGGATGTTCACGCCGGCGAGCGTCAGGAACAGCAGCTTGAAGTGAAACGCCGGATTGTAGATGTACTGATTCGGCTCGGTCATCAGGAACATCGACCCGCTGGCGGCGTTCAGCCCGAACCCGAGCACCGAAAACGGTACGAGCCGGTGAAACGCGACAATCGGCACGCTCCCGGCCATGCCGAGCAGACGCAAGTCCCACACGGCAATCGAGCCGAACAGCAGCGTCAGCCCCACGAAATGGACGCTCTCGACGGCGGGCCATCCCCACGCGGTGCGCATGAACGCCGCGACCGGTTCCGCCGTCAGCAGCAGCCGCTCCAGCCAGAGTTGCCACTCGCTCATGGATGCCTTCAGGGACGCCGGCGCCCTTCGATCAGGTCGGAGGCGTCGAGGTAATGGTACGTGTACGCGAGCAGACGTCCCGAGGCAATCGTCGCGACCCAGCAGGCGATCGCCAGCAGCGCGAGTGTGCGGGGCGCGCGGCGGTTCGGGCGCCGAATCAGCTTGACCAGCACCACCGCAGTGGTTACGAGCAACAGCTTCAGATAGAACAGCTCATTGGTGGCGGCCTTCGTCGGGTACGTGACGAACAGCGCGAGGCCCGATGCGACGTTGATCCAGAGGCCGAGCCACATCAGCGGCAGAAAGCGGTCGAACACCACCTCCGGCACCTGGGGCGCCACGCCCAGCACGCGGAGCTTGTGCGCGATGTCGATGCCGGCGAGCAGCACCAGGCCGATCGTGTGCATCGCCAGGATCATCGGGAACGCGAATACCGACGGCGACTCCCGCACCCACACGCTGAAGGCGGTCGATTCGAGCCAGACGAGAAAGGAGACGAGCACGCCGCGCCGATGCTATATCAGGTTCTTGACCGGCACGAGCCCGCGGCCGGCCGTCGAATCCTGGGACGTGTAAAAACCGGACAGCTGCGCCGCCGCCGCTACCTCTTCCTTGCGTTTTACGTAGCGTTCGAAGGGCGTCACGTTGGCATGAGAAGCGCAGACCGTGCCGTAGAATCGGAGTTACTCATGAGAACGCTTGCTTTTGCCTTTCTTTTGACGCCCGCACTGGCCTTTGGGCTCGCCCTGAGCGACACCGAAGGGCAGGACGCCGCCGAGGTCCGCCGGTTGTTCGAAGCGGGGCGCTTCCAGCAGGTCGTCGAGAGCGCCGGCAGTGACGCCGCGCCCGCCGTCGTCTACACCGCCGCCCAGAGCCATCAAAAGCTGGGCGCCACCGGCGAGGCGCGCGCCGCCTACGAACAGCTCGCCACCCGCGCCGAGGACGACCCGTGGCACTTCATCGGGCTCTCGGGGCAGCAGCTCCTCGACGAGCAGACCGGGCCCGCGCTCGAGTCGGCGCAGCAGGCCGTGTCGCTCGCGCCGCGGCTCGCCGATGCGCACTACCAGCTCGGGCTCGTGCATGCCAAGCGCGAGGACTGGCGCGCCGCCGCCGAAGCATTCGACCGCGCCACGGAGCTGAACCCGTCGGTTGCGTATGCCCACTACTACGGTGGCCTGATGCACTACCGTGCGGGACGTCCCGATCGGATGGCGAATCACTTCGAGCAGTTCCTCAAGCTCGCGCCGGAGGCGCCGGAGCGGCCCGAAGTGATGCAGATCATGCGGACGGTCCGGGGCCGCTAAAAGGCCTGCTAAAAGGTACGTAGGCCGGGTCTCGCGGCGCGCGCGCGCCAGGCGCCGCAGACCCGGCTAGAACGCCTGTCCGATCCCAAAGGTCCAGCGCCCGGTCGTCTGCACCGTCCCCCAGACCGGGCGCGCATAATCCGCCCGCAGCAGCGCAAACGGCGTGGTCAGCCGCAGGCCGGCGCCGAGTGATCCGACGAGGCCGCCCACGCTCGCGTCGCGCGGCCGCATGAAGGCGTTGCCGGCGTCGACGAAGGCGACGCCGCGCAGCCAGCCGTAGATCGGCACCCGCGCTTCCTGGTTCAGCACGATCATCATCCGCCCGCCCGCCGGAAAGCCGAAGAAGTCGCGCGTGCCGAGCGCGCCTTCCGCCACGCCGCGCACCGTGCGCGAGCCCCCGGCGAAGAACCGTTCCGAGAGAATCAGCTCCTGGCCGCCGAGCGGCACGACGACGCCCGTCCTCGCCGCCGACGCAAAGACGACCTGGCGCCACGGACGGAAGTAGTACGCCTGCCAGAGCTGCCGGATGAACCGGATGTCGGAACCGACGGCCTCCGGCGCCATCTCGAAGCTCGACGAGGCGAGCAGTCCGCGCGTCGCGTCGGACGGATCGTCGCGCGTGTCCCACGCCGCGGCCGCGTTCACCCGTGCGATGTTGATCGTGATGTCGAACGCGGGCGTAAACCGATCGGGCGGCTTCGTGTCGAACGTGTGGTTCCGCTCGAACGTATAGGCGTAGGAGAGGCTCAGGCTGCGCGCCACGCGCGTGCGCTGCTCCCACGTGATGCTGCTCCGGTTGGTCACGAGCGTCACCGCCTGGAACTCCTCGCGGGAGCGCTCCGCAACCAGAGACGACTCGATCGGCAGGCCCATAAGTGTCTGGGTGTTGAGAAACGCGCGGCCGCGCCGCTCACGGCGCTGCCATTCGAGGGCGCCGCCGGCGGCGATGGCGCGGCCGAAGAGCGTCCGCCGCGTGAGGTCGGCCGAAATCCCCGGCACCAGATCGCGGCCCTCGAGACTGTCCTCCGGACGCTCCTCCGCCACCACGAACCCGTAGCGCAGCCGGGCGGCGGGCCATTCCTCGACGACGACGCGCAGGCGCCGCTTTTCCACCGATTCCATCGCTTCGGATGCGATATCGATCCGGCGGAACAGCCCCGTATCGAAGACACGCGTCCGCGCCTGCAGCACGTCGGCGGCTCTGAGCGGCGCGCCCTGCGCAAGCCCGATCGCGCGCTCGACGACGTCGGCATCGATGGCGCGGTTGCCGCTGACGACGATCTCGCCGAGCACCTGGCGCGCCCCCGCGGTCACGACGAACGCGACGTCGACGGCCGCGGTGTCAGGCCGGACGTCGGGCCGCGCCTCCACCGCCGCCGTGGCAAACCCCTCGCGGCGATAGAGCGCCACCAGACGATCGCGCGCCGCCTCGACGAGCGCCGGATCGTAGGGTGTGTCGACCTCGAGCGCAACCGCCTCGCGGAGGTCCTCGTCGGGCAGCGGCGACGCACCTTCGAACCGCACGCGTGCCACCGAGTAGGCCGGTCCGGCGTCAACAGTCAGCGGGAGCGCCGCCGTCGGGCCCTCGAACAACGGTGCGCCCGCAGTGACACGCGCGCCCAGGTGCCCACGCGTCCGGAGATACGTCGCGGCCTCACGCTCCACGGCGCCAGGGTCCGACACGGCGCCTTCGAGGAGCCCGCGCGCCTCGAGATGCGCGAGGATCGCGTCGCTCAGTTCCGAAGGCAGCCCGTCGACGCGAACGGTCGTCATCGTGCTGCGGACGCCGCGGTCGACGGTGACGGTCAATGCCTTCGTGCCAGGTCCCGGAACAGTGCGCGCCTCTATCGACGGCTGCAGATAGCCGTCGCGCGCCAGCCGCGCGCGAATGATGTGCGCTGCCTCGTCCAGCACGAAGTCGTCGAACACCGACTGCGCCCATGCCGTTTCCAGCTGCGCCCGCAGCACGCCGTCGACATCGATGCCCGTGACCTCGATTCTCGTCTGCGGGCCCGCCGCGATCTCGTACGTCAGCACCACGCCGCCGGTCGTCTCCATGCGCCTGGCCGCGACGCGAGCGGCCAGATGGCCCTGGGCCCGGTACAGCCCCTCGAGCCTGTCGCGATCGGCCAGCCACCGCGCGAAATCGAACCGATCGCCCGGTTGCAGCTCGAGCGCTTGCCGCACGCGCGCTTCGGGGAGCACGAGGTCACCGGACACATCGATGCTCGAGACGCGCAGCTCGGCGGGCCGGTCGCCCGTGTTCGGCCTCGCCTGACGTGGCACGCCGCCGAGCGACACGTCGTGCCGAAACCCGTACGACCGCAGGTCGTCGTCATCGGACACGAGCCGGAGCTCCAGGCCGCGCGTCGGCAGGTAATCGACGATCCACGTCTGCGCGTCGCTGTCGCGCAGGCTCTGCGAGAACGTCACGTCGACGTCACTGCCAAGACTCTTGCCGAATGTCAGCCGAGTCGTCGGATCGAGCTCGGTGGCGACCGCCGTCGGATCGCGCCGGACGGCGGTCCCCTCTACGCCGCCGAGACGCAACGTGTCGAGACCGACCGCCCGGCTTGCAAAGCCGAGCACCTCGGCCGAGAAGTTCCCGAGCACCTGGGTGCCGACGAACGCCGCATCGCCCGGAGCCAGATCTTCCAGCCGCCGTCCGGTGAGCAGCAGCGACGCGAGCTCCGCCTGCCCGAGCTCAGGATTCGACGGCGAGTTGAGCGTCACCGTGGGGCTCTCCGCCGACCCGGCAATGGTCACTTCGATGTCTTCGCCGCCGGCGCGCGTCACCGCCTCGACGTTGAGGAGCGGCTCGATCGCCACCGGATTGGCACAATCAATCGTGCCGAAGTTCACCGTGTAGACGTTCCGGCCGACGAACAGCTGACCGCCTTCGCGCAGTTCCGCGCGTCCGGAAATCGCGGGCGCCGACGCGGTGCTGATGATGCGGAGATCGCCGCCAAGCTGCACGCGCGCGTAGTTGTTGTCGACGATGACATCCTCGTCGGTGAGGACGCGCACGTCGAGCGCCAGCGCGTCGAGCACCGGCGACGGCTCGGTGGCCGCGGCAATGCGCTGGGTGCGCAGTCCGGCCAGCAACCCGGTCACGACCGCCATCGGCTCGCGGTAGATGCTGCGAAGGACGGTCACCGTCCCCGAGAGCTTCCCACCGTACGTAGGGCGGGTCTGCTCAGCGAAGGAAACGGCAGACCCGCCGCGCGGTAGGAGCGGCGGACCCGCCGCTGTAGTGAACGCCAGATCGGCATCGAGCTCGCTCCGGAGCCCCTGCGGAAATTCGAGCGCCATGCCGCGGACCACAGCCGAGAGCTGCGCGTCGACGCCGGTCTCGGGTGTGTACTCGACCTGACCGCTGCCGGTGAGCGCGCCGCCATTGACCGACCCGGTGAGCGACGTGATCCGCGCGGTCGTGCGCGTCACGATCGTCCGCGCCGCGAGATCCGAGACCAGCACTCGCGGGTCGGCCACGCGGATCTCGCCCTCGCTCAGATTGACATCGCCGTCGATGCGCGGATCGTCGATCGTGCCGGTAATCGAGAGCCGCGGCTCGAGGCGGCCCGCGGTCGAGAGACCTGCGTCGCGCACGAAAGGCGTCAGCACGCGCAGATCGACCGTACCGTTCGCAAGAATGGCGGCCTGACGATCGCCGAGGCGCACCTGCCCGCGAACCGAGAGCGTCGCCCCCTGCCCCGCCCAGTCCCACGCCTCCACCCGCGCGAAGCCGTCGCGCGCGACGATGCGCGTCGGCACGCGCTGCGTGATGGGGAGATCGGCCACGCGGATGTCGAACCGGTCGATGCGGAGCTCGCCGGTCACCGCGGCGAGATCGAGCCTCGAGGCAGCGGCGTCGAGCGTGGCGTCAATCGACCCTTCGATCTGTCCCGCGGTGTCAGGGTCGAGGAACGGCGTCAGCACCGCCGGCGTCAGGTTGGACGCGCGGGCGAGGATGACGGCGCCTTCGCCGGGGCCGCTGCCGGGCCCCACAGGACCCGGCCTCGGGTCGTCCATGAACAGCGACAGCGGTGCCCGGCCGGTCACTGACAGATCTGCGTTCTGGTACGACGCCAGCCCCTCGCGCAGCTCGATCCACCCCTCCTCGGCATGCGCCCGGACGCGGAGGTTTGAAATCTGCGGGAGATCCTCCAGCACAATCGACCCCGGGCCGATTTCCAGATCGGCCGCGACGACGGGCGCCTGGAGCGTACCGGTCACGCGCGCGAGGAGGGCGACCGGGCCGGCGCCGCCGGTCACGGGCACGTCCACGAGCCCCGTGGCGGCCGCCGCCCGCGCCACCTCCGCCACATCGCCCGTCGTCGTCACGATGATTCCGCCGACATCCGGCATCGGGTCGAACGCGGGCAAATCGCCCGACGCCGACACCCGCGTCTCCCCCGCTTCGGCTTCGAGGCGGTCGACATAGATACGCTCGCGCTCATAGCGAAGACGCGCGGGCTCGGCGAGCCGAATCGGCAGGTCGCCGGCACGAGCTTCCAGCGACGCGACCGCGAGCGTGGCGGATCCGCTGCGCCAGGCCTCGAGCGGCAGTTCGGCATGTGCCGTGAGCGTGGTCTCGCCAGTCAGAGGCGTCGCCGTCTCAATCCCTTCCAGCACCCGCGCCAGCGACAGCCGCTCCGCGCGAGTGTCGATTGTGGCCATATACGGCGCGTCGAGCGACACGCGCGCGTCGGCAGTGGCGGTAAAGTCTGGCGCGGACGCGTGAATCGTGGCCATCCGCGCCTCGAGTGCCAGCATCGCGTCGACGACCCCGAACGCGCGTTCGTCCCAGACCGCGTCGCGAATGGTGAGCTCGCCGAGGCCCCGCGGCGCATCGATGCTCCCCTCGCCGGCAAACCGCAGCGCCGCACGGCCCGCGATCGGCAGGTCGTCGGTCGGGGTCAGTTGCCAGTCGTGGCCCTCCACTGCCACGACATAGCGCCGCGTGCGCAGGCTGTACGCGCCGTCTGCGATCAGCACACCCGTACCCGACGGCTGTCGGACCGACATGTCCTCGACGTCGAGGACGCCGCCAGCGAGCCGGGCCGCGGCTCGCAGATCGGCTACCGCCTGCCCCGCAAGGACGGCCTGCGGCGCGTCGAGGACAAAGTCGAAGCGGGGCTCCGCGGGGCGGCCTGATACCGTCGCCTCGAGCGACGGCACCTCGATCTCGGACCCCCGGAAATCGCGGACAACGATGCGTCCATCGACGCGCAGATCGGCCGTGCGGCCAACGACACGCAGCTCGCCTTCGAGTGTTCCGGCCTCCACGGCGTCGGCGGGGACGTCGGCAAGGCCCGTGGTCCGCAGGACGCCGGCGAGCGCCGCGAGCTCGGTGGCGCTCACCTGGATCGCACCGTTGACGACGTCGTCCGTAGTGGTGCCGCTCGCGAGACGTCCGCTCAGGCGGACCGCGGTCGCAGCGATGCTCCCGACAACCGGGCGTCCCTCAAGCCGCCAGATACCGTTATTCAGGTCGATGGATACATTGCCGCCGACGGCGATGCGGCCACGCGCGGTTCGTCCGGCTGCGGCGCCGGCGCGGACCACCGCGGACCAGGCGAGCGGATCGGAACCACGTCCCTGCGCATCGAAGCGGCCCGAGAGCGCTGCGGACGGCAGGAGGGGTGTGTCGGCCACGAACAGACGCGTGGTCGTGGCAGCATCGATCCCCGCCCACGAGGCCGCGATACGGCCGTCGGCGTCGGACGCGAACGGCAGCACCGCCGTGGCGGTGACCTGGCCCCCCTGGAAGCCGAATCGCAGCTCCTCGACCTCCGCGCGGTCAGGCACGATGTGCGCGCGGACCAGCAGATCGGTCGTCGTGATGTCGCCGACGTCGAGCCGCTCGCTGGTCACGATGACTCTCGTATCGAGGCCGTCGAGCGGCCCGGCAACCGCAGCGTCGAAGGCCAGGTCGCCGCGCGGCAGATCTCCGTTGACCACGACCCAGCGGGCAAGACGCGCGGCGTCGCCGGTGCCGCGAACCGTCATATCGACGGCCGGGTCACGCGCGATGAGCGTCAACGATCCATCGACCTGCGCGTCGAGCTCGTTCAGCTCCACCCGCAGGTCCGTCACGCGCAGGGCCCGGCCGTCAAACGTGGCGTCGCCCTCGAGCCGGTTGATGCTCGTGAGCTGCGTCTCCGTGTTCAGCTCCGCGTCGCGTGCCAGGCGCACGAACCCTCCGCCGGGTGTGAGCTGGATGGCCAGCGAGGGGATCCATAGAAAGCGCGCAGCCTGTTCGTCGCGAAGATCGACGGCTATCTGCGGCACCTCGATCCGATTCACGCGCAGCGGAGGCGGGTCGTCCGCCGGCGCACCCGGCGGGCTCGGCAGGTTTGTCGATCCGTCGGGCCGGCGCCGCACCAGCACGCGCGCGTTGGCGGCGGCGATCTCGTCGAAGGTGAGCGGCCCGACGAGCGATGTCCGCGCGAGCGTCACTGAGACGTACTCGGCCGAGAAGAACGGCTCATCGAGGCTGTGCGGCGCGGCGAGGCGCACGTCGGCCAGTCCGATACGAAGCGCCGCGAGGTTGTAGTCGAGGCGCGACGCGTCGAGGCGCACGCCGTACTGGCGCTCGATGGCGGGAAGCGCGTAGCGCAGCGCGGCGCGGCGGACGGGCGGCGCGTGCAGGAGCAGCACGAAGGCTGCGGCGGTCGCCGCCAGGGCCGCGGCGACAACCACGAGGCGTCGCCGAAAGCTCATGCACCCATCGTATCCGCTGTGTTACGCTGTTGTGCGGCGGGGCACCTCAGGCGGTGCCCGCTCCAGATCCCGCTTGTCCTATCAGAGGCTGGCGGCCTCGCGGCCGCTCGACGTCACGCTTGAGCTCGTCCCGAGGGCGCGATTCGACGTCCTCGAGTTGCGCTCTCACTGTGCGGCCGCGCACGAGGCGTTTGCGGCCTACCCCCACTGTCTGTACTGGTCGTCGCATACGACGGCTGGGTTTCTCGATCGCAGTCTGGCCGCGCGCCTGAGCGCGGAGCGCGTGCCGAGCTATCTGGAAACGTTCCGCGCGCTCTTTCCCGAAGGGGCCGGCTACGAGCACGATCGCCTCGAGCGGCGCAACGACCTGGACGAGGTGCAGCGCGCCTCCGAGCCGCGCAACGCCGACTCGCACCTGGCGTTCATCGCCGGAGGCCTGCGCGCGTGCGTCACGCATCCGAATCGCCCCGGCGAGTCGGTCTTCTTCGTCGATCTCGATGGCGTCGTCGAGGGCAGGCCGCGGCGGCGCCTCGCACGCCTGATCGGCTTCAACACCGAGCGCCTCGTCCACACGACCCAGATCGAGGTTCCCGTCTCGGCGCACCCGATCGACTCGATCAATCTCAAGGATCCGCGGCTCGGCATCTACCAGCAGCTCTCCGACTTCGTGGCGAAGGCGGGTATCGGCAAGGGACGTCTCCGCATCGTGCTCGACCCGGCGGAACGCCATTCGGCGCTGACGATCAACGAGTACGAAACGCTGCTCATGAAGCACGATCTCGCGGAAGTGCTGCGGAATCCGCTGCGCTTCTTCGCCGAGAAGAGCCGCCACGCCTTCGCCAACCCCCGTGCGGTGCCGGCCAAGACGCTCGACTACGCGAAGTACGACCTCGTGCGGGTGCTGAACAAGAGCCTTGATACTTTCGGCCTGCGCGGATCGATTATCGAGAGGCTGCTGGCGCGCACGCTCGCCGTGCCCGCCGCACGGTTCCTGCGGATGCGCCGGTCGGTCAGCCTGCTGGTCTCGGAGCGGAAGGACGGCACGCACGGCCTCATCGAGGGGACCTACCAGAGCCCGATTCTCGTGCAGTGGCAGCGCACGCCGCGCCAGACGCGGCGGCTCGACGTCACGCTCATCGAGCTCCGCTAGCCAGTAGCCGGTAGGTGGTAGCCGGTAGCGGCGTTCTCCTACCGGCTACCGGCTACCACCTGCCAGCCGGTCCGGTATAATCCGCGCGCTCCTCCAATGCCGCTCCAACCCGGTACGCGTCTGGGTCCGTACACCGTCACGTCGGCCATCGGCGCCGGCGGCATGGGCGAAGTGTACAAGGCGCGCGACACGCGGCTCGATCGCGACGTCGCGATCAAGGTCCTCGCCGCCTCACTGGCCGCCGATCCGCGGTTCAAGGAGCGTTTCGAGCGCGAGGCGCGCGTGGTCGCCTCGCTCAATCACCCGCACATCTGCACGCTGTACGACATCGGGGAGCACGAGGGCGCCACGTTCCTCGTGATGGAGTACCTCGAGGGCCAGACGCTGGCCGCACGCCTCGCCCGCGGGCGCGTGCCGTTCGACACGGCGCTGACATGGGCCGTCCAGATCGCGGACGCCCTGGCCCTTGCGCACGCGAGGGGCATCGTCCATCGCGATCTCAAGCCCGCCAATCTCTTCGTGGTGGCGCCGGGCACCATGAAGGTGCTCGACTTTGGTCTGGCAAAGGTCACCGACGCCGCCACCGCAACCCTGGCACCGACGATGGCCGGCACGGACGCTGGTGTAGCGGTAGGGACGGTCGCGTACATGTCGCCGGAGCAGGCCCGCGGCGAGCCGCTCGATCCGCGAAGCGATGTGTTCTCGCTCGGCGCGGTCCTGTACGAGCTCGCCACCGGGCAACCCGCCTTCGGCGGCGCCACGACGGCCGTCATCTTCGAGGCGATCCTCAACCGATCCATCCGGCCTCTGCGCGATGTCTCATCCGACGCCCCGTCCGATTTCGCGGCCCTCGTGGACCGGATGCTGGCCAAGCGGGCCGCCGAGCGCCATCCGGACGGCAGTGCGGTCGTCACCGCGCTCCGCGAGCTCCAGTCGCAGCGCCCGTCCGGCCGGCCGGGCAGCGGCGCCGTCGCGGCGCGGACGCCGTCGATTGCGGTGCTGCCGTTTGCGGACATGAGCGCGCAGAAGGACCAGGATTACTTCTGCGAAGGGATGGCGGAGGAGCTGATCAGCGCGCTCTCCAAGCTCCAGGGCCTGCGTGTCGCCTCGCGCACCTCCGCGTTCCGCTTCAAGGGCGCCCAGGACATTCGGGCGATTGGCGAGCAGCTCGGCGTCGAGACGGTGCTCGAGGGGAGCGTGCGCACGGCGGGCACGCGGCTGCGCGTCACCGCGCAGCTCACGAACGTCGCCGACGGCTACCAGATCTGGTCGGAGCGGTACGACCGCCAGATGGAGGATGTGTTCGACATCCAGGACGAGATCGCCCGGGCGATCGTCGGCGCCCTCAAGGTCA
>CAZGLC010000039.1:0-6515 GCA_964526235.1 uncultured Bifidobacteriaceae bacterium
CTGCTGGCCGTCGACGTTGGTCTGCGAGTAGCCCTGCCGGAACTGCACCAGCCCGCCGCCTTCGTTCCGGCGGGCGCCTGGCGCGAGCAGTGTCAGGTCCATCCAGTTGCGGCCGTTGATCGGCAGCTCCTGCATCTGCCGCGGGTCGATGTTCGCGCCGACGGTCGAACCGGTCGTGTCGACGAGCGGCGCTTCGCCCGTCACCGTCACGGTTTCCTGCACCGCCGACGGCGCCATCTGCACGTTCACCGGGACGACTTGCCCTATGAGGATCTGGAGCGACCGGTTCACCGTGGTGAAGCCGGAGAGCTCGGCGGTGATCCGGTAGGTCCCGACGCGCACCGGCAGCCGGAACTCGCCGCGCTCGTCGGTGACGGTCGTAAACGTATTGCCGCTCGCCTCATGGACGGCGGTGACGGTGACGCCGGGCAGGACCCCGCCCGTCGAATCCGTTATCGCACCAGCGAACGTGGCCTCCTGCGCGTGCGCGGCCGCAGGCAGGAGCAGGACCAAGGAGACGAGAAGCACCCACTTGCACCCCAACGCGCACAAGCCGCGCGTCGGGGACCCCGGCTTCAGGACGTCGAGTGTCATTACACCCTCCTCGAAAGTCGAACCAGAAAGAACGAGGGCCGGGACGAACGTCTATGAAAGAACGCGAGAAGACAGGCTGGACACTAGGCCATAGGTCCGCCGGGTGTCAATACGGTGGGTCGGGGAGGGTTGGTAGTTGGTAATTGGTGGTTGGTAGTTGGTGGTTAGCCACGAACCACTCACCACCAACCACCAACCGGTTTACTTCAGAACCCGAGGCGGAACCCGAGCTGCAGCATGCGCGGCTGGTAGGCGACGTTCTGGTTGAACGACGGCCTCCCGTACTGCGCGTTGCTCTCGTTGATGACGTACGAGCCGAAGTTCGCGTGGTCGAACAGGTTGAACACCTCGAAGATCCCGTCCACCGACAGCCGCCCGGCGATCGGCAGCCGCTTCTGGATCCGCATGTCGACGCGGTGGATCGGGTCCCCGACGAGCGAGTTGCGCGGCATGATCGAGCCGTCGGCGCGCAGGCGCAGGTTGGGGGCCATGCCGCCGGTCCCTTCATTGCGCCGGTCGACGCCGGTGATCGTGTTGAAGCGCTCGCCCGAGCCGTAGAAGTAGATCCCGCTCACCTGCACGCCCGCGCCGACCTCCCAGAGGCCGTTGAGGACCGCGCGGTGCCGCTGATCGCCGGACTGGCCGAAGCCGCCCGCCAGCCATGATCCGGCGTAGCCGTACTCCCCGCCCATGTCTTGCGCCAGCGGGAAGCCGACCGGCCGACGCGCTACCACACCGTCGGGACCGAGAAACCACTGATCCCGCAGGGGCGAGGCATCCTTGAAGAACCCGAGCGTGTAGGTGGCGGTGGCCTGCCAGCGGTTGCTGAACCGCTTGGTGAAGGTGAGGTCGGTCGCGTGGTAATTGGACAACCCCTCCAGCACCTCGAAGTTCACGAGACCCCAGTCGGGAAACGGCCGGCGGGCGATGTCGGTGAACGGGTAGTTGGCGCCGGTCGCCGGGTTGAACGTCAGATTGGCGTTGTACGCGTTCTCCTCCAGCCGCCCGCCCGTGTACACGTAATTCACCTCGAACGACGCGACATCGCCGATCTGCCGCTGGATGCCGGCCGACGCCTGATGGCTGTACGAGGTCCGGCGGCCGGGATAGTTGATTTCCTGGTTCAGGATCCGCCGGACGCACCCCGGCGCGGGGTTGACGTCGCAGGCGCGCTGCAGCGCCGCGGCGCGCGTCGGCTTCGGCCCGCCGAACTCGCCTTCGCCGCTCGGCCCGGGGCCGAACCAGTTGGGGACGAAGTCGGCGCGGCCGGGGTTCAGAATCTCCATCTCGAACGTGCGCTGGTACAGCTCGCTCTGCTGCACGCCGTCGTTCGGGGCGAAGGCGAAGAACAACCCGTACCCGCCGCGGATGACGGTGCGGTCGCTGACGCGGAGGTTCATGCCGAGGCGCGGCGCGACGTTGTTGGTGTCGTGCGGCTGATCGCCCGGCAGCCACGGCAGGAAGCGCAGCTTCTCCGAATGGGCGTTGGTGTCGACGTCGTACCGCACTCCGGCGTTGAGCGTCACGCGGTCGCCCATCCTCCAGTCGTCCTGGAGCCAGGCGGCAAAGACATGGCGCGTGACGAAGTGGAGGTAGTTGTCATCCGACAGGCCGTGGTAGACGCGCGAGGTGATCGGCGAGAGCGGCGCGATATTCCATGTGGACACATCGTTCCACGACGGAAAGAGCGCCTCGATGTTCGCCGGCACGCGGCCGCCGCGCGCGTCGATTTCGCCCATGCAACGGAGGCACCACCGGAACTCGTTGTGGAACCGCATGTACTCGCCGCCCATCTTCACGTCGTGCCGGCCGCCCAAGTCGTACGACGTGGTGAAGTCGTCGCGGATGGACTGCGTGTCCTGGAAGATGTTGAGCGTGTTGGCGCCGATCGTGTACCCGGACAGGAGCACGATCGGGGCACTGCCGTTCAGCACCGGGCGGAACGGAAAGGGGCCGCCCCTCCAGTTCACGTTCGGTGCGTCCTGCCGCTCGTAGTCGGTGGCCCCCGCGCGTATCTCGTTCACCGCCCGGCTGCTCAGCACCTGCGTGAAGGTGCCGGTGTACTGCGGCGCCACCCGCTTCCGCGTGCCCCCCACCGACGGGTGGTTCACAGCGCCACCACCGGCGTAGAACAGGTTGTTGTACCAGGACGCCCGCACTGACAGCCGCGTTTGCGGCGTGAACTGGTAGTCGGCGCGCCCCATCATCTTGTGGACGCGGCTCGGGAAATTGACGTCGACGTTGAAGGCCGGGTACGGGCTCGTGTGATAGAAGACCTTCGGCTCGCGCTCGTACTCGTACGCGCCGAAGAAGTGGATCCGGTCGCGCCGGATCGGCCCGCCGAACGTCAGGCTCGTCTGCTGGTTGGAGTAGTCGAGCACGCGATTGGTAATGTGGTCCGCCGCGTTGAACCTGTCGTTGCGGAAGTAGCCGCCGACAGTCCCCGCGAACGAATTGGTCCCCGACTTGGTGACGGCGTTGACGATCATGCCCGACGACCGCCCCATCGTCGCGTCGAAGCGGTTGGCGACGACCTCGAACTCGGCGATCGCGTCGCGGCTGAACCCGATCTGCTCGGTGTCGGTCTGGGAGTGGTAGTTGACCGTCAGCTGCTGGCCGTCGACGTTGGTCTGCGAGTAGCCCTGCCGGAACTGCACCAGCCCGCCGCCTTCGTTCCGGCGGGCGCCTGGCGCGAGCAGTGTCAGGTCCATCCAGTTGCGGCCGTTGATCGGCAGCTCCTGCATCTGCCGCGGGTCGATGTTCGCGCCGATCGTCGACCCGGTGGTATCGACCAGTGGCGCCTCGCCGGTCACCGTCACCGTCTCCTGCACGGAGGAGGGCGCCATCTGGACGTCCACCGGAACGGTCTGCCCGATGAGGATCTGGAGCGACCGGTTCACGGTAGTAAAGCCGGAGAGCTCGGCTGTGATGCGGTAGGTCCCCACGCGCACCGGCAGCCGGAACTCGCCGCGCTCGTCGGTGACGGTCGTGAACGTGTTGCCGCTGGCTTCGTGCACGGCAGTGACGGTGACGCCCGGCAGCACCCCGCCGGTCGAGTCGGTGATGCTGCCTGCGAATGTCGCTTCCTGCGCGGAGGCGGGCACCGGCACGAGCAGGACCACCATGGCCAGGAGCCCGCGAACGAACGCCGATCTCATTTCGACACCCTCCTTAAGTCTCTGGGAAAGGAGGGGATTCTATCGCGTCAGGTCGTCGGGCGCCAGCGGGCCCGAAGCGCTGCCCGATCCACCCGCGCGCCGCGGAGATAGACGTCCGCGATCCGGCGCGTGTTGGAGATGCGCTCCAGCGGGTTCGCGTCGAGCACGACGAAGTCGGCGCTGCGGCCCGACGCCACCATGCCGGAGTTCACGCGCGCGATGTCGGCGCTGTCGCGCGTGGCCGCGACGATGACCTCCATCGGCGTCATGCCGATCGCGACGAGCGCCTCGAGCTCCAGATGTGCGAAGTATCCGATCCGGTGCCGGATCTGCCCCGTATCGGTGCCGAGCACGATCCGGATGCCGGCCTCGCGCAGCCGCATCGCGTTACGCCCGTCGCGCGCGAGCGTCCGGCGCGCCTCTTCGACCTGCGCGGGGGTCATCGCCGCCAGCTCCTTCGCGAGGTGCTCCTCGTTGTGCGGCGGCAGGTACGTGTCGCTGAGGAGCGGATCGTCGAGCCACGCCGGTCTGCCGCCTCCTTGCGTATTCATCCATGCGGGCCGGAGCAGCGGCGTCATCCACATGCGCGGCCGGTTGTTCCCGGCGACGCGCGCCTTCACCAGCGCGACGATCTCGTCGTCGACTTCGTCGCCGCCGCGCACCGGGACGTGAACCCACCCTTCGATCCCCGCGCGTACGAGCTCCTTGGCATCCGCCAGCGTGACGTTGTGGGCCGCGACGGGGACACCGTGCGTGTGCGCTTCCTCCGCGATGGCGCGATAGATCGGCGGTGTCAGCTTCTTCGCGCGGCCACCACGGTCGTCTGTCCATATCTTGACGAACTCGGGCTTCATGGCTGCGTAGTCCTGAACCGCCGCCCGAGCGTCCTCGACGGTCGTCACCGGATACGGGACATCGGACCGCGATGGATGGCCCTGGGCGCCGGACCCCGGCCAGGCGATGCCTGGACCCGCAGTACGGAACAGCGCTGCGCCGGGGACGACCTCGTTCCGCATCCGGAGCGGCACGTCGCCCCAGCCGGTCCGGCCGCCGCGCAGATCCGACCGATCGACGAGGTCGGCGATGCTGACCGTGGCGCTGATGCCGTGATAGGCCAGGCGCTCCATGTGATCGATCAGGTTCTCGCGCGTGTACATCTCCTTCGACATCGACGCCGCGGGCACGTTCTGGTATCCGAAATGCCCATGGACGTCGACCATCGCCGGCATCACCGTCTTCCCGGTGAGATCGACGCGCCGCGCGCCGTCCGGCACCGCCACCGCGCCGCGGCGGCCGACCGCGGTGAAGCGATCGTTCTGGACGATGACGAGGGCGTCCTCGATCGGCGCGCTGCCGTCGCCGGTGATGAGCCGTGCGCCCTCGAACACCGTGACGCCCTCGACCTGCCCCGTCGCGGTCTGCGGCGCGCAGGCCGTCACGCCCGCCGTGATACCGAACAGCATGAGCAGCCGAATCAAGAGCGCTATGTCTGAGCGCATGGCTTATCCTCCACAGAGATTCCTGTCACGGTTCTAACCACGAACATCGTCACGCCGTTTGCTCACGAAGCGGCTGCCGCGCGTGCGGCGCCGGAAACCGGTACGCCCCGAGCCGCGACACGAGCACGCTCGCCGTCAGGAGCGCCGCCGCGAAACCGACGAGCGTCGCGTCGTACGACCGCGTCACGTCGTACGCCAGCGCCATGAGCACCGGCCCGAGCCCCGTGCCGAGCGTGAAGATCGCGAACAGATATCCGTAGATCTCGCCGTAGACGCGCAGGCCGAAATAACGCCCCGTGAGGAAGCCGATGACGTCGACCTCCGCCCCAAGGCCGAACCCAAGGGCGATCGCCGCCACGACCGGCGTGATGTCGCCGGCGGCGCCTGTCAGTATCGCAATCGACGCGAGCGGCAGCAGGAACAGTCCCGCGGCGACGTACGGCGCGAAGAATCGATCGAGGAGGTACCCCGTAATGACGCGGCCCGCGATCGTCGACAGCCCCACGGCCGACAGCGTCGTCGTCGCCTGCCGCACGTCGAGGCCGCGGTCGGTCAGCATCGGGACCAGATGGCCGACGATGCCGTTGATCGTCGTGACGACCAGGAAGACCGCCACCGCCAGCAGCCAGAACGTCGAGGATCGCACCGACTCCCCCACCGTGAGGCCGGGCAGCCCGTCATTCGGGCGGCCGGCGGCACCGGCGCCGCGCTCCGGCTCGCGGACGAAGAGCGCGACGGCGGGAAACGCCACCGCGAACGTGATCGCGCCGAGCGCGACGTAGCCGGCGCGCCAGCCGTAGCCGGCGATCACCCAGCGCGCGAACTGCGGCACGAGCGTGGCCCCGAGCCCGATGCCGGCCATCGCGATCCCGAGCGCCAGCCCGCGGCGCTCGTCGAACCACGCCGACACCGCCTTGGCGTACGCGGGCGGCGCCTGGCCGACGCTCACGAGGCCGCAGAAGCCCGCCAGCGCGATGAACACGATCGGCGACGGAGGGGTGAGCGCGACCGCGGAGGTGGCGAGCGCGAAGATCGGAATGAACGTCAGCGTCATGCGCCGGATGCCGTAGCGGTCGATGGCGCGGCCCATGAACGGATACGCGATCGCCGCCAGCGTGTGCCCCACGAGGAGCGAGGAGGCAAACGTGGCGCGATCCCAGCCGAACTCGGCCGTGATCGGCCCCAGAAAGAGCCCGAAGGTGAAGAAGACGATCGGGCCGTTGGCCACCATCAGCCCGAGCGTCGCGCCGAAGACCACCCACCA
>CAZGLC010000039.1:6615-24009 GCA_964526235.1 uncultured Bifidobacteriaceae bacterium
TTCGTCGTGAAGATCGCCTGCTGTTCGGCGTCGGTGCAGGACGAGTGCTTCACGGAGTCGATGCTCGTCCGGATCGACGAGGTGCCGCCGGTGGCGTCGAACGGCGCGTCGCTGCCGAAGAGCAGGTGGTCGGCGCCGAGGAACTCGCGGGCCACGTTGACGGCGCCCGGAGAGAACGCGCCGAGATCGCCGTAGAAGCGCCGGAAGTACTCGATCGGCGGCTGCGTCAGGCGCCCGCCGGTCTCGAGCGTCAGCTCCTCGGCAAACATGTCGAACATCGACTCCATGCGGCCGTGGAAGAACGGCACCATCGCGACGGTGTGGTGCACGAGGATCCTGAGCTCGGGATGCTCCTGCATGATGCCGCCGAACACGAGCCGCATCACGGCCGCCGAGCTCTCGTAGGGCCAGCCGAACACCTGCCAGACCAGGTATTTCGATTCGCTCTCGGCGGTATAGTCCGCGTGCGTCCGTCCCCGCGCCGGGTGCAGCAGGATCGGCACGCGCCGCTCGGCCAGCGTCCGGAAGACGACGCGGAATTCGGGCGCATCGAGCGGCCGGCCGTTCACGTTCGTGTAGATCTGCACGGCACACAGACCGAGCTGTCCCGTGGCGCGCTCGATCTCCCGGCAGGCACGCTCCGGGTCGTTCATCGGCACCGCCGCCGCGGCGCCCGCAAAGCGGTCGGGATATTGCGCCACGAGGCCCGCGAGCTCGTCGTTGGCCACGGTGGCGAGCTCGACCGTCGCGTTCGGCGCGATGTGCTCCGGCGGCGGTCCGGCGAGGCTGATGATCTGCCGGTATCCGGGGAACTGGTCCATCATCCGGAAGCGCGCGTCGAGGTTCGTCAACCCTTCGTAATTCGGGGCCTTGCGGCCGGTGCGCACGTACTGCAGGTGCGCGGGGCTGCCCGACGCCCAGTCTGTCGATCCCGCGCGCGCCCAGCGGGTTTCCTCGTACTTCGGGGGCAGGATGTGGCAAAACGCATCAATCACGCGGGCGATCATATACTTAGCGGCTAGTCGGTAGTCGGTCGCTGGTAGGAACGGAGGTTGACATGTTCCGCACATCTCACGGTCGCACGCTCGGCGTCGTCCTGGCGGTTCTGACGGTTGCCGCCGGCGCCTACGCGCAGGCCAACCCGTATCGAACCATCGAGAACTTCTTCAAGATGCCCGACGGCCGGAAGGTCGGATCGACGGCCGGGATCACGATCGATCGCGACGGGAACCACATCTGGATCTTCGAACGCTGCGGTGGGCAATTCTGCACCGACTCGGCGGTCGCGCCGATCCTGAAGTTCGACCAGTCGGGCGCGGTCGTCAGGAGCTTCGGCGCCGGCATGTTCGTCCGCCCGCACGGGATCCACGTCGACCGCGAGGGGAACGTCTGGGTGACCGACGGCGAGGGACCGGACGGCAAGGATCCCAAGCGGAACGGCAAGGGCCACCAGGTCTTCAAGTTCAGCCCCGACGGCAAGCTCCTGATGACGCTCGGCAAGGCGGGGGTGGCCGGCACCGGGCCGGACACATTCAACCAGCCGTCGGCCGTCCTCGTCGCGCCGAACGGCGACATCTTCGTCGGCGACGGGCATGGCGGCAACTCGAACGCGCGCGTCCTGAAGTTCTCGAAGGACGGAAAGTTCATCAAGACGTGGGGGAAGAAGGGCAGCGCCCCGGGCGACTTCGACACGCCGCACGTGCTCGCCATGGATTCCCGCGGCCGGCTGTTCGTGGCCGACCGGGGCAACAACCGGATCCAGATCTTCGACCAGAACGGCACGTTCCTCGAGGAGTGGAAGCAGTTCGGCCGGCCGAGCGGCTTGTTCATCGACCGCAACGACATGGTCTACGTCGCCGATCACCAGTCCAACGAGAAGACGAACCCCGGGTTCCGCAAGGGCATCCTGATCGGCAGCGCGCGCGACGGCAAAGTCACGGCCGCCATTCCAGACCCCGATCCGGACGGATCGCAGGAAGGCATCGCCGCCGACGCGCAGGGCAACATCTACGGGTCGCTGACCGGCGGGATGGCGCTCAAGAAATACGTCAGGGGCGGGACGAACTAGCCGGTAGTCGGTAGGCGGTAGTCGGTAGCGAGTTCGGCGCCGAGGCGCTCGAAGAACCGGTCCATGAGCTTTCGGGCCGTGGCTTCGAGCAGCCTCGAGCCGACCGCGGCCATCACGCCGCCCACCTGTCCGTCGGCATCGCAGACCGCCTCGGTGCCCGCCTCGGCCGCCTTCAACTGAATCAGCGCGCTGCCGCGCACGAAGCCCGGCGCGCCCTTTCCCTCGACGTGCAGCGTGAACCGCTCGGGCGGCTGCTTGCCGGTCAGCCGCGCCCTGCCGACGTACGACCCTTTGATGGCGCCGATCCCCAGCCGCAGGTGGACGTCGTACTCGTCGTCTGCGGTGCGGACGAGCCGCTCGGCACCGTCGATGCAGCGCTGAAGCACGTCGGGATCGACCAGCGCCGCGAAGACCCGCTCCCGCGGCGCCGGCAGGTGGTAGGTGGCGGTGAGCTTCACCGCGCCGCGGCGCGCTCGAGCGCGCGCGCGGTATTGACCTGCGCGAGGTGCGCCCGATACTCGGCCGACGCGTGGATGTCGCCGAGCGGCGTGACGCCGGCGGCGGCTTGATGGACGGCCGCGGCAATGGCCTTCGCGTCGAGCGCCTGCCCCTCGAGCGCCTTCTCGACTCCCGCCGCGCGATACGCCACCGGTGCGACGCCGGTGACACCCACGCGCACGCGCTTCGCCTTCGCGTCGACCACCACCGCCACGCCGCACAGAGCAAAGCCGCTCGCCTTCTGCTGGGTCTTCACGTAGGCGACCGACGCGCCGGTAGCCGGCACTCGAATCGCACACAGAATCTCGTTCGGCTTGACCGCCGTCTCGAGCATGCCGGTGAAAAACTCACTCGCCTTTACCGTGCGGCGGCCCTTCGGGCCCGCGATCTCGAGCTCGGCCTCGAGCGCGAGGATGGCCGCCGGCCAGTCGGCGGCGGGATCGGCGTGCACGAGGCTGCCGCCGATCGTCCCCTTGTTGCGCACCTGGAGATCGCCGATGGCAGCGGCCGTCTCCACGAGCAGCGGACAGCGGGCCGCCGCCGTCCGGTTGGCCGCGATCTCGGCATGCGTCGCCAGCGCGCCGACGACGATGCGGCCGTCGCGCTCCTCGACCGTGCGGAGCGCGTCGAGCCGGGCAATGTCGATGACGACCTTCGGCTGCGCGAGCCGCAGCTTCATCGCCGGAATCAGGCTGTGCCCGCCGGCCAGCACCTTCGCGTCGTCACCGTGCTTGGTGAGCAGCGCGAGCGCCTCGTCGAGCGACTTGGGGCGGGCGTAGTCGAATGGTGCGGCAAACATGGTTACCTCTGAATCGCGCGCCAGATCTTCTCCGGCGTGAACGGCATGTCGAGATGTTTCACGCCGAGCGGCCGCAGCGCGTCGATGACGGCGTTGGCAATGGCGGGCGTGGCGCCAATCGTGCCCGCCTCGCCGACGCCCTTCACGCCGAGCGGATTCGCCGTGGTCGGCGTCACCGTGTTTCCCAGCACGTAGTCCGGGATGTCTTCCGCCCGCGGCAGCGCATAGTCCATGAACTCGCCGGTCAGGAGCTGCCCGTTCTCGTCGTACACGGTGCGCTCGAAGAGCGCCTGGCCGATCGAGTGCGCGATCCCGCCCTGGAGCTGCCCTTCCACGAGCAGCGGGTTCATCTGGTTGCCGCAGTCGTCCACGGCGACGTACTTGACGATCTTCACGCCACCGGTGTCGCGGTCGATCTCGACGGCACAGATGTGCGTGCCGAACGGGAAGGTGAAGTTCGGCGGCTCGAAGAAGGCCGACGCCTCGAGCCCGGGCTCGAACCCGGCGGGGAGATTCTTGGCGACGTACGCTTCGCCCGCCAGATCGGTCCAGGCCAGGTGCTTCCCGGTGCCCCCTTTCAACGAGAACGTCCCGTCCTCGAAGACGACCTGATCGGGCCGTGCGCCGAGCAGGTGCGCCGCCAGCTGCCGCGCCTTGTCGACGACCCGATCGATGCACATGACGAGCGCGCCGCCGCCGACCGCCGTGGCGCGGCTGCCGTAGGTGTCGCGTCCGTAGTGCGCGACGTTCGTGTCGCCGCGCAGCACCACCACGTCGTCGATCGGCACGCCGAGCCGGTCGGCGACGATCTGCGCGAAGCTCGTTTCCTGTCCCTGGCCGTGCGGCGTCGTGCCGGTGATGGCGGTCACCTTCCCCGACATCTCGATGCGGACGCAGCCCCACTCCCAGCCGCCGGCCATCATCGCCTTCGACGGCCCCATGCCGCAGATCTCGACGTAGGTCGACACGCCGATGCCGAACAGCCCGCCGTCGCGGCGGCGCGCCTCGCGCTGGCGCACGAGCTCGTCCCACCGCGCGAGCGTCATCGCCTTGCGCAGCGCCGCCTCGTAGTCGCCGCTGTCGTAGGTCAGGCCGGTCGCCGTGTTGAAGGGGAATTCCTTCGGCGAGGGGAAATGCCGCCGCCGCAGCTCGATCGGATCCTGGCCGGTTTCGGCGGCGACCAGATCCATCAGCCGCTCGATGAGATACGTCGCCTCAGGCCGCCCCGCGCCGCGGTAGGCGTCGGTCGACATCTTGTTGGTGTAGACCCCGAGGGCCTCCATCCGGACCGCCGGAATCTTGTAGCAGCCCGTCAGGACCAGGCCGGTGAGCGTCGGAATCGCCGGCGTCAGCAGTTGCAGGTACGACCCGAGATCCGCAATCGTCCGGTTGCGGAGGCCGAGGATCGTGCCGTCATTCTTGACGGCCACCTCGTAGTATCCGATCTGATCGCGGCCGTGGATCGTGGACGCGGCGTTCTCGCGACGGCTCTCGATCCACTTGACCGGCGCGCCGAGCCGCATCGCCAGGTACGAGCAGAGCGCCTCCTCGACATAGACGTTCAGCTTCGACCCGAAGCCGCCGCCGACCTCGGGCGCGACGATCCGAAGCTTGTTTTCGGCGATGCCGATCATGCCGGGAAGGAGCGTCCGGATCAGGTGCGGGATCTGCGTCGAGGTCCAGAGCGTCAGCGTGCCGGCGCCGCGGTCGAACGAGGCGACGCAGCCCCGCGGCTCGATCGCCATCGGCGTCAGGCGCTGGTGGTACATCCGCTGTTTGATGACCCGGTCGGCGCTGCTGAACGCCGCATCGATGTCGCCCCCCGACAGGTTCCAGGTGAACGCCAGGTTGGTGCCGAGGTCAGGGTGCGTGAGGGGCGAGCCCTTCTCCAGCGCCTTTTCAGGGTCGACGACCGCCGGCAGCGGCGCGTAGTCGACTTCCACCGCGGCGGCGGCGTCCACCGCCGCATACGGCGTCGCCGCCACGACGACCGCCACCGCGTGGCCGACGAAGTAGGCGCGGTCGCCGGCGAGCGCGGTGTGCTTCGGCGCCTTCATGTCGGGCATGCCCGCGGCACACGGCACCGTGCCGCAGTGTGCGTTGACATCGGCGCCCGCGAAGACGCCCACCACTCCGGTCATCTTCTTCGCCGCCGCGCCGTCGATCCGGACGATGCGCGCGTGCGCGTGCGGGCTGCGGACGAACGCGGCATGGAGCATCCCCGGCAGCCGCAGATCGTCCACATACGTTGCGATGCCGCGCAGGAGCCGCGGGTCCTCGACCCGCTTCATCGCCTTGCCGATGTAGCCGACTTTCTCTTTGACTAGTGTGCTCATGGCCGATTACCGCTTCGCGGCGTGTTCCACCGCATCGATGATGTGCGTGTACCCGGTGCAGCGGCACAGATTGCCTTTCAGCCCGTGCGCGATCTCCTCGCGCGTCGGCGTCGGCTGATCCGCGAGCATCTGCACCGCCGTCAGCACCATCCCCGGCGTGCAGAAGCCGCACTGCAGCGCGTGGTGCTCCCAGAATTGCTGCTGAATCGGATGCAGGTCGCCGTTTGCGGCCAGACCCTCGATCGTCGTCACGGCGCCGCCGTCGGCCTGGACGGCGAACATCGTGCACGATTTGACCGCCTTGCCGTCGACCAGGATCGTGCACGCGCCGCAGAGGCTCGTCTCGCAGCCGACGTGCGTGCCGGTGAGGCCGCAGACGTCGCGCAGGTAGTGCACGAGCAGCAGCCGCGGCTCGACGCTGTGTGTGTGGAGCGTGCCGTTGACGTTGACGCGAATCTCGACGGGAACACCCATGGTTGGCCCCCGGCTCGGCACCCCATCGCGCACAATCCGCGCGCTGGGGACCCCGCTGAAAGGAAGTGGTTCGGGCGAAGGCCGAGATGATTCGTCAACTGTCAGGCGTTGTCAAGGACAGTAATTCCCCTCCGGCGAGCGCGCCGACGATGAGCAGCGGCTCAGTGCCGTCGGCGACCGCCGCGGGGAGCGGCGTGTCCGGCGGCTCGTGCGAGAAATCCGTCTCGCAGGCAAAGAAGCGGACGAACGCGCGGCGGCGGCGGGTGGCGTGATCGCGGATGGCGCCCTCGAGCCGCAGCGCGGTGCCCCTCCAGATGTGCGACGTCGATCTGCATCTTCGTGATCAGATCCTATATGCGACCCCCTATGATTTGATTTCTTGGCCGATACCCGCGTCAACACGCCCGCTCAGGTACTGTTTGCCAGCCTCATCGGCACCACGATCGAATTCTTCGACTTCTATATCTACGGCACAGCCGCCGTGCTCGTGTTCCCCGTGCTCTTCTTTCCGGCCTCCGATCCGGCCACCGCGAGGCTGGCGTCGCTCGCGACCTTCGGCATCGCGTTTTTCGCGCGGCCGCTCGGCTCCGCGCTCTTCGGGCACTTCGGCGACCGCGTCGGCCGCAAGACGACGCTCATTGCGGCGCTCCTCACGATGGGCGTGTCAACGGTGGCGATCGGCGCGCTGCCGACCTACGACGCCATCGGGCTGGCGGCGCCGGCGCTCCTCGCCCTCTGCCGCTTCGGACAGGGACTCGGTCTCGGCGGCGAATGGGGCGGCGCGGTGCTCCTGGCCATCGAGAACGCGCCGCCGGGGCGCCGCGCGTGGTACGGCATGTTTCCGCAGCTCGGCGCACCGCTCGGCTTCTTCATGTCGACGACGACCTTTCTGGCCCTCACCGGCTGGCTGGACAACGAGCAGTTCTTCGCGTTCGGCTGGCGCCTGCCGTTTCTCGCCAGTGCCGTGCTCGTGCTCGTCGGCCTGTACGTGCGGCTGACGATCACCGAAACGCCGGTCTTTGCCGCCGCGGTCGAGCGGCAGGAGCGCGTGAGGATGCCGATCGCCGTGGTCTTCGGCCGGTACGGGGGAACGGTCGTCGCCGGCACGCTCATCTCGCTCGCCACGTTCGTCGTCTTCTATCTGATGACGGTGTTCACGCTGTCGTGGGGCACGAGCGAGCTCGGGTTCACGCGCGCGCAGTTTCTGCAGATCCAGCTCGTCGGCGTCGTGTGCTTCGCGGTGATGATTCCGATGTCGGCGATGCTGGCCGAGCGCGGACGCCGCCGCGTGCTCCTCGCCGCCACGATCGCGATCGGCGTGTTCGGCCTGGTGCTGGCGCCGCTCTTTGTCATGGGCACGGCCGGCGCCGTGCTGACGCTCGCGATCGGCCTCGGCCTGATGGGGCTGACCTACGGACCGCTCGGCACCGTCCTGTCGGAGCTGTTCCCCACGGCGGTGCGGTACACGGGGAGCTCGATTGCGTTCAATCTCGCCGGCATCTTCGGCGCGTCGCTCGCGCCCTACATCGCCACGTGGCTCGCCAACACGTACGGCCTGCAGTATGTGGGCTACTATCTGACGGGCGCCGCGGTGCTGACGCTGGCCGGCCTCCTCACGACGGAGGAGACGAAGGATCGCCACTTATGAGAACGCTCACCCTCGCCCTCGTGACGGCCATGCTCGTCGCCGCGCCTGCTCCGGCCTCCGCGCAGACAGCCGCGGCGAAAGCGCCTCCAGCGGGCGGCGTGCCGTCGGTGATTCCGATCTTCCCGCTCGAGGGCGCGACGCTCTTCCCGAACGGGACGTACCCGCTGCACATCTTCGAGGCGCGCTACCGGACGATGGTGGCCGATGCCCTGAAGGGCGACCGCATCATCGGGATGGTGACGCTGCAGCCGGGCTACGAAGCCGATTACGAAGGGCGGCCGGCGATCTTTCCGATCGGCTGCGCGGGCCTCATCACCGAGTACGAGGAGCTGCCCGACGGCCGGTACAACATCGTGCTGGGCGGGCTCGTGAAGTTCCGGGTCACGAGCGAGGACAACAGCCGGCCGTACCGGCTCGCGCGCATCGAGACGATTCCCGAGCCGCTCGACGACAGGAAGACCGCCGCGCTCGCCGAGCGGCGGAAGCGGCTCGAGACGCTGCTCGACGCGCTCGCCGACAAGCTGCCGGTCGGACAGCCGCCGCCGGGGATGCCCGACGACACGCTCGTCGATTTGCTCTCGCAGTTCTTGCCGCTGGAGGAGCGCGGGGCGCGGCAGCGGCTCCTCGAGTTGCAGGATCCGCTCGCGCGCGCGACCGCGATCGTCGAATTGCTGGAAAAAATGGTGAAGTAGCGGCCGCTAATTGTTTTCGATGACGAGGACCTTGCCGGTCGCTTTGGTGCACCCGCCCGACGGCATGGCCATCCCGCACGTGATGAAGTCGCCGGTCATCGCGCCGAAGGGACGGCCGTCGCGCAGCGGGAAGAGCGTCACCGAGAAGACGGAGCCCAGCGGAAAGGTCTTCGGCGAGAGGCCCCGGCGCGCCATCGCCGCCGCCGATGCGGTCTCGACGCCCCAGACGACCGCCTTCCCGTCGCTGCCGATCGTCGATGTTCCGTCCGGACCGAGCACCTCGAAAATGAACTGCGCGTGGTTCGACCCCGGGATGTAGCGGGTGAGCTTCCCAGTCATCGTCTTCGTCTGGGTCTGGTCGTACATCGCAAACGAATGATGCGCGGCGAGCGGCGCCGCCGCCAGCACGGCTCCCAGGAGTGCCGCCGAGAACGTGGTCTTCACAGCCTGCTCCTCACTCGTTCGGCTTGTCCCAGCCCTGCTCGAAGTGCTTCTCCCAGTTCTGCGCCCATGGCCGGCCGAAGTAGTCGATAAACCCGTCGTCCACCGGGGTGAGCTGCGTCGGACGTCCGTCCGGCCCGTTCATGATCGTACTCTGGACGCGGCATTCGACAAACGTGTGGCGGGTGTCGGAGTCCGGACCTGCCTGCCGCTCCCACGGCGTGACGATGTGCAGCGGCTGGGCAAACGCCTCCGGATCGTAGAAGGTGGCTTCGACGGTGATCGCCTTGCCGTCGGCGCTCGGCCTGAACACTTCGACGATTTCGAGCGAGCTGCTGTACTCGAACATCGCATGTGAGATCGTCCACCCCTGCACGTTGGCGGTCCAGGCGACCAGCGTGTTCCCGTTCCAGAACGCCACCGTCTCGCCGAACCACTGCGGCACCTGCTGCACGTGCGTCTGCCCGATCAGGATCTTCCGCAGGAGGTTGTCGGCGCTGCCCCCGAGCATCTGTACCTGAGAGGGCGTCATGATGAGCTCGATGGGGCCGCCGAAGGTGAACTGCGACCACCACCGCATCATGCCTTCCGGGTAGCAGAAGGCCGCCATCCACTGCGGCGCGTTGCTCACGGCCTCGTGGTAGTTCATCTGCACCATGCGCTTCTGGTACTCGGGCGTGAGCAGCGACACCATGGTCGACGTCTGGAGGTTGCGCCCGTAGGTCCACTGCTCGTCGGGCGACTGGCGCAGGTACCATCCGTCCCACTGCGGCAGCGACTGGCGCGTGTGCACGGTGGGCCCGCCGGCCTTCCGCGCCTCCGCCAGGAGCGTCTCGTAGTGTTCCTGCGCGGTCTTGTACGGGTGCGGCGTCACGATGCGCGCGACATCGCGATCGTGGCTGCAGTCGCCCCATTCGCCGACCCGGTTGTCGCGCCACATGTCGGTCAGCTGCCGCGGCGTGTTGCAGCGGACGTACCGCCGGTCGGTCCAGTACTTGCGATCGAGGTAGAAGTTTTTGGTCGTGAAGAGATCGACCGCCAGGGGCTGCACGCCCGCCGGGGGACGCGGCGCCGGCCGCGCCTGCTGCGCGCCGACGATCGCGGCAAGACCCGCGATCGCGAACGCCAGCGCGGCGGCCGCGAGGGTCGTGCGTCCGACCACCATCACTTGCCTCCCCGGTACACCACGCGCCAGATCGTCCCCTTGACCGAGTCGCTGATGTAGAGCGAGCCGTCCGGGCCCTGCGCCAGGCCGGTCGGCCGTGCGACAGCGTCTTCGGGGCGCGCGAGCGGCGTCCTGCCCGCGAAGCCGTCGGCGAACGTCTCCCACTGTCCGGTCACCTTGCCGCCGCGGAACGGCACGAACGCGACGCGGTAGCCGGCCTGCGGCAGCGGCGCGCGGTTCCACGACCCGTGGAACGCGATGAACGCGCCGCCACGGTACTTCTCGGGGAACTGCGTGCCGGTGTAGAACAGCAGCGCGTTCGGTGCGTAGTGGCCCGGGAAGCCGACGAGCGGCGCCGGGTACTTCGCGCAGTCGGCCTGCATCTTCCCGTCGCCGCCGTACTCCGGCATCAGCACGCGCCGGTTCTGCTGCCAGTCGTAATAGCAGTACGGCCACGCATACGTCCCGCCGTCGGTCACCCGGAGGAACTCCTCGGCCGGCAGTTCCGCATTCTGCTGCTGGTTGAAGAACTTCGGCCAGAGCGTGTCGAGCTGATCGCGGCCATGCTGTACGAGATAGAGGCTGCCGTCGTGCCACGCGACGGCGAGCATCTGGCGGAAGCCGGTCGCATAGCGGCGGGCGCCATCCGTGAGCGTCTGTCCGGTGCGGTTGGCGTCGAAGCGCCAGATCGCGCCGGACTGATCGAGCAGCGGGCACGGCTTCTGGCCCGGCACGCCCTCCTTACGGTCGTCCGCCTGACAGGCGTTCGACGGCGCGCCGATGTTGACGTACACGCCGCCCTTGCCGTCGAAGGCGAGCCCTTTGCCGGCGTGCGAGCGCTGCTCGGGCAGTGTGGCTATCTCCTCGCGCGCACCCGCCGGCTTCAGCTGTCCCGGCGTCATCCGGTAGCGCACGATGCGTGAGTCGTTCTCCGCAAAGTACAGATAGCCGTTGTGCAGCGCGATCCCGGTGCCGCCCTCGGTGCCGATGCGCTCGCGCACGTCGGCCCGGCCGTCGCCGTTGGTGTCGCGCAGCGCGACGATCGCGCCCTTGGCGTCCTGCGTGTTCCGCAGCGCCACGTAGATGTCGCCGTTGGCCGCCACGTCTAGATGCCGCCCGGTGCCGAGATTCTCGGCGACGACAACGGCGCAGAATCCTGCGGGGAGCGTCATGCCGCCGTTGCCCGGCGTGCAGGCGGGCGGCGCGCCGCCTTGCGCGGCGAGTATGGCTCCCACGCCGGCAAACCCGACAGCGGCAAATGATGCGGCGATGCGTCGTGGCATGAGACCCTCCAGCAGAAAACGAGTGTATCAAAGGGTTCGATAGAATGACCGCATGCCGCTCATCCTGAACGGATTGCCGCCGCTGCACTGGGCGGCGGCGGGCGCCGGCATCGCCGCCGTGACGCTGCTCCTTCTCGTGCTGGCGAACCGGCGTCTCGGCATCTCCAGCGGCTTCGAGGACGTGTGCAGCCTGGTGCTGCGGCAAACCTACTTCCGCCGCGAGGCGCTGCTGGCAAGCCGCGCGTGGCGCCTGCCGTTCATCGGCGGTCTCGTGCTGGGCGGCGCGGTCTCGACGATCGCCGGCGGCGGGTGGACACCCGTGTGGGACCTCGGCATGTTCGACGCGCGGATCGGATACGGTCCGGCGGGCAAGCTGGCGTGGATGTTTGTCGGCGGGTTGTTCATCGGCTTCGGCACGCGGCTCGGCGGCGGCTGCACGAGCGGGCACGGCATCTTCGGCATGTCGAACCTCGAGTTGCCGAGCGTCGTGACGACCCTCAGCTTCATGGCGGGCGGCTTCGTCACGACGCAGTTCATCTATCGCGTCGTGTTCGTGTAAAGGATCGAGCGATGCTGCTGTACCTGCTGCTCGGCACCGCGTTCGGATTCATCCTGAGCCGCTCGGGCGCGGCCGACTACAACTACATCCAGGGCATGTTCCTGCTGGAGGAATTTCAGCTCTACGGCATCATCGCGACGGCCGTGGCGTTGACGGCGCCCGGCCTGTGGCTGGTGAAAAAGGTGGGCCGCACCCGGCGCGGCCCCGTCAGGCTGGACCCGCGGCCGTTCAATCCGGGCAACGTCGCCGGCGGTGTGCTCTTTGGCGTCGGCTGGTCGATGGCGGGGATGTGTCCGGGGCCGATCTTCGTCAACGTCGGCGAAGGGAAGGTCTATGCGCTGGCGGCGCTCGCCGGCGCGCTCGTGGGCGCCGGCGCCTTCGGCACGCTCTACACCCGGCTGCAGCGCGCGTTCCGGCTCCCGCCGCTCGTCGTCGGAACCAGGCAGGGTTGAGACTTAGCGGCGCCGTGCCGGCCGCTTGGCCGCGCGCGTCACAGGCTTCGGAGGCGCATCGTTGAACGCGACGGGCGTCTTCGGCGATTCATCCACCACCAGCCGAAAGACGTCGGGGCGCGCATAATGTCCGACGGCATCGAAGTCGAGCCGCGCGCGGGCGATCTCGCCGCGATCGATCTCGGCGACGAGGATGGCGTCGCCCGTGAAGTCGGGGCCCGCCAGCACGCGGCCCAGCGGATCGACGATGCAGCTGCCGCCGCGCGACAGCACCGTTTCCGGGTCGTCGCCGAATCTCGTCGGGTAGTCTTCCGGGTAATCGCACCGGCGCGCGAACTGGTTGGCCGAGAGCACGAAGCATCGCCCCTCCAGCGCGATGTGCTGCATCGTCGGCAGCCACGTGTCGCGGCCGTCGGCGGTGGGCGCGCAGTAGATCTCCACGCCCTTGCCGTACATCGCCGCGCGCAGGAGCGGCATGTAGTTCTCCCAGCAGATCACCGCGCCCACTCTGCCGATCTCGGTGTCGAAGACGGGCATCGTGGATCCATCCCCGAACCCCCACACGAGCCGCTCGCTCCCCGTCGGCATCAGCTTCCGGTGCTTGCCAAGGTACGCGCCGTCGGGTCCGAAGAACAGCACGGTGCAATAGAGCGTGCCACGCTCGCGCTCGACGACCCCGATGACGAGATACACGCCGTTGGCCTGCGCCGTCCCAGCCAGCGCGTCGACGTGGGGGCCCGGCACGTCGATGGCGCTCTCCCAGCAGCGGCGGAACTGATCCCGTCCTTCGGCCGTGCGGGCGCCGACGGTCGCGCCGAAATCAAGGCCCCGGGGGTATGCCGAAACGTAGGCTTCCGGAAAGAGCACGAGACGCGCGCCACGGCGCTTCGCGTCGGCGGTCAGCTCGCGGACTTTCTCGAGCGTGCGCGCGACGTCGAAGGCGACCGGCGCGGCCTGCACGACGGCAACGCGCGGCGGAGAGGTCACAGACACCGAATAAGATTAGCGGATCGGCGGGTCCGGAGGACCCGGCCTACACATGGCATTTGAGATCGGCAGCCGCGTCGTCGTTCTGCCGCTCGGCCGCAAGCCGGGAGTCGTCGTCGAGGCCGGCCGCGGCGGGCACTACCGCGTGCAGGTCGAGAACACCACCGTGTCGTGCCGCGAAGGCGACCTCGCCGCCCCCTCTGAGCCGCGCAGGAAGACGCGCGCGCGCCCCGAATCGCCCCACGCGGCGACACCGGCCGCCGACGCGACGGTGGCTGCCGCGCCGATGATCGATCTTCATGGGCTCACCGTCGAGGAGGCGCTCGCGCGCGTGGACGAGGCGATCGACACGGCGCTGCGGCGCGACGCCGACCGTCTCGAGGTCGTCCATGGCAAGGGATTGGGACGCATTCGCGACGCGCTGCACCGCCATCTCAAGACGATGACGGTCGTCGCATCCTTCCGGCTGGACCCTGTCAATCCAGGCGTCACGTGGATCTATTTCTGACCGCGCGGCACCTTCGGGACGTGTCCCCGGCGGTACACCATGAACGTGCGGGTGAACTCGATCACGGTGACCCCGTGCTGGTTGGAGCCCGTGCTCTTCACGCGGACGATGCCGATCGACGGCTTGCTCTTCGACGGCCGGGTCTCGAGCACCTCGCTGCGTGAGTAGACCGTGTCCCCCTCGAACAGCGGATTCGGCAGGGTCACCTCGTCCCACCCGAGGTTGGCGACGCCATTCACCGTGAGGTCGATCACCGACTGGCCGGTAACGAGCGCGAGCGTGAAGCACGAGTTCACGAGGCGCTTGCCGAACTGCGTGCGGCTCGCATATTCGCCGTCGAAATGAATCGCGTTCGTGTTCATCGTCAGGCAGGAGAACCAGATGTTGTCGGCCTCGAGCACCGTCCGGCCGAGCGGATGCTCGTAGACGTCGCCCACCTGGAAGTCCTCGAACACGCGCCCGGTCCATCCTTCTTTCACTGCCATCAGATCATCCCTTCCTTCCGCCAACCCGCGACCGTTTCGCGGTTGAACCCGAGCTCCTCGAGTATCGCGCCGGTGTGCTGGCCGAGCGCCGGCACGGCGCCCATCACCGGCTCGACGCCGTCGATCGTCACCGGCGGCTTCACCGCCCGCAGCGTGCCTGCCTCGGAGCCGATCTCCGTCCAGCGGCCGCGCAGCACCAGCTGCGGGTGCTCCAGCACCTCGCGCACGGAGTTCATCCGGGCGCAGGCAATCTGCGCCTGTTCCAGCCGCGCCGCCACCTCGTCGACCGACAGCGAGGCGAAGGCCTCTTCGATCACCGCGCGAAGCGCGTCGCGATGCTTCACGCGCTGCTCGTTGGTCCGGAACCGCTCCTCGTCGTGCATGCCCGGCCGGCCGAGCACGTCGCCGCAGAAGCGGATCCACTCGCGCGGGTTCTGGATGGAGAGAAAAATGTGTCCGTCGGCGGCGCGGAACGGCCCGTACGGCGCGATCGACAGGTGATTGGGGCCGCTGCGGCGCAGCTCCTGGCCGGTGTAGGCCGTGTGGTACAGCGGAAACCCCATCCACTCGACGAGCGCATCGAAGAGCGACAGATCGATCGTCGCGCCCGCCCCGGTCGTGTGCCGCCGGATGAGCGCGGTCAGCACCGCCGAATAGGCGTACATCCCGGCCGCGATGTCGGCGATCGAGATGCCGACGCGTGATGGCGCTCCCTCAGTCCCGGTAATCGACACCACGCCGGTTTCGCTCTGCACGAGCAGGTCGTACGCCTTCTTCGCCGCGTAGGGTCCGGTGGACCCGTACCCGGACACGTTGCAGACGATGAGCCGCGGATGGCGCGCGCGAAGCGTGTCCGCGGACAGACCGAGCCGATCGGTGGCACCGGGCGCGAGGTTCTGCACGAAGACGTCGGCGCGGGCGAGCAGCCGCCGGACGACCTCGGCCGCGGCCGCGTTCTTCAGATCGAGCGTCAGCGACTCCTTCGACCGGTTCAGCCAGACGAAATGGGCCGAGAGCCCCTTGACGCTCGTGTCGTAGCCGCGCGCGAAGTCTCCGCCGTCGGGGCGCTCGATCTTGATGACGCGGGCTCCGAGATCGGCCAACTGCCGCGTGGCAAACGGAGCGGCCACGGCCTGCTCGAGCGTGACGACGGTGACGCCGGCCAGCGGCGGCGCGGCGCTCGATGCGCTCACGATCCGCCGTAGCGCGCCGCCAGCGCGAGTGTGCGGCGTGCGCGTTCGACGATGGGGAGCTCGACCATCTCCGCGCCCATCCGCGTGACGCCTTCGCCGGCGGCGGACGCGCGCTCGAATGCCTCGACGAGGCGGCGCGCGCGCTCGACGTCGGCCGCCGAGGGGGTGAACACCTCGTTGATGACGGCCACCTGCTTCGGGTGGATCGCCATCTTGCCGCGGAAGCCGGCGGCGCGCGCCCGCTCGGCGTCGCGTCGCAGCCCTGCGAGATCCTCGAGATTGGTGAACACGGCGTCGATCGGCTCGGCGCCGGCGGCGGCGGCGGCGAGCACCACCTGCCCGCGTGCAACAACGAGCTCCTCGCCGTCGATGGTGCGCGGCACGGCCAGCTCGGCCGTCAGATCCTCGGCGCCGAAGAGGAGCGCGGCGACCGGCGCATCGGCCGCGGCGATGTCGGCGGCGCGCAGAATCGCGCGGGGCGACTCGAGGAGCGGCAGGAGCGGCGGCGCCCGCCGCGGCGGCACCCTCCCGGCGAATACGCGCGCCACGGTTTCGAGCACGCCCGGGGTCTCCACTTTCGGCAGCAGGATGCCGTCGTACCCCTCGACGCCTCGGAAATACTCGAGGTCGGCGGCGCCGAGCGCCGTCTGCACGGCGTTGAACCGGACGAGCCGGAGCGCCGCGGTGGAGGGCGGCGTCGCCAGGAACTCAGCAATCAGCGCGCGCGCCCGTTCCTTGTGCGCGGGGTCGACCGCGTCCTCGAGATCGAAGGCGACGGCGTCGGCGCCCGCCCGCATCGCCTTCTCGAACCGGTCCGGCCGCGTGCCGGGCACGAAAAGGAGGGAACGGATCGGACCGAGCATCCCGGTACTTTACTGTGCCTGAGGTGCCTGATTCAGATGGACGAACACGATCTCGTGGCCCAGGCGAAGATCACGATCGACACGAAAAACGGGACGATGGACCAGCCGAGCTCCAGCGGGATGGACCTGGGGTCGCGGTACTTGATCGCAAGACCGATCACGAGGACCACGACCAGCAGCGCGAAGAACGCCGTCACCGCGGTGACAGAGAAATAGAGGTTGTCCACGGCCCGTGACAATTCCGGTAGATCTTTCCTATCATAGCCGGCGTGTCCCAGGGCCCGCCGCCCCGCCGCGGCCCCTCCGTCGACCTCGACCCGACCGGGATCGTCACGGGCAAGGACCCGGACAGGCAACGCCGCCAGTTCCTGAACTATTCGTTCTACCGGCTCGACCGGGTGTTCCGGCGGCTCCCCGCCGACGAGCGGCGGGCGGCGGGGACCGAGTTCATCGAACTGGTGCGGAAGTGGGAGTCTTCGGAGGACCTGATCCTCCGCACGTACTCACTTGTGGGCCTGCGCGCGGACGTCGACTTCATGCTCTGGCGGATGGCGTTCGACCCGCTGTGCTTCCAGTCGATGGAAGCGGCAATCAGGCGGTCGCGGCTGGGCGCCTACCTGTCGCAGGTGCACAGCTTCCTTTCGCTGCAGCGCCGGTCGCAGTACGTCAACCGTCTCAAGGGCGCCGGGGAGGGCGTCGAGCTGCTGCCGGGCCAGGGGAAGTTCCTGTTCGTGTACCCCTTCTCGAAGACGCGGTCGTGGTACCGCCTGTCGCCCCACGCGCGGCAGGGGATGATGGACGAGCATATCGCCGCCTCCGCGCCGTTCAAGGGCGTCAGCCTGAACTCGAGCTACAGCTACGGCATCGACGATCAGGACTTCGTGGTCGCGTTCGACTCGGACTACCCGCAGGAGTTCGTCGATCTGGTGGGGCGGCTGCGTTA
>CAZGLC010000040.1:0-10997 GCA_964526235.1 uncultured Bifidobacteriaceae bacterium
CGGTGACGGCGAACGCGCCGGTGAGGCCGATCTGATTCACATCGGTCAACCCCTGTCGGCGATCGAAGTTCGCCCGGAAGACGCTGAGCGACCAGCGACGGGCCGGCATCGTCTCCGCGGTCGGCACGAACCAAAATCCGGTGTCGCCGAAGAACGTCGGCAGCGCAGGTCGTGGTGTGGTGTCACCCTGAAGAACGACTTCGTCCTGGGTGATGCTGGTCTGAGTAGAGGTCGTCGTCGGCGCGGGTGGCGCTGGCGTCTGCGCCGCAGCGCCACCCGCAAGCGTCAGCCACGCCAGCGCGCAGCAGAGTGTCCGTATGCGCACCCGTTTACTCGAGTGATCTTACTCCCAGTGGACCGGGAATCAGAGGGGCGGCGGGCATCAGGCGTCCGCGGCCGCCACGGCTGATCTGACCGCCTTTGCGGCCGGCCGTGCGCGCTTCGTCCGGCGTCCACTCGTGCGCCGTACCCTTTTCGTGCGCGGCACGACCCCCTTTGCTGGCGATCTCGCGCTGCTTCTCGGATGACATCGACGCAAATCCACGACGCTCTTTCCGTAGTCCCTCCACGGCATCCTCCTTGTCCGAACAGCCCCGCCGGGGGTCAGCCGAGCACGGCCGGCTGGGTTCAAGAGATGTGCCGAGCCCAGCCAGGAGCGACGGGCACCCGTAACTGGCGCGGAGTCAATCATCTGGAGCAGCGGCGCGCGCCGAATCGGCCCGCCGCGTGCTGACGCAGAACGCGACAGTTGAGGTTGGAATCTGAATCAAGTCACGACAACTAGCAGGCAGGACGCGGTAGGCAGTAGGCAGTGAGAACAGCTACCATCAGCGTATGGACGAATGCGCTCCGCCCCGGCCGATCGACGCCGAGGCGACGAATCAGACCGGCCGCACCGTGCACTGCGTGAAGTTTCAGAAGGATCTGCCCGGGCTCGATGCATCACCCTGGCCCGGGGAACTGGGGCAGCGGATCTATGAGAGCGTCTCGGCCCAGGCATGGAAGCTCTGGGAAGAGCGCCAGAAGATGATCCTCAACGAGTACCGGCTGATGCCGTGGCAGAAAGAGGCGCAGGATCTCATCGCCAAGCACATGGAAGACTTTTTCTTCGGCGAGGGCGCCGCCCTTCCCCCCGGCTACGTTCCGCAGCAGTCCAAATAACGGTCATCAGGACACCAGCGCGACCTCGCGATCGATCACGAAGTGCAGGTGCGCGTGCGCCGCGCGAAGGGCGCGATCGACGGATGCCGGCTCGTCGCCGTGCGCAAAGATGAACCCAAGATAGCTCTTGGCCTCGGGCAGCGGCACGAGGCGCGCGTCGGGCTTCGCGGTGATGCGCAGGTCCACGACGCCGGGTACAGCGCGCGCAGCCTCGACTCCGTCGACCCTTCGAAAGATGCCGCGCCCCGGAATCGGAATCATCATCACGCCTGACGCCGCTGTTTCGCGCGTACAGCTCGAGACATCCTCACCGATCGCGTGCCGCAGGATGAGCTCCTCCAGCGAGAGGCGACCTGACTCGAACCGCAGCGCACGAGAACAGAGTCCGCCGATCGGCCGCGCGGCTACCTCCAGGACGTACACGGTCGATCCGTCGACGCGGCATTCCGCATGGATCGGGCCGTGATGGAGGCCCATCGCGCGCGCGGCGGCGTCGACCGCGGCAACGATGCGATGCTGGACGTCGGCCCGCGCCGCCGATGGCGTCAGATACATCGTCTCCTCGAAGAATGGTCCGTCGAGCGGATCGGGCTTGTCGAAGATCGCCAGCGGGCGCAGCGTGCCGTGATCGAGCAGCCCCTCGACCGCGCACTCGACGCCGGGAATGAAGGACTCGACAAGCGCCTGGTCGTGCGCCACGTCGCGCTCGGCGCGCACGTCAGCCGAGTGCAGCAGCGCACGCAGCCGCTCGAACGCGGCCACGCACCCCTCCGCGTCATCGACGCGCATCACGCCGCGGCTCCCCGACAACGCCAGCGGCTTGACGACCGCCGGATACCTCAGGCGGCGGGCCAGTGCCGCGACATCGGCGTCGAGTGACACGGCTGCGAACGAGGGCGTCGGCAGACCCGCCGCCTGGAGCGCGCGCCGGGTCAGCAGCTTGTTGCAGCTCGTCTCCGCGGCCGCGGGCGGATGGCCAGGCAGGCCGAAGGCGCTCGCCAGATGCGCCGCCAGCACGACGGGCCGATCGCCGACCGCCACGATGCCGTCGGGTGGCGACGCCGCGCACGCGTCGACGACGGCGGCGATCGAACGAGCTGCGTCGTGAAAGCGCACCGGAATCGCCTGATCCCACCACGGATCCTCGAGCTGGTCGCAGCGGTCGCTGGCAAATACGAGGCGGATGCCGAGCGCCTCGGCCGCCTCGCTGAACGAGCGAATCTGATAGCCAGTCGTGGCCGCGACGACGAGAACGCGTCTCACACGTTCTCCAACGGCTCGGCGCAGCAGTACCACGGTTCGCTCACGCACGGCACCGCGGGGCGCTCGGTCGTACGGCGGGATGCCGCCGGTCGGCCCGCGTGACCGCAGGACATGGCGTCGATCGCCGCAAATACCGCCGCTCGCGGCTGGGCGCCGCTCGCGCCGACGAGCCGCATGACGCCGGCCTGCAGCACGTCGACCCGTGGATCGGCATGGCGCCATGGCCACGTCAGCGACGCGTGATCGAACGCGTTGCTCTGCGCACGGATGTCCGGCAGCTCCAGGAGCGGAGATTCCGCCGTGACGAGCAGCCGGATCCCGAGCTGCACGGGAGCGACGTGCTCGACCAGATCCAGCTCGTCGACCAGATCCAGCAGCTCGAGGTACCCCTCGAGCGTCGTCCACGGCGTAAAGGGGATGAAGGTCGGCGACAGCGTCAGGCCCGTGTCGCGGCAGCGTGCGACGGCCCGGACGAAATCGGCGCGTGTGTGCCCTTTCTTCAGCTTCTCGAGCACGGCGTCGTCAATCGATTCCACGGCGCTCGTCACGAAGAGACATCCGGTCTCGCGGAGCAGCGGCAGCAGCTCCGCATGGCGCAGCAGGTGCTCGATCTTGATCGTCACGTCGTACGAGAGGCCGGGCCACTCGCGCGCCAGCTGCTCCACCAGACGACGGGCATGTGTCGGGCCGTTGAAGAAGTCGGGGTCGCCAAACGACATGTGCTGGGCGCCGGCCGCCACCTGGGCGCGGATGTCGTCGAGCACGACCTCAATCGGCACCGCACGGAAGCGGCCCTGATAGACCGGCACGATCGGACAGTGGCGGCAGAGATGCTTGCAGCCCCGTGTGGCGTCGGTGCTCCCGATCGTGCGGCGGGAGCCGTCGGGCATCCGCAGCGAGGCGTACTGCGCGAGCGGCGGCAGGCCGGCCCGATCGGGCGCGATGAACTGCAGACGAGGCAGACCTGAGGCTTTGGTCTTTAGGCTTTGGGCGTTCGCCAGCTCCACCAGATCCGCCTCCGCCTCGGGGCCGAGGACGTTGCTGACACCGTGGGCCCGAAGCCAGTCGGCATTGAGCGGCGCGTACAGGCCGTACGCGCAGAGGCGCGCGTCCGGGTTGATCGCGCGCACGCGGTCGATGAGCGGCGCCGCCAGCCGCGTCGCGGTGTGCATCGGCAGATAGAAGGCCACGAGCGACGCGGCCGCAATCCGGCCGTCGTCGAGCGGCTCGCGCGACGTGTCGGCACAGTCGACCTCGACCCCGCTCCGCCGCAGCCAGGCGGCTGGAGATGCCAGGCCAAACGGCTGCCGGCCGAGGTCGTAGGTGGAGATGAGGAGCGCCCGCACCCCCTCATTGTATGAAAAAGGTTTATGCTGGCTGGCAGGACGACGAGCGACGTGGCGGAATCGACCTTCTTCGGTCATCCCATCGGGCTCTCCACGCTCTTTTTCACCGAAATGTGGGAGCGCTTCAGCTACTACGGGATGCGCGCCCTGCTCATTCTGTTCATGACCGCAGCGCCGGCCGCGGGCGGACTCGGCTACGACGCGACGACCGCCGGCGCCGTGTACGGTCTGTACACCTTCGGGGTGTACGCGCTTGCGCTGCCGGGCGGATGGATCGCGGATCGCCTGGTCGGCCAGCGCCGCGCCGTCCTGTACGGCGGCGTGCTGATCGCGCTCGGCCATTACAGCCTCGCGGTGCCGTCGATCACGACCTTCTATCTCGGCCTGTTCCTCATCGTGCTCGGCACCGGGCTCCTCAAGCCGAACATCAGCGCGATTGTCGGGGACCTCTACACGGAACAAGGCGCGCGGCGCGACGCGGGGTTCTCGATCTTCTACATGGGCATCAACGTGGGCGCTTTCCTCGGGCCGCTCGTCTGCTCGTGGCTCGGAGAGCCGCGCGAAGGCGCCCTCTGGGTCAACTGGCATTACGGGTTCGCCGCCGCGGGTGTCGGCATGACCTTCGCGCTCGTGCAGTACGTCGCCGGCCAGCGTCACCTCCGCGGCGCCGGGGAGCTGAAGGAAGACTCGGGGCAGCCGCAGCGGCTTGCGGCGGCCCGACGCCAGTTTGCCGCCGGTCTCGTCGTGACGGCGGTGCTGGCGGCGCTCGTCGGCTGGATGGCCGCGGAGGGCATCCTGCCGATCACCGTCTTTGCCGAAAGCGTCTTCTACGTCGTCACGGCGCTGTTCATGGCGTACTTCGCCTTCGTGATTTTCTTCGTCGCGCGCAACGACGTCGAGCGAAGCCGCCTGACGGTCTGCTTCCTGCTATCGCTCGGCGCGGCCATGTTCTGGTCGGGCTTCGAGCAGGCCGGATCCGCGCTCAACCTGTTCGCGCGCGACCTCACCGACCGCACGATCTTCGGCACCGAGATGACGGCCGGCGCCCTGCAGGCCGTCAATCCGATTCTGATCATTCTGCTCGCGCCCGTCGTCGGCATGACGTGGGTGCGTCTTGGTCACCGCAACCCGTCGATGGCGGCGAAGTTCGGCCTGGGGCTGGCGCTTCTGGCCGTGGGATTCGTGGTGATGGCGTGGGCGTCGCTCTCGCTCGCGGACGGCCGCGTGGGGATGCAGTGGCTCGTCGCCACCTATTTTTTCCACACAGTGGGCGAGCTGTGTTTGAGCCCGGTCGGCCTGAGCAGCATGACGAAGCTGGCGCCGGGGCGCCTGGTCGGGCAGATGATGGGCACGTGGTTCATGGGGGCGGCGATTGGCAACCTCGTCGCCGGCCTGGTCACGCGATTCCTGCCCGACACCGAAACGATCGAGGCCGCGATGCAGAACGGCGTCGAGCTGTTCGGCATGGTGGCTCTCGTGACGGGAGCGGCCGGACTGCTGTTCGTCGCGTTCTCACGTCCGATCCGGCGGATGCAGGCAGGCGTGAACTAGTGCCGCTCGAGGAATATAAGCGCAAGCGCGACTTCCGCACCTCACCCGAGCCGGCCGGTTCACGCGCCCGCCGGTCGCCCGCCGGAAAGGCGCGGTTCTTCTGCGTCCAGAAGCATCTAGCCAGCCACCTGCACTACGACTTCCGCCTCGAGCACGACGGCGTGCTGCTGTCCTGGGCCGTGCCGAAGGGGCCGTCGCTCGATCCAACCGTCAAACGTCTCGCGATGCACGTGGAGGATCATCCCGTCGAGTACGGGGAGTTCGAAGGTGTGATCCCGTCGGGCTACGGCGCGGGGATCGTCATGCTGTGGGACCGCGGCACGTGGACGCCCGAGGTCGACGATGTGGATGCCGCGCTGAAGAAGGGGGATCTGAAGCTCACGCTCGATGGCTACAAGCTGAAGGGGTCGTGGGTGCTGGTGCGCACGAAGGGGGCGCGCTGGGCCGCGGGCGGCACCGATCGATCGTGGCTCCTGATCAAGCACCGCGACGAGTGGGCCGGACCGGTCGACATCACCGAGTTCGCCCCGGCCAGCGTCAAGAGCAAGGGCGATTTCGCGGACATCCTGTCGCAGGAGGACCCCGACATCTGGACGTCGAACCGGCCGGCGCGCGGCGGCGAGGCGGGCGCGATGTTCGAAAGAATCATCACGCGCGCGATCGAGATGCGTTCGGCGGCGCCGCCCCCACTCGCACGCAGGGCGGGTTCCGCGCCCTTCGACAAGCTCAGGGCGTCCCGAGCGAGTCGAGGGACGAAGCGGACGCGCCGAAGCCAGCCGAAAACATCGGGTGCGAGGAAGCGTCGATGACTAGGCGCGGTGCTGCCGTGCTGTGTTCTCTCATCGCATCGGTCCTGTTGCAGGCCTGCGGTCGCACCACCGACAATGCTGCCGTGCCGGCCGGCGGGAACTGGGCGAACGTGCGCGACGCACTGATCGAGGACTACCTCGACGCGCATCCCGCGTTCGCCGTCGTTGCGGGCCGCCATGACTACGACGGACGGCTGCCCGACTGGAGCGCAACGGGGATCGCGAATGAAATCCGCCGCCTGCACGCGTCACGCGATCGGGCCGCGGCCGTGGCTGACGCCGGTCTGAGCGAGGCGGAGCGCTTCGAGCGCGACTATCTGATCGCGCGTTTCGATCGCGATCTCTTCTGGCTCGAGGTGGCCGAGGCGCCCTTCACGAATCCGGCCTGGTATCTGGACTGGATCGTCGACAATCTCGACCCTGCGCCGTACCTGACGCGCACCTACGCGCCACTCGACGTGCGGATGCGCGGCTACACCGCGTACGCAGGCGCCGTGTCGCAGGCCGCCGCCCAGATCCGCGCGAACCTGCGGACGCCGCTCGCGCGCCCCCTGCTCGAGCGCGGCGTGTCCGCCTTCCGCGGCTTTGCCGATTTCTACCAGAGCGACGTGCCCGGCATCTTCGCCGGTGTACAGGATGCGGCGCTCCAGAAGGAGTTCAGCGCGGCCAACGCCGGCGCCGCCGCCGCCATGCGTGAGCTGGCCGCCTGGCTGGAATCGCAGCGCGCGGCCGCCACCGGCAGCTTCGTGCTGGGCGCGGACCGCTTCGCCCGGATGCTGCAGATGACCGAAGGCGTCGCGACGCCGCTCGCCGAGCTCGAAGCCGCCGGACGCGCGGATCTGATTCGCAACCAGCAGGCGCTTCGGGAGGCGTGCGCGACATACGCGCCCGGCGCCACGATTCAGGCGTGCATCGCGACGATGAACGCGAACAAGCCGAAAGGCGGGGCCGTCGAGGGCGCACGCGCCCAGCTGGCGGTGCTGAAGATGTTCGTGCAGAACGCCGGCGTGGCCACGATTCCGGGTCTCGAAGAAGCGAAGGTGGACGAAGCGCCTCCGTACAACCGCGCCAATTTCGCGTACATCGATATTCCCGGCCCGTACGAAAAGGGTTTGCCGGCGACCTACTACATCGCCCCGCCCGATCCAGCGTGGACGCCGGCCGAGCAGCGCGACTATCTGCCGGGCCAGGCCGACCTGCTCTTCACCTCGGTCCACGAAGTCTGGCCGGGCCACTTCCTCCAGTTCCTGCACTCGAACCGCAACCCGTCCCTCGTCGGACGCGTGTTCGTCGGCTACGCGTTCGCCGAAGGGTGGGCGCACTATGCCGAGGAGATGATGTGGGAGATGGGGCTCGGCGGCGGCGATCCCGAAACCCACATCGGCCAGCTCACGAATGCGCTGATGCGGAATGCCCGATACCTCTCGGCCATTGGTCTGCACACGAAAGGGATGACAGTCGAAGAGTCGGAGCGGATGTTCCGCGAAGAGGCATTCACCGACGTCGGGACGGCGCGGCAGCAGGCGGCACGCGGCACCTACGACCCCGCCTATCTCAACTACACCATGGGCAAGCTGATGATCCGCAAGCTGCGCGAGGACTGGACGGCGTCGCGCGGCGGACGGCAAGCCTGGCGCCAGTTCCACGACGGGTTCCTCACCTACGGCGGGCCGCCGATTCCGATGGTGAGACGGCGGATGATGGGGGGCGCGGAGGGATCGCTGTTCTAGTTCAACCGTTGCAGGAGTCCCCAGAAGGCTCCGGCGACCGTACCGATCACGGCAAGAAAGCCGGTCACCATCATCCCGACCAGCCAGGTAAACCGACGGTCCATGACTTCGAACCGGCGGTCAACCGCCTCGAAGCGATGATCGACCGCCTCGAAGCGCCGGTTCATGTCGTCCCGAAGGTGGCGGACCTCCTCGCGCACCTCACCCATGGCCTGCTTCAGATCCTGACGCAGATCTCGGATTTCCTGTCGTATCTCAGCGCCGATGCCCCGGAGATCCGCCATGTGCGCAGCCTGTTCCTGTACGCGACCTTCCAGCCCTGAGACACGTTCCTCGAGATTCGCCATGCGCGGCCTCCCGAACCGGGCGCGCTGCCCGATTCTACATCGTCGGATCGCACGAGCTGTGCCGCGCGAAAACACGCCGGAAATCGGCCGGAGGCACCGGGCAGGTGGCAGTTCCGAACACACCGATCGCCGGAACAAGCGGCAAAATCTGCGTACGTCCCGAAGCGGATGCTACGGGACGGATTGAACGGCGTGCGTGTCTGGCGCCCCCGCGAGCAGCCGCTCGCTGAGGACGGACCAGACGGCAAACGACAGCCGCCGGCGATGGTGGCGCGCGATCTCCGTGCACCAGAAACGGCCCCGCACCGTTTCTATCGCCGGATCGAGCGCCCCGAGCTCGAGCGGCTCCTTGTTCTCGGACGCATAGCGCGCGAGCGCCTCGTCTGACGGGCGGCCCGTGTTCGCGATGACCACATCGACCGGGCGATCGATCGCGCGCGAGACCCACTGCACCGCGTCGGCGGCCGTAAACCCCTGCATGCCGCGTCCTTCCGTGAGCAGGTTCGCGATGAGGATGATCGGGCCGCGCACGTCCGCGAGCGCCTCGCGCACGAAGCGCACGAGCAGCGGCGGCATCAGGCTCGTGAAGAAGCTCCCGGGTCCGATGATCACCGCGTCGAAGCGGCGGATCGCATCGGCCACCGCGGGGTGAATCGACACGTCCGGTTCGAGCCACAGGCGCTTCACCTGCCGGCCGCGCGTCTGGCCGGCATCGACTTCCACCTCGCCGCGCGTCTGCGTACGGTCGCCGTACTCCGCGCAGATCGACGCCGGCTCGATGCTGACCGGCCACACGCGTCCGCGGCACCCGAGGAGCGCGCGCAGCCCGTCGACCGCGGCGAGAAAGTCGCCGCTGTACTGTTCCATCATCGACAGCAGGAGGTTGCCGCCGGTGTGTCCTGCCAGCCGTGCGTGATGCTCCAGTGTCGGAAGACGGGACAGGAGCACGCGCCGCGCCTCGCCCTCGTTGCGCGCGAGCGCCAGCGCGCACTTGAGCACGTCGCCCGGGGGCAGCACGCCGAGCTCGTCGCGCAGCTGGCCGGAGCTGCCGCCGCTGTCGAACATCGTGACGACCGCGTTGACGGTGAGCCAGGGATTCGATTTGAGGCCGCCGATCAGGCTCGGCAGCCCCGTGCCGCCCCCGACACAGCCAATGTTGAGCTCGCGCAGCTCCATCACGTTGATTCTAGAATACGTCATGCCCTTGTGGCGGCCCGCGGCCGCTGCGCTCGTTGCGGACCTGACGCACGTGTTCGCGAACCGGCTCCGGTCTCTCGTCGCGTACGGCGCCCGCATCGAGGGCGACGACGACGCGCCGCTCAGCTGCCTCGTCCTCGTGGACTCGATCGGCGTGACCGACCTCGACGCCTGCGCGCGGCTGGCGCCGCACTGGGGGCGGCAGCGGATCGCGACCCCGCTCATCCTCCCGGAGCACGAGTTCCGGCGATCGCTCGACGCGTTCCCGCTCGAGTACGGCGAGATCATCCGCGCGCACGAGCGCGTCTTCGGCCCAGACCCGTTCGAGGGCGCGTCGATCGCGCGCGAAGACCTGCGCCGCGCGTGCGAAACGCAGATCAAGAGCCATCTGCTGCATCTGCGCGAGGGGTACCTCGAGTCGAGCGGCCGTCCGCAGGCGGTCGCCGAACTGGTCACGACGTCTGCTCCCGCGTTTGGCGCGCTCCTGCGCCACGTGGCGCGTCTCGGCGGGAGTACAACGACCGACCGCGCCGCGGCCACCCTCGAGGGCGCGCGCCTGGCGGGACTCGCCGACGGCATCATCGGCGACGTGCTGGCGCTCGAACGGCGGGCCGCCATCCCGACCACGGACGCCGCCCGGCTCTTTCCGACCTACCTCGCCGCCGTGGAGCAGCTCGCCCGCGTGGTGGACAGCTGGCGGATGTCGTGAGTCAAGGACACGAAGACGTTTTGGCCACGAAGAACACAAAGCGCACGAAGCGCCGTTCGCCAACCGCCATCGGCGGCTCGAACGGCCTTCGTGCCCTTTGTCTTCTTTGTGGCTGGATCGTGTTCGTGCTCTTCGCAGCGCCAGTCTCAGCGCAGGAGCCGCCCGAGCTCACGGCCCCAGTCAACGATGTCGCGAACGTCATCGACCCGGAGAGCGAAGCCGCGATGGACGGCCTCATCCGGTCGCTCCAGCGCGCCAGCGGCGACGTGGTCGTGGTCGCGGCCGTGGACACGATCGCGCCGTACGCCGACATCCGCGAGTACGCCGTCGAGATGTTCGAGAACCGCGGCCGCGGCATCGGTCAGCGCGGCCGCGACAACGGGGTGCTGGTGCTGCTGGCCGTCGCCGATCGGCAGGTCTGGATCGAGGTGGGCTACGACCTCGAGGAGTTCATCACCGACGGGTTCGCCGGTGAGACGAGCCGCCAGGTCATGGCGCCATTCTTCCGCCGCGGCGAGTACGGTGCGGGACTGTTCGCTGGGGTCTCCCGCATCGTCGGACGCGTCGCCGAGCGGCGCAACGTCACGCTGCAGGACGTGCCGCGCGACGCCGTGCCGAGCACGCCCGGGATTGGCTCGGCGCCAATGCTCGTGGTGGCGCTCTTCGTGCTGTTCGCGCTGCTCAACGCCGTGGCGGGACGCACGCGCGGACGCCGGCGCTTCGGCCAGCGCTGGGGCGATCCGATGGGCGGCTGGCACAGCGGCGTCGGTCCGTTTGGCGGGGGCTTCGGCGGCTTCGGCCGGGGCGGCGGATTTGGCGGCGGCTTCGGCGGCTTCGGCGGCGGCCGGAGCGGCGGCGGCGGAGGCGGCGCGCGCTGGTAAGGC
>CAZGLC010000040.1:11097-23803 GCA_964526235.1 uncultured Bifidobacteriaceae bacterium
GAGGTGGGAGACGTGACTCGACAGCTTCGAACCGCAGGCGCGCTCGCCGCGCTGGCCGTGATCGCGGTGGCCGGACCGGGATGCTCCTACAACCAGTTCGTCGCGCAGGAAGAAGCCATCCGGACGCAGTGGGCGCAGGTCGAGAACCAGCTGCAGCGTAGGACCGATCTGATCCCGAACCTCGTCGAAACCACGAAGGGTGTGGCGCAGCAGGAGCGTGACGTGTTCGGCCAGATTGCCGAATCGCGCGCGAAGCTCGCGGGCGCCCAGACGCCCGAACAGCGCATGCAGGCGGCCAACGAGCAGAGCGCCGCGCTGGCCCGCCTGCTCGTCATCGTCGAAAACTACCCGCAGCTGCGATCCAATGAGACGTTCAACCGGCTGATGGACGAGCTGGCGGGCACCGAGAACCGGCTCGCGGTGGAGCGGATGCGCTACAACGAGCGCGTGCAGGAGTACAACGTGCTCCGCCGGCAGTTCCCGTCCAATATCACGGCAGGCATCTTCGGCTTCCGGGAATACCAGGTCTTCAACGCGCCGCCCGAGGCCGAACGCGTCCCGCGCGTCGATTTCAGCAGGCCTGCCTCGTAGCCCCCATGGCGCTGGTCGATGCGCTCCTGCCGGAATTCGATCACGAGATGGCCAAGACACGCACCGTGCTGGAGCGCGTGCCGGAGGAGAAATTCGACTGGAAGCCGCACGCCAGGTCGTTCTCGCTGGGCGTGCTCGCCACGCACGTCGCCACGCTGGCGACCTGGGCCACCGAGACGCTGACCCGCGGGGACATCGACCTCGATCCGAATCAGCCGCCGCCCTCCTCGCTGCCCTCCCGCGCAGACCTGCTCGCCGCGTTCGACAGGAACGTCGCCGACGCGCGCGCCGCGCTCGCCGGCAAGACCGACGCCGAGCTCCTGGCCATGTGGTCGCTGAAGCGCGGCGGCCGCACGCTCTTCACGATGCCGAAAACGGCGGTGCTCCGGTCGTTCGTGCTGAACCATCTCGTCCATCATCGCGGCCAGCTCACGGTGTACCTGCGCCTGCTCGACGCGCCGGTGCCCTCGATCTACGGCCCCAGCGCGGACGAACCGGCCTTCTGACGCCACATTGAACCAGGCACCAGCCCGCGCCGCCCTGTTCGTCACGCTCGGCGCCGTCCTGTTCGTCATCCTGGCCACGGCGAACGGCGCCGGATACCGATACGGCGTTTCCGATCAGGCGTTCTACATTCCGGTCGTCGCGCGAGCGCTGGATCCGGCGCTCTTTCCACGCGACGCCGCTCTCATCGACGCCGAAGGACGCCTGATGGCCATGGACGAGATCCTGTCGGCGCTCGTGCGGGCGACGGGCGTGTCGCTCGAGGCGCTCTTCTTCATGGGGTATGTCGTGTCGATGGCGCTCCTCTGGATTGGCGCCGTGCTCGTGGGCAGCCGCGTCTACCGCCACGCCTGGGTGGTCGCCGCGCTGGGCGCCGCCGTGACGTTCCGCCACCGCATTCCGCGGACGAGCGCCAATTCGTTCGAGCCGTACTTCCACCCACGCGTGCTGGCCTTCGCCGTCGGCACGCTGGCCGTCGCCGCGCTGCTCCGGCGGCGTCCGCGGATCGCGATCGTCCTCGTCGCCCTCTGCGCGCTCGTCCACATCACGACCGGCCTCTGGTTCGCCGTGCTGATCGGCACCGCGCTCGCGGTCCTCGATCGCCGCTGGCGTGTGCCGATCGCGGTCGGTGTGGCCGCCGCGGCTGCCGTGCTGGCCGCAGCGGTCGCGATCGGGCCGCTCCAGGGCAGCCTCGTCCCGATGGACGACGTGTGGCTGCAGGCGGTCGCGAGCAAGGACTCGCTCTTTGCCACCGACTGGCCGCTCTGGGCGTGGGGGGCGAACCTTGGCCTGCTGGCCGTTCTCTGGTGGGCGCATCGGACACGCGTGCGCCGCGGCGCGGCGACACCGGAAGACGCGGCGCTCGTCTGGGGCGCCACCGCGCTCGTGGCGCTGTTTCTGGTGACGCTGCCGGCGGTCGCCGCCGGCGTCTCGCTCGCAGTGCAGTTTCAGATCTCGCGCGTCTTCTGGCTCGTCGACTTCGTCGCCCTGGTGTACATCCTGGCCGCCTTCGTCGATGGGCACACGCCCAGGACGGCCGCGACCGTCGCGATGCTCCTGCTGGCGCTCTCGGGGGCGCGAGGCGCGTACATCATGCTCGTCGAACGTCCGGAGCGGACGCTCTTCGAGCTCCGAACACCGGCGTCGCCGTGGGAAGACGCGCTCCGATGGGTCGCGAGCCGGCCGCGCAACGTGCATCTGCTGGCCGATCCCGGGCACGCATGGAAGTACGGGACGAGCGTGCGCGTCGCCGCGGCCCGCGACGTACTCGTCGAGGAGGTGAAGGATTCGGCGCTGGCGATTTATTCGCGTGCCGTCGCAACGAGATTTGTGGATCGCGTGAGCGCGGTCGGCGATTTCCCGGCGCTGACGGCCGAGCGGGCCCGCGACCTTGGGCGCCGCTACGACCTCGACTACCTCGTCACCGAAACCGACCTGCCGCTGCCGGCGGTCTACCGGAACGAACAATTCCGGATTTATGCTTTGAAATAGCTACCGGCTACCGACTACCGACTACCGACTAGATGTCATTCACCCCGTCCGAGTACCGGCCGCTCTTCACCGGCGGCCACCGCCAGACGATGTACGCCTGGGCGCGGCGGCGCCGGTTTCCGAATCTCCCCGACGCTGTCGCCCGCTACTTCGACGTTGCGTCCGACGCGCGCGTGCTCGCGCACTGCCACTGGCAGAGGAATCCCGCCGGCCGCCCCGCGATCCTGCTGCTCCACGGCCTCGAAGGCTCGAGCCTCGCCCACTACATGTGCGGCATGTCCGACAAGGCGTGGTCGCTCGGCTGGAACGTCATCCGGTTGAATCAACGGAACTGCGGCAACACGGAACATCTCTCGCGCGGGTTGTACCACTCGGGCCTGACGCACGACGCGCTGTTCGTCATGCGCGAGCTCATCGAGCGCGACGGGATTCGCGCCCTCGTGGTGGCGGGGTACTCGCTCGGCGGGAATCTCGCGCTCAAGCTCGCCGGCGAGCTGGGCGACGCGGCTCCGCCCGCGCTCAAGGCGATCTGCGCCGTCTCGCCGACGATGGATCTCGCGCGGTGCGTGGACGGCCTCGATCGGCGTGCGAATGTCGTCTATCAGTGGAACTTCGTGCGCAATCTCAAGGCGCGGATGCGGCGGAAGGCGGCGGCGTGTCCTGGCCTGTTTCCGCTCGAGCCGCTGAAACGGATCTGGACCGTGCGCCGGTTCGACGACGTCTATACGGCGCCGCATCACGGGTTTCGCGACTCCGCCGACTACTACTACCGCGCCAGCGCGCTCCGCGTGATCGATCGCATCCGGATACCGACCCTCATCATCACCGCGGCCGACGATCCGTTCGTGCCGCCGGCACCGTTCCGGCACGCCGCCGTGGCCGGCAATCGCTGGATGACGGTGGCCCTGACGCGGCACGGCGGCCACTGCGCGTTCGTCGAGCGCGCCCTCGACGGCTACGACGGCTACTGGGCCGAGCGCGAGATCCTGCGGTTCGCGTCAGCGCACGTCGAGGTGATCCATCAGCAGGCGTCCGAACTCGGGACCCTTGCCTGATTCCTCGTGCTTGAAATAGACGAAGACGTCGCCGCACGCCTGCGTGCGCTCCCGAATCGTCTCCGCCCAGCGCGCAATGTCTGCCGCCACATAGCCTTCGTCCCGTAAGCGAAAATACGCCTAGTCGGCGGTCATCGTCACCGGCGTCGATAGCCGCTCGCCGTCGGCGATGCACAGCGCCAGGTTGCGCGCGCGCAGCCGCGCGTACACGTCGTCATCGAGCCACGACGTATGCCGGAACTCGAAGGCGGCGCAGACCGGGGTCCCCACGGCGCCCTGCGCCGTGGGGTGGGAGACGCGCGGCGGAAATCCATCGAGAAACGCGTCGAAGAGCGGCAGATCCTTCTCGAGGTTCGGCGGCAGCTGGAACAGCAGCGCGCCGAGCTTGGGGCCGAGCGTCGCCGCCGTCTCGAGAAGCTGCCGCACGCGGTCGGCGCAGTCGCGCAAACGCGCGTCGTGGGTGATGCGCTTCGGCGCCTTGAGCGTCAGCTTGAACCGCTCGGGCGTCGCCTTGCTCCACCCGTCCAGAATCTTTTCATTCGGCGCGCGATAGAACGTGTAATTGATCTCGACCGTCGGGAACCGCTCCGCGTAGTACGGCAGCATCTTCGACGCCGCGAGCGTCGGTGGATAGAAGCTGCCCTTCCATTCCGGGTAGTTGTAGCCGGAGGTGCCGACCCAGATCATCTGTTAGAGTTAAACACATGTGGCGCGCGCACGCGTCGGTGATCCTCGCGTTCGCAGCGGCCGTCGCGTGCGGCCGCGCGCCGGAGGCGCGGCAGTACGACCTGCGCGGCCAGATCCTCGCCGTCGATCGCGAGCGCCGCGAGGTGCTCGTCGATCACGAGGACATCGCCGGCTTCATGCCGGCGGTGCTCGCGTTCGCGAAGCGATTCGGCGTCACCGCGCAGCCGGCCGATCCCGACATCGGGCTGGTCCACAACCTGCGCACGGCGATCATCGACCCGCAGGGCCGCCTCGTCACCGCGTACTCCGGCACGATGTGGACGCCGGCCGAACTCGTTGCCGACCTCCGGAAGGCTCCCGCTCCCGCGCACTGAGCCGGGACGGCCCGCGAAGCGGACCGTCGAGCCAGCACTGGCTGTCGGGTCGCTGCGCGTCCCGACCCCGCCGGCGCGGCCGTTCACGCCGGCGGAGCGGCGCCTGATTGCGCGCCTCCGCACGCCCACCGCCGTGCAACGGTGGCTCAATGCCCTTCCGTACAACCAGGAACGCAGCGGCGAGACGCTGTGCAGCTTCCGCGGCGTCGTGCGGACCGGCACGGCGCACTGTTTCGAGGCGGCGATGGCGGCCGCGGTCATCCTCGAGCAGCACCGCTATCCGCCGCTCGTCCTGAGCTTCGAGTCGATCGATCTGCTCGACCACGTGATTTTCGTCTACCGCGGCCCGCGCGGATGGGGATCGGTCGCGCGCTCGCGCGACCCCGGCCTGCACGGGCGCACGCCGCGGTTTGCCACGCCGCGCGCGCTGGCGCTCAGCTACTTCGAGGGCTACATCGACTTCACGGGGCGCATCAAGGCGTACGCCGTGGTGAATCTCCGGGTGCTGGGGACCTACGACTGGCGGCTGGCGGAGACGAACATCTGGAAGGCCGAGCGGCTGCTGCTGGAGTGGCCGCACCGGGCCATTGCCTCGTCCGATGCGCGCGCCGAGCGGCTGCGCCGGCGCTACCGGGCCTTCCGCGAGGCACACGGCTACAAGCCGTGGCAGCACTACAGCGGACGCGACCGGTGGACAGAGTTGCCGCCGGAGTTCCGCTCCCGGGGGTAGTCAATCGAGATCGAAGTCGCGCGTCGGCTTCGTGATCGGCTCCTTGCTCGCCTGGCGGAGCGCCTCCTCGAACCGGCGCGTCAGCGCGTCATCGCGCGTCTTTTCATTCTCGACCGACTTCTGGAACAGCGCCTCGCGCCGCGCGGCCTCATCGGCCAGGATCCGCGTCGCCTTGTTGAGCTCGGGCTTGTCGGCGCGCTCCGGCTCGCGGTGCGAGACGATCCGGCGAAGATTCGTGTCGACGACGAGTGTCGCCTTACAGCACGGGCAGACGACTTCGAGCTCGCTCTTCAGCTTCGCCATGGGACTATGCTACCAGCTACCGACTACCGCTGAATGAGGACCCTGCGCGTCGCCACCTACAACGTCCACCGCTGCCGCGGCCTCGACGGGCGGACCAGCCCCACGCGGATTGCCGAGGTGATCCGCACCATCGCTCCCGACATCATCGCGCTGCAGGAGGTCGTCGGCGCGGGCCCTCATTCGACGGGACACGCCGAGGAGCTCGGCGCGCAGCTGGGAATGGGATGGGTGATGGCACCGACGCGGCACCTGCGCCGGGCGCTGTTCGGCAACGTCGTGCTGAGCCACCTGCCGATCGTCCACCACGCGCAGTACGACCTCTCCTGGAAGACGTGCGAGCCGCGGTGCTGCCAGCGCGTCGACATCGAGGTGGGGACGGACACACTGCACCTCTACAACGTGCACCTCGGCACCGCCTACCTGGAGCGGCGCTTCCAGGCGCAGCGACTGAGCGCGATCGTGCACGACCGCCGGATCGGCCAGCCGAAAATCGTGCTCGGGGATTTCAACGAATGGATGCGCGGCCTGGCGACGGCGATGCTGAGCGAGCGGCTGAACAGCATCGATCTGCGGGCGCACCTGCGCCGGCGCCGGACCTATCCGGGGGTCTTTCCGGTGCTGCACCTGGATCACATCTATTACGAAGGGCGCGTGGAGGTGGCGAAAGTGGAACTGCCGCGAACGCGGCTGTCGTTGATGGCGTCAGACCACCTCCCGCTGGTGGCCGAGCTGAAGGTGCAGTTCTAACCTTCCTCTTCGTACTCTTCTTCTTCGACCGGCAGGAAGCGCGTCGGCGGACGGAGCGCCTCGCGAAAATCGTAGACGGGCAGATCCCGCACGTGCAGTGACATCACGCAGTGCGCGCCCTTCGCCTCGATGACCACCGTCACCGGGCTCCCCTCGACGCCTTCGCGGAAGCCGAGCCGGCATCCACAGGCGAGCCGCGCGTGCGTGAATCCCTTCAACATACGGCGATCATACTACGTATGGCTGTCTACCGGCACGCCTTCGCGGCGTTCCTTACAGCAGCATCTTGATCTCATGCTCGAACTGCTCCTTCGACGCGATGCCCGAATGCTTCTTGTGGATCAGTCCGTCGCGTCCGACGAACACCGTGACCGGGATGCCGTAGAACGGCCCGTACGCGTCCTGGAAATCCTGCCGGCCGGCCGCCATGAGCAGCGGATAGTTGATCTCCATCTCCGAGGCGTACGGCTTCAGCTTTTCCGCCGTGTCGTCGACCGACACGCCGAGTACCACGAGGTCGTCGCCGTATTGCTTCTGCAGCTCGATGAGATAGGGGATCTCGACGCGGCACGGCGCGCACCACGTGGCCCAGAAGTTGAGCATGATCACCTTGCCCTTGAACGACCCGAGCGCCACGTCGACGCCGTTCATGTCCTTGAGCGTGAACCCGAGATTCGCAGGCTTGCCGGCCACGGCGCCGCCCTCGCTCTCGCCCGCCCCACCGGCGCCGGCCGCCGGCGGAGGCGCATCGGGATCGATCCCGTCCGGCTGCGAGAGCATCGTCAGCAGCGTGAGCGCGACGACGAGGGCGCCCAGGCCGATCCAGGCGCGTGCGCGGCGGCTCAGGCCTCCCTCCGACGGCGCCGGGACCTGTTCGTCTATAGGGTCCATGGCCTTCATTATCACTCAGGTGCGCCCGGACGACGCCGCGAGGTCCGAAAGTGGACGATCTGCCGCACGATCGTGCCGCCGCCGGTGCATGCGGCCAAATCAGGCGCGGTTCGCGCAGACCTCATCGGTACATCCTTTGCTGCGGCGCACGCTCATAATAGGGGCTTCGGCCCGCGTCAGTAGTAAGATGGCTCGCGCGAGGAGAACTTCAATGAGCAGCCGTGCGGCAATCGCGGTGGTCGCGGCGGTCCTGCTGGGGCAAGGGCTTGCGGCGGCGCAGACGCCGTTTATCCCGTACTTCGGCAAGAACCAGATCCGCTACGACAATTTCCGGTGGCAGATCTACACGACCGACCACTTCGAGATCTTCTACTACCCGGAAATCGAGCAGCACCTCGAGCGGGTGGCGTCGTACGCGGAAAGCGCCTACCAGCACGTCAGCTCGGAGCTGAAATACGACCTCGCGTTCAAGATCCCGCTGATCTTGTTCAAGACGAGCAGCGAGTTCCAGCAGCAGAACGTCATTCCCGGCGCCGCGCAGGAAGGGGTCGGCGCCTTCGCCGAGCCGACGCGGTACCGGATCGTCATGCCGCTCGACGAGCCGCCGGATCTGCTCTACCGGCTCATCGTCCACGAGCTGACGCACCAGTTCGAGTTCGACATCATCCCGACCTCGCTCATCCGCCGGAGCGTCCCGCTGTGGGTGAACGAGGGCCTGTCGGACTACATGACGGGCATCTGGCGCCCCATCGACCTGATGACGGTGCGCGATGCGGCGGTCGCCGACATCGTCCCGAAGATGACGGAGCTCGAGGGTTACACCATGGGCAACGTCCGGATGATCTACAACCTCGGGCACGCGGTGTTCGAATTCATCGAGTCGCGCTGGGGGAAGGAAGGCATCCGGCAGTATCTGTTCTCGCTCCGCAAGTCGGTCATCGGCGGCGGCGAGGATGCCTACATGGAGGCGTTCCGGCTGACGCCGGAGGAGTTCGATCAGGAATTCGACAAGTACCTGAAGGACCGCTTCAAGCCGTTCCGCGACAAGGAGCGGCCGGCCGACTACGGCCGCAACCTGGCGCCCGACCCGGAGGAATCGCCGTTCGTGGGCGCGCTGTCGCTCGAGCCGTCGCCCTCGGGCGACCTCATCGCGATGGTGGCCGGCAACCGGCGCGACCGGGAGCTCGACATCGTGCTGATCTCGTCGCGCGACGGATCGATCATCCGCAACCTGACGAGCGACTTCGACCAGGACTACGGGTTCGAGTTCATCCCCACGCCCGGCATGCGGTTCAACAATGTGCCGTGGCTCTCATGGGCCTCCTCCGGCGACCGGCTCGCCTTCTTCGTGCGCCGCGAGAAGTGGCGCACCCTCATCCTGCAGAACGTGCTGACGCGCGAGATCGAGGAGCGGATCGAGCTGCGGACGGTGGACGACCCCGAGTCGCCCGACATCTCGCCCGACGGCACCAAGGTCGCCTTCGCGGCGCTCCAGGGCGGCGTCGGCGACGTCTTCGTCGTCGACCTGCAGACGCGCGAGGTGACCAACGTCACCAAGGATGGCTTTGCCGATTCCGGCCCGACCTGGTCGCCCGACGGCCGCTCGATCATCTATGTCGCGCGCATCAGCGGCAACGAGAAGCTGTTCCGCCTCGACGTCGCCACGGGCCAGAAGACGCAGCTCACCTTCGGCACGCATGACGACTCGTCGGCGCAGTTCCTCGACGACGAAACACTGGTGTTCTCGTCGACGGCGACCGATCCCAACCAGCAAATCGAGCCCGCGGTGGCGCGCAACGGGAACATCTTCAACATCTGGACGCTCAACCTGAAGACCGGCGAGCTGCGGCAGTACACCGACACGCTCGGCGGGAACAGCTCGGCCGTCGTCCTGCGCGCCGGCGAGAAGCAGGAGCCGCGCATCGCGTTCGTCAGCTACTACAAGGGCGAATACGAGCTCCACGTTCTCGACCGCCGCGACCCGATTGCCACGGCCGCCAGCGCCGACTTCGGCTCGCCCGGGCCCGTCGTCGACTTCCAGGCGCCGCTCGCGCACACGGTGATCGCCGACAACAAGCGCACCAAGGGCACCTGGGAAAAGATGTTCATCGACGGGCGGCCGCCGGTGAACGTCGGCGTCACGAGCAGCGGCGACGTGTTCGGCGGCTCGGCCGTCACCTTCAGCGACGTCCTCGGCGACAAGCAGTTCAGCATGTACGCGGCGTCGATCTCGCAGTACCGCACGATGGCGTTCTCGTTCTTCAACGCCGCGCGACGGTTCAACTTTTCGGTGCAGGGGTTCTCCCAGACGTCGTTCTTCTACGGGGCGCTCGAAGGCGTCTTCTACGACCCGGCCTTTTCGGGGTTGTTCCTCGACCGCGACCTCGCGGTGGCCACGAGAACCGTGCGCGGCGGCACCGCGTTCGGCATCTGGCCGATCGATCGCTACCGCCGCGTGGAACTGTTCGGCGGCCTCCTGCAGTACCGCGAGGAGTTCAACGACCCGAGCCTCGAGGCGTATTCCTCGGAGTTCCAGCAGCAGCAGTTCGGGCGCGAGCTGTTCCGAAGCGGCACCTATGTGCCCCTCGGCGTCAACTTCGTCCAGGAGACGACGGTGTTCCGCGAGTTCGGGCCGCTCGCCGGCAACACGATTCGGCTCTCGTACGAGGTGTCGCCCGCCATCGGCGACACGCTCGGACGCCAGACCGCCGACGTCGACGCGCGCTACTACCTCCGTCTGGGCGGCACGGGGCTGCTGGCCCTCAGAGCCAAGATGTTCAAGAGCCTCGGCGACTCGCCGGACTTCACGTACTTCGGCGGCAACTCGGAAATGCGCGGCTATGAGTACCTGGAGTTCCTCGGGTCGGAGGCCGGCTTCCTCAACGCGGAGCTCCGCTTCCCGTTCATCGAGGCGATGCTCACGCCGATCGGCATCCTCGGCGGCATCCGCGGCGTCTTCTTCGCCAACATGGGGGGCGCCCGATTCGCGGGGCAGCCGTTCACGTGGCTCTCGAACAGATCGGAGCTGTACACGCCCGTGGTCGGGTACAACCAGTCAGCCTTCGGCCAGCTGACGCCCACCCTGGGGCCGCCGACGCGCGTCGACGGCTTGCGGCTGATCGACGCCCGCGCGTCCTACGGCATCGGGCTGGAAACCTTCGCGCTCGGCTTCCCCGTCCACTTCGACTGGGCGTGGCGCACGCTCCTCAACAAGGATTGGGAGGACCTGCGCTTCGCCGCGATCGGCGGCAGCTCCGCCTTCCGCAAGGCCCGATTCGCGATGTGGATCGGGTACGACTTCTAGACGAGACACTGCAGGGGCGACGCATGCGTCGCCCCTGCCCTACCGGCTGCCCGCCAGCGGCTGGCCGCGCGCGTCGAACCGTTCCAGCCGCAGTTCGCTCCGCTCCATGTCCATCGACACGCGGTACTCGCTCAGGAAGCGGTGTCCGACGATCCCGCCGACCTGGAAGCCGAGCAGCACGCTTGGCGCACGCAGATTCAGGACCGCCAGTCCGACGTTGCGGAACTCAATCTCGTCGAAGTCGACGTTGACCCCCGGCAGCAGGTAGGCGTTCGCGTCAATTCCCGACATCCCATAGACGCGCAGCGGGATCCGCCGCGGCGGGTTCATCGAAAGCGCATCCGCCGTCTCGGCGCTGATGGAGATCAGCTCGCCGCCGGTATCGACGACGAAGTACGCCGGATGCGTCGAATTGAGCAGCCCCCGCACCATCGGGAGCCGGTTCATGCGCATCGGCAGCACGAAGTCGGCCTCGCTGTCCGGCAGCCGCCGCGCCAGAATCGCCTCGCGCCGCTGGTAGTCGACGACGACCGACAGACCCAGCGAGGGCGGCGACAGGCTTTCGTTCTGCCACCGCGGGAGCGCGCCGCGGACCACGCGCCGGATCGCCACCGGCACGTTGCGCATCCGCAGCGTGCCGACCTCGATCTCGTCGGCGCGGCCCATGTCGAGCCGCCGCAGCGCGGCAATCCCGACGCCGGCGGTCAGCGTCGACGTGATGGTCCCGACGCCGGCGCGGCGGGCGGTCGTATCCGACACGCCGGTGCGCTCGGAGCCGGTGTCGAGCACGAATTCCACCGGCAGCCGGTTCACGCGGCCGCGGATCACGATCTTCTTGTTGACCAGCCTGAACGGCACCCGGTGCAGCCGGGCGGGGTCGCCGTCCATCTGCAGCGGCACCCGGCCGCGGAAGCTCCGCAGCAGGCGCACCTTGCTCTGAAAGACGGCCGCCATGGTCGACGGCGCTTCCTTGCGGGTCTTGGGCTGCGGCAGCAGCGCCAGGTAGCGCTCGAAGGCGTCGGCGGATTCCTCGTACCGGTTCAACCGCTCGTAGATGAAGCCGACGAGCGCGTGCACCTCGGGATCCTGCGGCGCTTCCTTCGCCGTCCTGAGCGCCTCCTGCAGCGCCTCGTCGAGCCGGCTCCGGGTCGTGAGCGATCGCGCCAGGCCGAACCGGGCCCGCGAGACCCCGGGCGCCTCATCGAGCGCACGGCGGTACGCGGTGTCCGCCTCGTCGAAGCGCCCCATGGCCCAGAGGGCGTCGCCAAGCAGCGTCCGCCCTTCGGCGTCGGACGGACCCTCGTTGAGCAGTTCGGCCTCGCGCCATGCGAGGTCGAACTCGGCAATCCGAAGCGCCGTGCGCACCCGGCCCTTCCGCGCGCGGGCGACGAGCGCCGTGTCGTCGCTGCGGGCGGCGAGGTCGTAGGCGGTCAGCGCCTCGCGGTAGCGCGCATCCCCGTACATCTGGGTGGCCAGCTGATACTGGGCGGCCGGGTCGTCGGGCGTCGCCTGGCCGCTCGCGCGAAGACCGAGGGCCAGCGCGGCGACAACCACGACGCATGGAAGCACGTGACTACGAAGAGCAGACACGGTGTGACCTCCCTCCTGACGACTCCCCGACGGGTGAACGCTCGTTCTACTTCTGGTAGTACTGCGCGTTTTTCGGGATGAAGCTCGTCCACTTCTCCGGCGTCTCGTCGAGGGCGTAGATCGCCTCCACCGGACACGCCGGCACGCACGCGCCGCAGTCGATGCACTCGTCCGGATGTATGTAGAGCATGTCCGTCGACGCGAAGGCCGGCTCGTCCTTGCGCGGATGGATGCAATCCACGGGGCAGACATCGACGCAGGCCGCGTCCTTGGTGCCGATACACGATTCGCAGATGATATACGCCACGCGAGAGTCTCCTGACAACGCGGCCCTGGTCCGCACGGTGCCGCCGCGCCGTGGGGTGGAAGTATAACTCGGGATTCCGCAGGCCAAGCCTGCGCGCTACACTACGAATTCCGGCCGATGCGCATCGCATCT
>CAZGLC010000041.1:0-23629 GCA_964526235.1 uncultured Bifidobacteriaceae bacterium
CCCGGCGACGATCTGGTTGCCTGTCAGGCTCGAGATGAAGAGGCCCAGCGAGAGGAAGCAGCCGCCCATCAGCAGCAGGCCCAGATAGCCGGTCAGGACCGGCCGCCACTCGGGATTGCCAAATGCGAAGAGGAGCCCCATGTGCACGACCGTCACCGCGAGCATCGCCGCATAGAGCGTGAGCCCGCCGAGGAACTTGCCGATGACGATCTGGAAGTCCGTCAGCGGCGACGTCAGCAGCAGCTCGATCGTGCCGGAGCGCTTCTCCTCCGAATAGGTGCGCATGGTCACGAGCGGCAGGGTGAAGAGCAGGATCACGCTCACGTTGAGGAACAGCGGCGAGATGAGCTGCTCGTTGACGTTGACCGCCTGCGGACCGCCGAAGCCCCCGCCGGCCTGCATCGAGATCCGATCGAAGTAGTACAGGAGGTTGATGAAGAACCAGCCGTAGAGGATCGCGGAGAAGCCGATCACGGTGTAGGCGATCGGCGAGGCGAAGTAGCCTTTCAGCTCCTTTTGCGCGATCGCCAGGATGTTACTCATGTGCCACGTCCTCGGTTGTCAGGTGCAGGAAGATCTCCTCGAGGCTCATGCGGAGCGGCCGCAGCTCGATCAGCCCCCAGCCGCGCGACACGACGGCGGAGGCGAGCTCGCGGCGCACGTCGCGCCCCGATTCGCTGTTCACCTCGTAGCTGGCCAGGTTGCCGCGCGTGTCGGCCGCCGAGACCTCGGTGACGCCCGGCACGGCCGCGAGCGCGGCGCGTACGTCGACGGCGGCCGGCGCGTCCACCTGCACGTACATCGTCTCGGAGCCGCGAAGCCGCGACGTCAGGTTGTCCGGGGTATCGACCGCGACCACGCGCCCCTTGTTGATGATGACGACCCGGTGGCACGTCTGGCTCACTTCGGGAAGGATGTGCGTGCTGAGGATCACCGTGTGATCGCCGCCGAGCTGCTTGACGAGCTCCCGCGTCTCGATGATTTGCTTCGGGTCGAGGCCCGCCGTCGGCTCGTCGAGAACGAGGACTTCCGGATTGTGCAGGAGCGCCTGCGCGAGCCCGACGCGCTGCCGGTAGCCCTTCGACAGCTTGCCACAGTGGCGCTCCGCCACGTCGGCGATGCGCGTCCGCTCCATGACCTCGCCGACGCGCCCTTTGCGATCGGCGCGCGGCACGCCCTTGATGCGCGACACGAACAGCAGGTAGTCGCGGACCGTCATCTCGGGATAGAGCGGCGGCGTTTCCGGCAGGTAACCGATGCGGCGCTTGGCCTCGAGGGGCTGCTCGAAGATGTCGTAGCCGGCGACAATCGCCCTGCCTTCGGTGGGAGGCATGTACCCCGTGAGCACGCGCATCGTCGTTGTCTTCCCGGCGCCGTTCGGCCCGAGGAAGCCAAGAATCTCCCCTTTTTCCACACGAAAGCTGATGTCGTCGACGGCGGTCGTCGGCCCGTAGCGTTTGGTGAGGTGCTGGACCTCGATCACGTCTCTGTACCTCCTCGTAACCTGCAGATCTGATGCGGTTTAAGCGGGTCGTCCAACCTGTCATCCTAGCCCATCGACCAAGCGCACGGCAACCAGCCGCCGAATTCGACGTTCGTTGCCCGTCGATGGGCGGGACGCTACTCTGAGGAGAGCGACATGCCTCCCGCCGAGACGGTCACCTGTCCCAATTGCGAGCTACATGCCGAGGCGGTCTTCCGCGTCGAGGGCATGGACTGCGCCGAGGAGGTCGTCATTCTCGAGCGCCGGCTGAAGCCGCTGGCCGGGCTCGAAGCCGTATCGGCCGACCTCGTCGGACAGCGGCTCCACGTGAAGTACGACGCCGCCAGACTGACCACGTCGGACATCGTCGACGCGGCCGGGCAGACCGGCATGCGGATGTGGCTCGAGCACGAGGAGCCGGCAATCGAGGGCGGCGACATCGCGCGGCGCTGGCGGCTCATGGTCGGCTGCGGCGCGGGCATCCTTGCCGGCCTGGCGCTCGAGGCCGCCGGGTGGACAACCGCGTCCGCGGTCCTGTTGACCGCAGCAGCCGTGGTGGGCGGCCTTTTTCCCGCCCGGCGGGCGGTGGCGGCGATCCGCTCGCGCACGCTCGATATCAATACATTGATGGTCGTCGCCGTCGCGGGCGCGCTCGTGCTGGGCGAGCGGCTCGAGGCCGCAGCCGTCGTGTTTCTCTTTGCCGTGGCGCAGTGGCTGGAGCTGCGGACGATGGCGCGGGCGCGTCAGGCGATTCGGGCGATCATCGACCTGTCGCCGCGGGAGGCGCTCGTGCGGCGCGGCGGCATCGAGTCGCGCCTGCCCGTCGCCGACATCCGCATCGGCGACGAGGTTCTCGTCCGCCCCGGCGACAAGGTGCCGCTCGACGGTGTGATCGCGGCCGGACACAGCGACCTGAACGAGGCCCCGCTCACCGGCGAATCGCTGCCGGTCGACAAAGGCCCGGGCGATGAGGTCTTCGCCGGGACCATCAACGGACACGGCGCGCTCGACGTGCGTGTGACCAGGCTGGTGCGCGACACCCGGCTGGCGCGCATCATCCACCTGGTGGAAACGGCGCAGGCCAGCCGCGCGCCGGTGCAGGCGTTCGTCGACCGTTTCGCGCGCGTCTATACGCCCACCGTGCTCGCCCTGGCCGTGGCGATCGCCGTCGTGCCGCCCCTGGCGGGGGCCGACGCCGGCACATGGGTGTACCGCGCGCTCGTGCTGCTCGTGATCTCGTGTCCGTGCGCGCTCGTCATCTCGACCCCCGTGTCGATCGTCGCGGCGCTCTCGGCGGCGGCGCGCAACGGCGTCCTCATCAAAGGCGGCGCGTATCTGGAGCGCCTGGCGGCCGTCCGCGTCGTCGCCTTCGACAAGACCGGCACGCTGACGCGCGGCGAGCTGCGCGTGACCGGCGTGCAGGCGCTCGACTCGATCTCGCCGCGCGACGTGCTTCGCTATGCCGCTGCCGTCGAGGCGCGGTCGGAGCACCCGGTCGCGCGGGCGATCGTGGCGCACGCGCGCCACGAGGGCGTCGACATCCCTCTGGCAACGCGGTTTGTATCGGTACCGGGCAGGGGGGCCGAGGCGGAGGTCGGCGGCGTGCGGATCACCGTGGGCAACGAGCGCCTCTTCGAGGACCGCCAGGTGCCGCTGCCGTCTGCCGTCAATCTGGAGCACGCACGCGACGACGGCCAGTCGATCGTCGTGGTGTCGCTGGACGGCACGGTCGCGGGAGCCGTAGCGCTGGCCGATCGGCCGCGCGAGACGGCGCGCGAGGCGATCGGGCTCCTGCGCGAGCACGGCGTGCGCTGGGTGGCGATGCTGACCGGCGATCACGAACGCAGCGCCGCGCGCGTGGCGGAGGCGCTGCATCTCGACGAGTACCATGCGGGGCTCCTGCCGGAGCAGAAGCACAGCTTCGTGCGGTCGCTCGCCGACCGGCACGGTCCGGTGCTGATGGTGGGCGACGGCATCAACGACGCCCCGGCCCTGGCGGCGGCCGACGTCGGCATCGCGATGGGCGCGGCCGGTTCCGACGCCGCCCTCGAGAGCGCCGACGTGGCGCTCATGTCGGACGAGCTGCTCCGCGTCCCCTACGCCATCCGGCTGGCTCGCGCGACGCTCCGCAACGTCCGCACGAATGTCGCGATCTCACTCGCGCTCAAGGCGGCCTTCCTGGTCATGGCAGTCACCGGTACGGCGACGCTCTGGATGGCGGTGCTCGCCGACACCGGCGCGTCGGTCATCGTCGTCGGCAACGCGCTGAGGCTCCTGCGCGCGCGCTAGCGCCGAGTACGTCAGGCCTTCCTGTTCGAGAAAAAGTGCGCGCGGACGAACTCGTCGATCGCTGTCCGATCGGAGGGCTCGATGCGGGTGAACTGCAGCCCCATGCCGACGCGCCGCTCGCCCCACCTGACCTGCGCGTCGGCGGCTACCTCCCGAGAGGCGCCGGGCAGACGGAAGCGAACTCTGACGAGCGTGCCGGGCGCGAGCGGGCTCGTCGTCCGGATCGCGAGGCCGCCGCGGCTGATGTTGAGCGTGACGGCGGCGGCAATCGTGTTGCCCAGGCGGTACGCGACCGACATCCCGAGCAACGCGCGCGGGTTCGCGCGCCGGTTGTATTCGTTCGGGAAGAGGTGCGGCGCCAGTGCCGGCACGATGTGCTGCACGGCGCTGTACTCGTTGACATAGCCGGCGATCCCCAGCCGCGAGAGCTCGCGCACCTCGTCGGCGTTCGCGATCGTGCCGCTGAAGACGACGATCGGCGCCTGGAAGCCCTCGACGGCGCGGAGCGCGCGCACGAGCGGCACGCCCTGGGCCGGCGGCAGCCGCAGATCCAGGACGACCAGGTCGATGCCGCTACCGTCGCTCCGTACGCACGCGAGCAGCTCCCCGGCGTCGGCCACGGCGCTGGCCCGATGTCCGGCCGCGTGCAAGGCGGTCCTGAACCGATCGCGGACGAACGCCGTGTCGTCGGCGACGATCACCGTCTTGACGGCAGTTTCCGCCGCAGCTGGCACGTCACATGTATCGGAATCGGCGCGGGGAATCCTTAGGCTAATTGCGGGGGTTACGGCGATCTCGCTATAATCCGGCCGTTGGTGGGAACCGCTGGATCCGCTACAGGATGCGGCCATGTCCCGACGCATGCAGCTCGGCTGATCCGCTGCCGTGGAGCCAGTATGGCGACCTGCCCGGAATGCGAATTCGACGAAATCGACACGACCGACCACGAGGACGGCGACGAAGTGAGCTGTCCTGAGTGCGGCAAGAACCTCATACTCGCCGGGACCGACCAACTCGAAGTCGCCGACGACGAGGACGATGACGACGACGAGGACCTCGACGACGACGACGACGACGACGCAGACGCAGACAAGGACGACGTCGCGGAGCCCGGCGAGGACGGCTTGTTGGACGACGAGGACGACCTGGACGAAGAAGAGGAAGAGTGAGGCGTGCGTTGAGTACCCGTGAGCAGCGCCTTCACGACCTCCTCGCATCCTGCGGTTCAGCGGTCGTCGCGTTCAGCGGCGGCGTCGACAGCGCGTATCTCGCCTGGGCGGCCACCGAGGTGCTGGGCGCCGCGGCGCTCTGCATAACCGCCGACAGTCCCAGCTATCCGGATCATCATCGACAGCTCGCGCTGCGCCTCGCGCGCGAGTTCCGTCTCCACCATGAGTTCATCCAGACGGCCGAAGTGGAGCGGCCGCAGTACCGCGCGAACCCGGTGAACCGCTGCTACTACTGCAAGCAGGAGCTGTACGGCGCGCTGACCGCGCTGGCGTCGGCCCGCGGCATCGCCGCCGTGGCCGACGGCAGCAACGCCGACGATCGCAGCGACTACCGGCCCGGCCGTCAGGCGGCGCGCGAGTTCGGCGTCCGCAGCCCGCTCGACGAGGCGGACCTCACCAAGGCGGACATCCGCGAGCTGTCGCGCCGCGCCGGCCTGCCGACGTGGGACGAGCCCGCGTCCGCGTGTCTCTCGTCGCGCATCCCGTACCACTCCGAGGTGACGCCCGAGAAGCTGCACATGATCGAGCGCGCTGAAGACGTGCTGCGACAGCTTGGCTTCCGCGTCTGCCGGGTGCGGCATCACGAGAGTCTCGCGCGTCTCGAGATCGGCCGCGACGAGCTGCCGCGCGCGTTCGAGCCCGAGACCCACGGCCGGATCGTCGATGCGCTGCGGGCGATCGGCTATCAGGAGGTCGTAATCGATCCGCGGGGGTATAGGATGGGCAGCCTGAATGAAGGCGTCCGTCTTCACCCGGCCTAGCACGCTCGTCGCCGCCGCCTATCTCGCGGCACACCTGCCGTTTCTCGCTCCCTCACTCGAAGACTACGACTCGATCAACTTCGCGCTCGGACTCCGCGATTTCGACCCCGCCCGGCACCAGCCGCACCCGCCCGGATCGCCGGTGTACATTGCGCTCGGCCGCCTGCTGCTCGCGGCGGTCACCGCGCTGTGGCCATCGCTCGGGCGCGCCGACGCCGAGGCGCTGACGCTGGCGCTCTGGTCGGCGGTGGCAGGCGCGATCGCGATCGTCGCGGCCGCGCACATCTATGCCGCGCTGAACCGCGAACCCGGAACCGCCGGATCCCGGATCCCGGATCCCGGATCCCCGATCGTCTGGGCGTCGATGCTGCTGGCCGCCGCGCCGCTGTTCTGGATGTGCGGTCTGCGGCCGATGAGCGACGCGCCGGGACTGGCAGCAGCGCTCGTGGCCCAGGCGCTCATCCTGCACGGCCGCGCGACTTCACGGTGGCTGATCCTTGGCGCGTGCGTCGCCGGCCTCGCGGCCGGCATCCGCATCCAGACGACCTTGCTGACGGTTCCGCTGCTGGCGATGGTCGTGTGGCAGGGACGTGCGGGATGGCGTCCGGTGGCCGCCTTCGCGGCGGCCGTCCTGGTGTGGGCGGTCCCGCTCGTCGTCGACAGCGGCGGCATCGGCGCCTATCTGCGTGCGCTCGGGTCGCAGGCGGGCGAAGACTTCGCCTGGGTCAACATGCTGTGGCTCGAGCCGACGCCGCGGCGGCTGGCATTCGCGCTGTACGAGACGTTCGTGCTGTCCTGGGGGTCGACGCTCCTGGCGGCGGCCGTCGCCGCGGCGGCGGTCGCGGGCGGCGTGCAGGTGCTGCTGCGTGAGCGCCAGGCGGCCGCGGTGGTGCTCGTGGCGTTCGCCCCATACGCGATCTTTCATCTGCTCTTCCAGGAGACGATGACCGTGCGGTACGCGCTGCCTACGCTGCCGCTCGTCGCGTGGCTCGCCGCGCGCGGCGCCGGTACGCTCGGCCGCCTGATGCCACTCGCGGCGGCGCCGCTCGTCGCCGGCGCGCTCTTCGTGTCGGTGCCGGTGGGCGCCGCGTACGGCCGCGAGCCCCATCCCGCCTTCCGCGCGATCGCCGATGCGTCAGCGGCCGCGGCATCGGCGGCTCCGGGCGCCCTGTTCGCGCATCACAGCGTCTGGCGCGCGCTCCGCGCGGAAGAAGGTGTGCTCCCGCCGCTCGGAGAGCCGCCGCGGCTGTATGAATGGCTCGGGCCGGTGAATTACTGGAAAGGCGGTGGCACGGCGCCCGTCTGGTTCTTTGCCGACTCGCGCCGCACCGATCTGGCCCTCATCGATCCGCAGGCGCGCCTCGACGTCACACGCTACGAGTGGGCCGTCGGCGAGCGGCCGGAGCTGCGCGGGTCTCGTCCGATCGGCGCTGCGTGGTACCGCATCGCACCGCCCGGGTGGTTTGCCGAAGAGGGATGGTCGCTCACGCCCGAAACGGGCGGCCTCGCGAGCGCCACCGCGGCGAGCCCGGACCATCGGCCGATCGTGGCCTGGGTGCGGCGCCGTCCAGGCCCGCTGCACCTCGTCGTCGGCGGACGCCACCTTGGCGAGGCCGGCGATCCGGCCGCGGACTTCGAGCTGGCCGTCGACGGCGTGATCCGTGACCGGTGGCGGCTGGCGGTCGAGGAGCGCAATTTCCTCCGCTTTCTCGACCTCCCTGACGGCATTGCCGAGGGCGACGGCCCGTTGGCACGCCTCACGATCGCGTCGCGGGCGGCGGGCAGCGACGGCACCCGAGCCCCCGTCGGGGTGCGGCAGTTCGACATCCAGCCGGCCAACAGGATGCTCTACGCCTTCGCCGAAGGGTGGCACGAGGACGAATACGACCCGGCCACCGGCCGCCGGTGGCGCTGGACGAGCGAGCGTTCGCTCCTGCGGGTCAAGGGCGCGGGCGGCCCCGTCGCGCTCAGCCTCCGCGGCGAGTCGCCGCTCCGGTATGTGGACGCCCCGCCCACGGTGCGGGTGACGGCGGGGGGCCGCGTGATCGCCGAGTTCCGGCCCGACGCCGACTTCGAGTGGCGCGTCACGGTACCGGCCGCCGACGTCGAGCGGGGCGGCGGCGCGATTGCGATCGAAACCGACCGCGTCTACCTGCCCGGCCCCGCCGAGGGCACGTCCGACGAACGGCGCCTCGGGCTTCGCGTGTACGAATGCCGCGTGTATCCCATGTCTCCTTGATTGACAGGCCCCTGATACCGGACGTAAGCTCGTGCGGCGTAAGAGGCGAAAGGTAAACGCAGGAGAATCCGCTGATGAAACTGCGCCGTTCGTTGCTGCTGTCCGTTGTCACGCTGCTGATTCTGGTCGTGCTGGCGAGCTGCGCCCGCAGGATTCCGCCGCCCGCGCCGCCACCGCCCGCGCCGCCCGCGCCGACCGTAACGCCGCCGCCGCCGCCGCCGCCACCCCCGCCGCCGCCCGAGAAGCCGCCGCCGCCGCCGCCAGCGCCGAAGCCGCTGACCGAGGACGAGCTCTTCGCGAAGAAGACGCTTGCGGAGCTGAACGCGGAGCGGCCTCTCGGCGACGTGTTCTTCGACTACGACATGTCAGCCGTCCGGGCCGACGCGCAGTCGATCCTGCAGAAGAACGCGGAGTTCCTGCGCCGGTGGCCCTCGACCCGCGTCACGATCGAGGGGCACGCCGATTCACGCGGCACCAACGAGTACAACCTGGGGCTCGGCGACCGCCGCGCCAGCGCGGTGAGAGACTACCTCTCCAGCCTTGGCATCGCCGGCGACCGGATGCTGGCGGTCACGCGCGGCGAAGAGAGCCCGCAGTGCACCCAGGAAGACGAGAGCTGCTGGCAGCGGAACCGCCGCGGGACGTTCGTGTTCACGGCGAAGTAGCCGGGATAGGGGGATCCGGGATCGGGGATCCGGGATCCGGATCCGAACGGTTCCTGGTTCGAAGGGCGGGTCGATGGACCCGCCCTTTTTTTATCTCCCTGTCACCTGCCGGAGCTGGTCTTGCGCCTGGGACATCGCGTCGCGGCTGCGCGCGGATTTCGGGAAGTACTCCAGGTTCGCCTGCAGATACTGCATCGCGTCTGCGGGCTTCTTCGCGGTCAGCGCGCGCTGCGCCATCGTCAGCAGGCTGTTCTCGGTGAAGTCGTACTGCTGGCCCCCGTAGAACTGCGCGCGCAGCTCGCGGTACTTCGCCAGGCCCGCCTTCACCCCGCCGTTCGCCTCCGCCTCCGTCAGGAGGGTGGTGAGCTGACGGGGAATCGGGAGGCCGTGATGGCAATCGCGGCAGAGCACGCGGATCGGCGCGCCCGGCTGACCCGCGCCCGCCGTGGGCCCCGCGCCCGCCGGCTTGTCGACGACCGCCGCGAGCAGCACGTTGATCGCGTCGCGCATGAGGATCATCTGGCGCGCCACGCGCTTCTCGCGCTTCTCGTCGGACGCAAAGTCGGCCACGTGGCAGTAGCTGCACTCGACGCCGAGCGACTCGTTGAAGGCGCGCATCGTCTGCACGACCTGCTCGCGCGGCGTGTCTTTCGGCCAGACCTGCAGGTTGGTCATCGGCGCCTGTGTCTGGGCCCGGACCGTCAAGCCCGTGAGAGAGGCGAGAGCGAGGACGAACAAGACACGTTTCATGGCTGTACCTCGATGAGAGTCAGCGCAATTCTTCCACAATCGCGGCGGCCGCCGCGCGGGGATCGGGCGCCGCAATGATCGGCCGCCCCACGACGATGTAGCTGGCGCCGGCCCGGACGGCCTCGGCGGGGCCCATCGTCCGGATCTGATCGTGTTTCGCCCCGCCCGCCGCGGCGCCGCGGATTCCCGGCGTCACGATGGTGAAGGCAGGGCCGCATGCGGCGCGGATGGCCGCTGTCTCGTGGGGCGAAGCCACGACGCCCTGCAGCCCGGCCGCTTTCGCCATCCGGGCGAGCGCGACCACCTGGTCGACGAGCGGCCGCTCGACGCCCGTCTCTTGCAGCCCGCCGTCGTCCATGCTCGTCAGCACCGTGATCCCGACGAGGAGCGGCGCGGGACGTCCGAGCCGTTCGGCCGCGTCGCGCCCGGCGCGGACCGCCGCCTGCAGCATCGCGGTGCCGCCCGAGGCATGGACATCGATCATCCAGGCGCCTGTCTGCACCGCCGCGCCGACCGCCTGGGCGACGGTGTTCGGGATGTCGTGGAACTTCAGATCGAGGAAGACGCGCGCGCCGCGGTCGACCAGCGCGCGCACGAGCGCCGGCCCCTCGAGCGTGAACAGCCGGCTTCCCACTTTGAATCCTCCCGCCAGGCCTGCCAGGGCGTCGGCGAGGTGGAGTGCGCGGCGGCCGTCCTCGACGTCGAGCGCGACTAGGAGCTGATCCACTCTTTTTCGCGCGCGGTCGTGTCGATCGTCCCGGTGATGTCGGCAACCCGGGCGACCTTGTGCCGCTGCATGTACTCGCGGATCCCGTCGAGCAGCTTCGCCCAGATGAACGGGTCGACGAAGTTGGCCGTGCCCACCTGCACGGCGCTGGCGCCCGCGATCATGAATTCCAGCGCGTCGGTGGCCGACGCGATGCCCCCCATGCCGATGACCGGGATCTTCACGGTGCGGCGGCATTCGTACACCATCCGGACGGCGATCGGCCGGATGGCCGGGCCGCTCAGGCCGCCGACGATGTTGGAGAGCTTCGGACGCCGGGTCTCGACGTCGATGGCCATGGCGAGAAAGGTATTGACGAGCGAGACGGCATCGGCGCCGGCGTCCTCCGACGCGCGGGCGAAGGAGGCGACGTCGGTCACGTTCGGCGTCAGCTTCGGAATGACCGGCAGCGGCGTCACCTTCTTCACCGCACTGACCACGTCGTAGGTGCCCGTCAGGCTGCAGCCGAAGGTGATGCCGCCTTCCTTGATGTTCGGGCACGAGATGTTCAGCTCGAGCGCTCCGACGCCGTCGGCGTCCGTCAGAATCCGCGCCAGCTCGACGTACTCGTCGAGGGTGCTGCCGCAGATGTTGACGATCACCGTGGCGCGGCGATCGCGGAGCTCGGGCAGCTTCTCGCGGATGAACCGGTGGACGCCGATGCCCTGGAGGCCGATCGCGTTCAGCATCCCGGCCGGGGTCTCGACAATCCGCTCCGGCGGGTGGCCTTCGCGTTCGGCCAGGAAGAGGCCCTTGACCGCGACGCCGCCGAGGAGCGAGAGGTCGACGACGTCGGCGTATTCGACGCCGTAGCCGAAGCAGCCGCTCGCGGCGATGATGGGGTTCTTGAGCGTGAGCGGCCCGATCTGAACGGACAGGTCCGGCGTGGTCAATGGGCCTCCCACGCGATCTGATCGCCCGCGAACACGGGTCCGCCGAGGCAAGAGCGTACGAAATGATGGGCCGCTGGACCGTCGCGGATCGGAATCACGCAGCTGTAGCAGCCGCCCAGCCCGCACCCCATCACGCGCTCCACGGAGACCTCGCAGGGCCGGCGATAGTGGGCGGCCACGCGTGCTACCGCTTCGAGCATCGCCTCCGGCCCGCACGCGTAGAGCATGATCTCGCGCCCACCGGCGTCGTGAAGCGCGCGCTCGAGCGGCAGCGTTACGCGTCCGCGATCGCCCAGGCTGCCGTCCTCGGTCGAGAGCACGAGGTGGACGCCGCGATCGCGGAACCAGTCGGCATAGAAGAGGTCGCCCGCCGAGCGTGCGCCGTAGAAGAGCGTGACGGCGGTGCCGCGTGCGCGCAGCTGCTCGGTGAGAGTGGCAAACGGCGCGAGCCCCACGCCGCCGGCCACCATCCAGGCCTCGGTTGGCGGATCGACGGGCGAGTAGGGCTTGCCGAGCGGCCCGAGGCACGACACGACGTCTCCCTCAACCGCATCGAACAGCATTTGCGTCGTCACGCCGACACGTTTGCTGAGCAGCGTCAGACCCTCGACGCGTCCGCTGGCGCGCAGCACCTCGAACACGGAAAACGGGCGGCGGAGCAGCGGCGCCGACCCACGACCGAGCTTTACCATCACGAACTGACCCGGCGCGGTGGCGGCTGCGATGTCGGGAGCGGCCAGTGCGATGACGTTGTAGTCGGGGGAGAGGCGCGTGTTGCGAATGACCCGTGCCTCGACGTCGACGGGCATCAGGGTGAGTATACCTGCAGGGGTGAGGGGTCAGGGCTCAGAATGCTTAGACCGCCCTACCGCCTATGCGCGTCACGCCGGCGGCACCGTTACCGGCGCCCATCGAGGCGCTCCAGTACGCGTGCGAGGTGCTCCGCCAGCAGGCGAACGTCGCTCTTGAGGTCCTCGTGCAGGACGAGCATCTGTCGTGAGAGCGCGTCGATGCGCGCGTCGAGGCGTAGTTCGATTCCCGCGACGTCCTGTTTCGTCGCAAGCGTCGGCAGAATCTGCTCGATCCGAATGGTCCGCGCGTGCAGGTGTTCCAGCATCGTCTCGATCTCGGCGGGCGTCATCTTACATCGTCCTCCGGACAGAACGGTGAAGCGAAGGACATGCCCGCTCGAATTCCGAAGAAAACCGCCGGTGTTGGCCCTGGCGTACGCAGTTTCGGCCATGCCGGAGCACGCCGGGCGCGGCAATTCCGTCGTACTGCGCGTCCTGCTATACTCGTTTCGACTCTTTAACCGCGGCCCTGAGAGACCGCGAAGAGGACTCATGGAACACCATTCGAACAACGAATGGGCCGCTCCGTTGTCGCGGCCCGGAGATCGCGCTCTGGGGCTCGTTGCGAGTCCCACCCGCCCAGCGCGAACGGTCCAGTAAATGCCTGTCGTCATGGATGCGGACCGGATCGGCCGCACCCTCACCCGCATCGCCCACGAAATCGTCGAACGCAACCGAGGGATCGAAGACCTCGCACTGGTCGGCGTGCGTACGCGCGGCGTGCCGCTCGCGCGCCGGATCGCGAGAAGCCTCCGCGAGATCGCGGGCGGCGAGGTACCGACCGGCGCGCTCGACATCACGCTCTACCGCGACGACCTGATGCGGCAGTCGGTCGGGCCGCAGCCGGTCGTCCGCCGCACGGAGATCCCGTTCTCGATCGACGACAAGACGATCCTCCTCGTCGATGACGTCCTCTACACGGGGCGGACGACGAGGGCGGCGCTCGACGCGCTGATCGACTACGGGCGGCCGCGCGGCATTCAGCTGATCGTCCTGGTCGATCGCGGCCATCGTGAGCTCCCGATCAGGGCCGACTACGTTGGCAAGAATCTTCCCACCTCGCTCGACGAGAGCGTTCAGGTCTACCTGCAGGAGAGCGACGGACGCGACGAAGTCGTGCTGCAGCAGCTGCAAGGAGGTGCCGTATGAGCGCGCCGGCCCAGGCCCAGGAACAGACGCGGACCGACGCGGCGCCCGCGGTGACGGCGCTGCGGCGCAAAGACCTGCTCGGCATCGCCGAGCTGACCACCGAGGAGATCGCGCTCATCCTCGATACCACCGAGGCGATGAAGGAAGTGGGCGAGCGCCCCATCAAGAAGGTGCCGGCGCTCCGCGGCAAGACGGTGGTGAATCTCTTCTTCGAGCCGAGCACACGGACGCGCACCTCGTTCGAGATTGCCGAGAAACGCCTGAGCGCCGACACGCTCAACATCGCCGTCGCGAGCTCCAGTGTCGTGAAGGGCGAGACGCTGGCCGATACGGCGCTCAATCTCGAAGCGATGCGTCCCGACATGATCGTGCTGCGCCATTCCTCGTCCGGCGCGTGCCACCTGCTCTCGCGCATCTGCCGCTCGGCCATCATCAACGCCGGCGACGGCATGCACGAGCATCCCACCCAGGCGCTCCTCGACGCATTTACCATTCGCGAGCACAAGAAGCGGCTTGCCGGCCTGAAGGTCGCCATCGTCGGTGACCTGCTGCACAGCCGTGTGCTGCGGTCGAACATCCACCTGCTGACGAAGATGGGGAGCGACGTCTGGGTCTGCGGGCCGCCGACGCTCATCCCGGCCGACATCGGCCGCTTCGGCGTCCGCGCCACGAGCTGGGTGGACGAGGCGGTCGCCGACGCCGACGTGATCATGCTGCTGCGGATCCAGCTCGAGCGGATGGAAGGCGCCTTCTTTCCGTCGCAGCGCGAGTACTTCAACGTGTTTGGGATGACCGAGGCGCGGATGCGCCGCGCCAAACCCGACGTGATCATCATGCATCCCGGGCCGATGAACCGCGGCGTGGAGATCGCGTCCGAAGTCGCCGACGGCCCGTACTCGGTGATTCTCGAGCAGGTGGCCAACGGCGTGGCGGTGCGCATGGCGGTCCTCTATCTTCTGGCGGGCGGAGTCGAACCGGGGCCCCCGTCGCGCACGCCTGCGCGATGGGGTGGTGGGCATGAAGAGGCTGCTTAAGGGCGGCCGCGTCGTGGATCCCGCCAACGGGATCGACGGCGTGCACGACGTGCTCATCGACGGCGACCGCATCGTGGCGGTCGGCCGCGACCTGCCGGTTGACGAGGCGTCGGTCGTCGAGATTCCCGCGGGCCTCGTCGTGTGTCCAGGATTCATCGACATGCACGTCCATCTGCGCGAACCGGGGCAGGAGCACAAGGAGACGGTCGCCACCGGCACCGCGTCGGCGGTCGCGGGCGGATTCACCGCCGTCGCGTGCATGCCCAACACCACGCCGGTGAACGACAACGCGAACGTGACCGCCTACATCCTGGCGAAGGCGGCCGAGGCGAATCTCGCGCGGGTCTATCCGATCGGCGCCGTCTCGCGCGGATCGAAAGGGGAACTCTTGGCCGATATCGCGGAGCTCAGGCAGGCTGGCTGCGTCGCCATCACCGACGACGGCCATCCCGTGGCGACGGCGCTGCTCCTGCGTCGCGCGATGGAGTACGCCGGCATGTTCGGGATGCCGGTCGTCGAGCACTGCGAGGATCCCTCGCTCAAGGGGGACGCCGTGGCGCACGAGGGCTACCAGGCGGCGGCGCTCGGGCTGCGCGGCATGCCGGGCGCGTGCGAGGCGCTCGGCGTCGAGCGCGGCATCCTGCTGTCGGAGCTGACCGGTGCGCACTTTCACGTGGCGCACTTGAGCGCGCGGGCGTCGCTCCGCGCCGTCCGGAAGGGGAAGGACGCGGGCGTGCCGGTCACGTGCGAGGTGGCGCCGCACCACTTCACGCTCACCGACGAGGCGCTGGCGTCGCCGATTCCCTACGACACCAATACGAAGATGAATCCCCCGCTGCGGGAAACCGCCGATCGCGACGCGATGCTCGCCGGGATCGCGGACGGCAGCGTCGATGCGATCGCCACGGACCACGCGCCGCACCACTACGACGAGAAGAACGTGGAGTTCGACCGCGCGCCGTTCGGCATCGTCGGGCTCGAGACGGCGGTGCCGCTGTCGCTCGATCGCCTCGTGCACGCCGGTCTCATCCGGCTCCCGCGCCTCGTCGAGCTGCTGTCGGTCAATCCGGCGCGGATTCTGCGCGTGCAGGGCGGGACGCTCTCGCCGGGTGCGCCGGCGGATATCACCATCCTGGCGCCGGACCTCACGGTCCGCATCGACGCGGCGTCGCTGCGCTCGCGATCCAGGAACACGCCGTTTGGCGGCTGGGAGCTGCGCGGCGGGGTGGCGGCGACGCTCGTCGGCGGCCGCCCGCTGTTCGTGAACCCTGAGGCTGGGGTCGCGCTATGAGCCGGCGGGACGAGATCCGCGACAAGGCGCTCAAGGATCTGCAGCAGTACGAAGTGTTGATGCTGAACGGCCACTTCGACTTCGGCAACGGGTTTCACGGGCCGGTCTATCTGAACCCGCATCAGCTCTTCCGCTATCCGTCGACCATCTGGCGCTTCGCGCAGGACCTGCTCGACGTGCTGCCCGCCTCGATCGTCGAGGCGACCGAGGTCGTGAGCGGGCCGGTGACGGGCGGTGCGCTGCTGGCGCATACGATGGCGGGGCTGCTCGACAGCCGGCGCGAGATCACGCGTCCGCCGACGCTCTTCGCGCCGTTTACGCTGGACGCCGCGTGCGGGCACACGCTGACGCGCTTCTACGCCCGGCTCGTCTCCGGCCGCAAGGCGCTCGTCGTCGACGACGTGAGGAATACAGGACAGACGCAGGCGCGCTGCGTGGAGCTGGTGCGGAACGCGGGCGGGGACGTGCTCGCGACCGCGGAGATCTACGACCGCATGGAAGCGATGGTCGATGCGGGGGTCCCGAACGTCGCGCTCGCCGAGTACAAGGCGCCCGACAACGTGCCCGCCGCCGAGTGCCCGCTGTGCAAGGCGGGCGTGCCGGTGACGACGTTCTGAGGCGGGATTCCGGGATTCCGGGATCCGGGATCCGGGATCCGGGATCCGGGATCCGGGATCCGGGATCCGGGATCCGGAGGACACGTGAATACCGACATTCGCATCGAGCCTGTCTCCGAGGGCGACGTGCCGCTGCTGCTGCGTCTCATCAAGGCACTCGCCGAGTACGAGCGGCTCTCCGGCGAAGTCATCGCCACCGAGGCGCTCCTGCACGACGCGCTGTTCGGCGCGAAGCGGGGCGCCGAGGCGGCGCTCGCGTATGTGGGCAGCGATGCGGTCGGTTTCGCCGTCTGGTTCTACAACTTCTCGACCTTTGTCGGACGCCCCGGGCTCTATCTCGAGGATCTCTTCGTGCTGCCGGAATGGCGGGGCCGCGGCGTCGGCCGGGCGCTGATGGGTCATCTGGCCCGCGTCGCGGTGGCGCGCGACTGCGGCCGCATGGAGTGGGCTGTCCTGAACTGGAACGATCCGGCCATCCGGTTCTATCGCACCATCGGCGCCCAGGCGATGGACGGCTGGACCGTGTACCGGCTCGCGGGCGGCGCGCTCACGAAACTTGCTGGTGCCTAAGGTGGGCAGGGTGCCTAAAGTGCCTGGAGTGCTCGGGGAGCGTCTTGAACACCTTTACCGCACTTTCGACCACGCCGACGCCGCGACCGATCCCGTCCACATCGTGCGCCGCTACGGCGCGCCCGACGATCGGGAAGTCGTCGGCTTCTGCGCGGCCGGCCTCGCCTTCGGCCGCGTCGCCAGCGTCCTCGCCTCGATCGATGCGCTGCTGACGGTCATGGGGCCGTCGCCGGCCGCCTTCGTCCGCCGCTTCGACCCGGCGGCCGACGGCCGCCGCCTGCGTCCGCTCGGCCACCGATGGATCCGGGGCCGCGACCTCGTGGCGCTGGTCCTTGTCCTGCAGCGCATGCTGCGCGAGTCGGGATCCATCGAGCAGTTCTTCATCGCCGGGGACGAACCGGCGACGCCCGACGTCGGTCCGGCGCTCGACCGATTCTCGGCCCGGGCGCTCGAGACAGACCTGTCGCCCGCGTATGGGGCACGTAGGGCGCGTCCTCCCGGACCCGCCGCAACGCGGCCCGGCGTCTGTTACTTTTTCCCCCGGCCGTCAGGGGGAAGCGCCTGCAAGCGCCTCAATCTGTTCTTGCGCTGGATGGTGCGGACGGACGCGATCGACCTTGGCGTCTGGTCGCGCGTGTCGGCCGCGCGCCTGATCGTGCCGCTCGACACGCACGTCATCCGCCTCGGACGCTGCCTCCGCCTGACGCGCTACGCCACGCCCGGCTGGAAGATGGCGGTGGAAATCACGGCGGCGCTGCGCGCCATCGACCCTCGAGACCCGGTGCGATACGACTTCTCCCTCTGCCACGTCGGGATGATGCACGCCTGCGGCTACGGACGCGCGCAGCGGGACGCCCACTGTCCTCTGAAGGGACTCTGTAAGCCGCCCCGATCCGCGTGAACTGCGACGGTTTTCGCGCGAAGCTCAACGGCACGACCATTGCCTGTCGCACGCTCCGGGCGCGCAGCGTATCGACCTCGCCCATCAACATCAGTCCTCCAAGGGAGTAGGAACACGACATGACACGATCGGTCAGACTCAGCCGCCGCGAGGCGTTGGCCATGCCGTGACCGCGATGTACGGTCCCGAGGGCGTCGGAAAGACCTTGGTCAGCCCCGTGAGCTCGAGCGGAACCACGGGGGTCACTCCTCGGCTTCCGCGAGACCGGCCTGCGCCACGAGCACCGCGCGCGTGTGGTCGGTGTCGGCGGCCTGCCGGCGCGGCCGGCGAATCGCCGCCGCGAGCATGGCGACCACGTGCGCGCGCACGTGCGAGGCCTGCTCGCTGCGGGCGAGCAGGGCGGCGTCCCTGGGCCGGGGCAGCGCCACGGGAATCGGCGCCCCGAGCGTGGCGGGCGGGCCCGGCAGCATCGGCACGATGCGGTCGGAGAGGAGCAGCGCTTCCTCGACGTTGTTGGTGATCATCACCACCGTCACGGGCCGATCGCCGGCCGAGCAGAGGCGCGCCAGCTCCTGCTGGAGCGTCTCGCGCGTCAGCGCGTCGAGCGCGCCGAACGGCTCGTCGAGGAAGAGCACCTCCGGGTTGGTCGCAAACGCGCGGGCGATGGCGACGCGCTGCCGCATGCCGCCCGAGAGCTGCCCGGGGCGCCGGCCGATCGCATTGCCAGGCCCCACCTGCTCGAGCGCCCGCTGCGCCTGCGCCCGCTGCTGCGCCTTCGAGAGGCCGGGGAACGCCGCCGCCACGCCCAGGCGGACATTTTCGAGCGCGCTGAACCAGGGGAGAGCGAATAGTTCTGGAAGACCAGCGCGGCGTCCGTCCGGAACCCGGTGACCGCCGCGCCGTCGATGGCGATCGTGCCGGAGTCGGGGGACGCGAGCCCGGCCAGTAGGCTGAGGAGCGTCGACTTGCCGCTCCCCATCGCGCCCACGATCGACACGAATGCGCCGCGCTCCACCGAGAGCGAGACGTCGCGGAGCACGTGCTTGACCGCACGTCCCGACACGAACGATTTCGAAACGCCACGAGCCTCAACGAACGCCATGTCGTGCCCTTCGCGCAGGCTGAAGCCTGCGCGCTACACAGCCCTCAATCTGGCCTCGGCGAGTCCCATCAGCCGATCGAGCACGAAACCGATCACGCCGATCGTGATGATGGCCAGCAGGATGTGCGCGTAGACGAGGCTGTTGTATTCCTGCCACAGGAAGCCGCCGACGCCTGGAGTGCCGGTGAGCATCTCGCTCGCCACGATGACGAGCCAGGCGATTCCGAGGCTCAGACGGTAGCCGGTGAACATGTACGGCAGCGTCGCCGGCACGATGACCTTGACGAACGTCGTCCAGCGGGAGAGCCGGAGGACCTTCGCCACGTTCCAGTAGTCCTGCGGGATGGCGCGCACACCCATCATGGTGTTGATCAGCGTGGGCCACATCGAGCAGATCGCGATGGCGAACAGCGCCGCCGGTTCCGACCGCTGAAACAAGATGAGGCCGAGCGGCAGCCACGCCAGCGGTGAGATCGGCCGCATCACCTGTATGATCGTGATGAGGTTCACGTCTTTGTCGGGATGGATCCCGCCCGACGCCAGCCAGTAGCGGATCCACATCGCGTGCGTGCCGGGCGGAAACGTCATCGCAAACGTCAGCGGATCGCCTGCGGTGCGGGCCCTGTCGGCGAGCGGCTTGATCTGCGCCGGTGTCTTCACGCCCGCCGCCTTCAGCTTGTTGTTCAGCGTGATCGCCTGGCCGTTGCGATTCAGGATCCACGGCGTCACCATCGGCTTCACCGGCGATCCCGCCAGCCCCATCGTCGAGGCCAACGGCATGCCGATCAGCATGTGCGTCGCCTGGTTCTCCCCGATCGTGAGCTTGTCGCGGATGACCGCCCACGAAGCTTCCTTCGAGATGACCGACTTGATGCCGAACTTCTTGAAGTAGCCGAGCTCGTGCGCCATGACGAGGGGCGCGCAGTCGGTGAGCGCGATGATCCCACGACGCTCCTTTCGACGGAGTCGAAACGTAGTGGAGGCGTCGTGGCCGCCAGAACCTGCGTGGGTCTTGCGGGTGGACCGCGTGGCCACCCGGCGTGCATGCAGGAGCAAGGAACGTTCCGAAGTGCGCCGGACGCGAGTGATGGCGGAAAGTGGGCCCATTCCGGCTCGGAGCCGTCGGCGAGCGCCGCGACAGCCTGGCGAATGTCCTTCACAGTTGTTCGATAGATCGGCTGTTCCTACAACTGTGTGGGTCGCACCCCTCTTGTGTCGCCGCGCGCGAGTGTGTATCTTCGAGGTGCCGGCGATGCCGGCCCCGTCCACGGGCGCGCAGCTCGCTCCCCGTTGCAGCGAGCGCACCACACGCGCCTTGCCCTGAGCGAAGGCGAAGGGCACGTTCACCCACTCCATGACGAGTTGCAGCCGGAGTTCGTCTGTCGATGTCCGTGTCTGCGGCACTACCGCTCCTCGCGCGCGCGACGCCCGCACCCGGCGGGCTCACCTACGTGACGCCTCGCATGCCTGGTCGTGTGCCGGGCCGCGGCGAGCAGTACCGCTTCCACTTCGACATGCAGACGTGCATCGGCTGCAAGTGCTGCGTCGTGGCGTGCAACGAGCAGAACGGCAACCCGGCGGAGATCAACTGGCGCCGCGTCGGCGAGATCGAGGGCGGCTTTTTCCCGCATGCGACGCGCACCTTTCTCTCGATGGGGTGCAATCACTGTCTCGAGCCGACCTGCCTGAGCGGCTGTCCCGTGGATGCGTACTCGAAGGATCCGGCCACCGGCATCGTGCAACTCAGCGCCGATGCCTGCATCGGCTGCCAGTACTGCACGTGGAATTGTTCTTACGGCGTCCCGCAGTACAACCCCGAGCGCGGCATCGTCGGCAAGTGCGACATGTGCCACGGCCGCCTGTCGCTTGGCCAGGCGCCGGCCTGCGTCAGCGCGTGTCCTGAAGGGGCGATTCAGATCGAGGTCGTCTCGATTGACGAGTGGCGCGCGGCCGCGTCGGCCCCCGCGGCGGCGCCGGGTGTGCCGATCGCCGACGGCAGCCTCTCGACGACGCGCATCACCCTGCCGGCGGAGATGCCGCCGAACGCGCGTCCGCGCGACCTGACCCACGTGGTGCCCGCGCACGCGCACTGGTCGCTCATCCTCATGACGGTGCTCACGCAGCTCTCGGTCGGCGCCTTTGTCACGATCTGGCTGTTGCACCTGCTCGGCGCCTCGTCCGGGCTTGGTCCGGCAGCGCTCGTCTCGCTCATCGTGGGCGGGCTGGCGCTCGCGGCCGCGACGTTTCACCTCGGACGTCCGGTGTACGCCTACCGCGCGGTGCGGATGTGGCGCCGTTCGTGGCTGAGCCGCGAGGTGCTGCTGTTTGCGTGCTTCTCGGCGGTGGCCGCGCTGTATGCCGCAGCGTTGTGGCTGCAGATGTCCGGCGGCGCCGCACTTGGCGCCGTGACCGCCGTCCTGGGCCTCGCGGGCGTCACCGCCAGCGCCTGCATCTACCGCGTGTCCTCGCGGCCGGCATGGAACACGCCGCTGACGCTCGTCCAGTTCCACGTCACGGCCGGCGTGCTCGGGCCGCTGTGTGCCGCGGCGGTCGGCGCGGGCGATCTGCGCTGGCTCGGCGTGGCGGCCGCGGCGATGGGCGGCGGCCAGCTCCTGCTGCTCGCGGTGCGCTTCCTCCGCTGCATCGCGGCCGACAGCCTGGAGCTGCGCGGGACGGCGAGGCTGCTCTCCACCGTACTCGCCAGGCAGTTCCTCGCGCGCGGCGTTCTCCTGGTCGCGGGCGCTATTGTGTCGCCGCTCGTCGCGCCGGGCGCCGCCCTCGTCGCCCTGGCGCTCGCGCTCGGCGGCGAGATTCTTGGCCGCTATCTCTTCTTCGTCAGCGTCGTGCCGACACACCTCGCCGCGCCGTACCTGCCCGCGGCTCGGGAGGCGGCATGAGGCTGCGCGAGCTGCTCGGGCTCGATACGCACGCCGACAGATACGCCTACGGCGTCGATCCGGCGAGCGGCTACGTCTCCGCGCAGAAGATTCCCGATCGCTGGGTGGCGACCACGTGCGGGTACTGCTCGGTCGGCTGCGGGATGTTCATCGGCGTCAAGGCCGGCAGAGCCGTCGCCGTCCGCGGCAATCCGGACCATCCGGTCAACCGCGGCATGCTCTGCCCGAAGGGACTGGCCGAACATCACACGATTGACGCCGGCAACCGGGCGCGGCATCCGCTGCTGCGGCGGAACGGCGCCATGGCACGCGTGGGCTGGGACGAGGCGTTCGCGACGATGGCGACGCGCTTTCGCGACGTGCAGCAGCGGTTCGGCCCGGGCGCCGTCGGGGTCATCGGCACGGGCCAGCTCGTGACCGAGGAGTTCTACACGCTCGGCAAGCTCGTGCAACTCGGGCTCGGTACGCCGAACTACGACGGCAACACCACGCTCTGCATGTCAACCGCCGTGTCCGGCTACAAGCGATCGTTCGGCAGCGACGGCCCGCCCGGCGCCTACGAGGACCTGGAAGCCGCCGACGTCGTGCTGCTCATCGGCGCGAATGTCGCCGAGAACCACCCGATCCTGTGCTCGCGTCTTCGCGCCAATCCGGCCGCCACGATCATCGTCGTCGATCCGCGCGTGACGAAGACGGCGATGCTCGCCGACCTGCATCTGCCCATCCGGCCGCGCGCCGATCTGGCGCTCGTCAACGGGCTCATCCACCTCGTCATCGAGCACGATCTCGTCGATCGCAAGTACATCGCCGCCCACACCACCGGTTTCGAGGCGCTCCGCGAGTCGGTGCGGCCGTACACGCCGAGTCGGGTGGCGGAGATCACCGGCCTCAGTCCCGAGCTGATCCATCGCACGGCATGGACGTACGCGCGCGCGAAGGCCGCGTTCATCGCCTGGACGATGGGCGTGAATCACAGCACGAAGGGAACGGAGACGGTCAACGCGATCAACAACCTGGCGCTGATTACCGGCAACATCGGGCGCGCCGGCGCGGCGCCGTTCTCCATTACGGGCCAGTGCAACGCGATGGGGACGCGCGAGGCCGGGTTCGCCTCCTCGCTGCCGGGGTACCGGAAGTTCGAGAGCGCGGCCGACCGCGAGGAGCTGGCTCGCCTGTGGCAGCTGCCGGTCGAGCGCATTCCGGCGGCGCGCGGACTCTCGTACCCCGACATCATCGAAGCCGCGCTCGAGCGGCGGATCCGCGCGCTCTGGATCATCGCGACCAACCCGATCGTCTCGTTTCCGAACCTTGGCGCGCTCCAGCAGGCGCTCGAATCACTCGAATTCCTCGTCGTCCAGGATGGCTACCATCCGACGCCCACATCCGAGTACGCGCACCTGGTGCTCCCGGCCGCGATCTGGGGTGAGAAGGAGGGCACCTACACGAACTCCGAGCGGCGCGTGAGCAAGGTGAACCGCGCTGTCGCGCCGCCGGGCGAGGCGCGCGCCGACTTCGACATCTTCCTCGGCCTGGCCGACGTGCTTGGCGTGCGCGACGAGCTCTTCGCCGGCTGGCAGACGCCCGGCGACGCATTCGAAGAATGGAAGCGCGTGTCCGCCGGCCGGCTCTGCGACTACTCGGGCATGACCTACGAGGCGATCGAGCGGCACGGCGGCCTGCAGTGGCCGTGTTCGCCAGGCGCCGATCCGCGCGAAACGCGCCGCCTCTACGGCGACGGCCGCTTTCAGACGGCCGACGGCCGCGCACAGCTCCTGCCGACCACGTGGGAGCCGTTTCCGGAGCCGCCCGACGCGGAGTTCCCGTTCGTGCTCAACACTGGCCGCACGGTGGAGCACTGGCACACGCGGACGAAAACCGGCAGGGTGCCGATTCTCGAGCACCTGTCGCCGTCGGCATGGGTCGAGATGAATCCGCGCGACGCGCGGCAGCTCCGGCTCAAGCCGCAGGACCGCGTCGACGTCGTCTCGCGGCGCGGGCGCGTGCGGAGCGTGGAGCTGCGGATCACGGAAACGGTGGCGCCAGGCCAGGTGTTCGTCCCGTTCCACTATGCGGAGGCGAACGCCAACCAGGTGACGCAGAGCGCGTTCGATCCGATCTCGCGCGAGCCGAACTACAAGCAGT
>CAZGLC010000042.1:0-1367 GCA_964526235.1 uncultured Bifidobacteriaceae bacterium
TGCTCGTAGTGCGCCTGCGTGTTCGACAGGTTGTCGTACTGATTGGCCTTCCAGGCGCCGGGAATCTCGCACGCCAGACGCGACGACACCGAGTAGTACGACCGCGGATCCTCCGGGTCGACGTCGGTCGGGCAGACGATCACCTCGGCGCCGAACGCCTTGAGCGCGTCGATCTTCTCCTTCGACTGTTTGTCGGTGGTCGTGAAGATGCACCGGTAGCCCTTGACGATGGCGACGATGGCGAGGCCCATGCCGGTGTTGCCCGAGGTCCCCTCGACAATCGTGCCGCCGGGCTTCAGCAGCCCGGCGCGCTCGGCGTCCTCGACCATCTTCACGGCCATCCGGTCCTTGATCGAGTTGCCGGGATTGAACGTCTCGATCTTGGCGAGCACCTCCGCGTCGATCAGCCCACGCGTGATCGAGTGGATGCGTACCATCGGCGTCCGGCCGATGGCGTCGAGAATCGTCTCGCAGATGTGCGGCCGTGTCACCGCCTGATCATGACAGGGGCGACGAGCAGGGGAAAGGGGGGCGTTGTTGACGACCTGGGCCACGCCTTCAGTCTCGCGGGCCAGCATCAGACGTACCAGGGCGCGAAGCGGCAGACCTGGCGGAGGGCGACACGGGATGCGAAGGGGGGTCGCGCGGGGATGAGCCGCGCGGACGGCCAGCTCCGCTAATGCGTCATCGCGTACACGATGTAGTTCACACCGAGGCGGTACGCGTCGTTGGTGGGATCGGAACCGTAGAGCCCTTCGGCCGACCACTCCCAGTAATCGCCGAGGTCGTTGTTCCAGTTGGCCAGCGCGAGCATCCGTCCGGACGGGTCGTTGGTGTCGAAGAGGCCCCAGAACGAAGGGGGGACGTTCACGGTCGGATGCGGCACCTCGAGGTGCTTGATGTTGAAGAACGACTGGAACACCGGGTGCGTGACGTCGAGCCGGATAAAGGTGTGCTCGGGGAGGGCGCGCTTCATCTGCGCCACCATGTTGCGCCAGTGCCCGTCGCCCTCGAAGTCGTCGAAGATGAGGAACCCGCCCTTCATCAGGTACGCGCGCAGGCTCTTCGCCTCGACGTCGTTCGTGGTCCAGTAGCCCGGCTCCGACATGTAGATGACGGGGTTCTCGAAGATGCGCGGATCGTCGAGATCCAGAATGTTGCTGCCGTCCATGCGCACGCGCATGTTCGTGATGTAGTCGAGAATGGCGGCGAAGTTGCGCTCGGCGGTCGGATAGTCGTGCTCCCAGCCGCCCCCGTAGAAGCGCCCGAGGCTCGCCCCGTAGCGGATGCGCGTGAAGACGAAGTGGCTGTCGTACGGCACGGTCAGCGCCGCCTGCCGCGAGCGGCGGAACTGCCCCGCCGCCACC
>CAZGLC010000042.1:1467-23279 GCA_964526235.1 uncultured Bifidobacteriaceae bacterium
GTACGGCACGGTCAGCGCCGCCTGCCGCGAGCGGCGGAACTGCCCCGCCGCCACCAGAGGCGTCAACAGCAGGACGACGAGCAGCGCCGCAATCGCTGGCTTCAGCCGCACCCCTCGACTTGCGCTCGGGGTGCCTTGAGCAGGGTCGAAAGGCATGACTCGCCTCAGTGCGTCATCGCGTACAGCACGACGTTGATGCCCACGGCGTAGCCGTCGGGCGAGAACCGGTAGAAAAAGCGCGGATCCTCGCCCTCGCGCTCCCAGGCGTCGGAGATGTCGGTGTTGTGCGTCATCAGCACCATCAGGTTGCCCCGGCGATCCGCGACGCCTCGTACCGTCGGCGTGGCGCTGTCCCTGCCCCGCTCGGACGTCCCGCCGCCGCTCGTCCGCCAGAACTGAATCGAGGGAATCTGCGGCAGCGTCTTTACCTCGAACATCGTCCGGAAGATGGGGTGATCGAACTCGATCTCCTCGACCGGATACTCCGACGGCGGCAGCACCCGCGCGAGCTGCGACACCCAGTTCTGCCACGCGTACGACCCCCAGTAGTCGTCCGCCCAGACGAACCCGCCCTTGAGCAGGTAGGTCCGCAATCCGGCGACCTCGGCCTCGGTAAAGGCCGCGGTGCCGACGTCCTCCATGTGCAGGTATGGGCACTGGAAGAGCGCCTCTTCGGTCAGCCGCACGACGACATGTTCGGGCGACCCTTCGGCGTCCCTGGTGACCCGGGTCTTGGTCAGCTCCGACAACCTGATGGAGAAGTTGAGCTCTGCATCGGGATAGTCGGTGGACCACCCCTGGCCGCCGGCCTCGCGGCGGCCGCTCGTGTAGACGGCGCGGCAGAAGTTGAAGCCACGGCCGAAGTCGTCCGGCTGGGCGAATTTCGCGGGGACGCCGCGCGGGCCGAACCCGCGGAACTGGCGCCCGAACTGGGCAGTGGCCGATGTGACGAGACACACGACCAGCACGATCGCCAGCGAAACGGCCTTCATCGCGTGCGGGCGAGCGACCGGTAGTACTCCTGCACCAGCTTGCGGAATGCCTCCGGCACCTCGTCGGACCCGGAGAGGACGATGCTGCTCTCGTCGGCGTCGGCGCGGCGCCGCAGCCCGAACTCGAATCGCTTGAGCCCTTCGGCGATCGTCGACTGCAGCCGCGCGAGCTCCGAGACGTCCTGATACGCGCGCGGATCGTCGAGCCGGCGGAGCGCGCGCAGGATCTCGTCGAGCTCGCGCGGATCGATGTTCTCGGCCGCGAGATCGCGGCGCAGCTGCTGCGCTTCATTGGTCCACTCGCGGATCTCGCCGCGCAGCTGGCGGATGTCTTCCGGCGAGAGGCGCCAGTCGCGGCCCCACTCCCAGCCGGGTCCGCCATTCCAGACGCCGCCGTTCCAGGCACCGCCCGTCCCCGCACCGCCCGCGGCACCTGCGGGACCCGCCTGCGCGCCCGGCGAGCCCTGCGAGCCGGGCGAACCCTCTGCACCCTGTGAACCCTCTGACCCCTGCGAACCTTTCGACCCCTGTTGCCCCTGTTGGCCCTGCTGGCCCTGCTGGGCGCCGCGCTGGGCACGCTCGCGGGTGCGCTCCTGGAGCGACTCAGCCGCGCGCGCCAGGCGCTGGGCGCGCTCGAGCGCGGTCTCCATCCGACTGGCGTTCTCGCCGCCCTGGCCGAGGGCGTCGGCCGCCTCGCCGAGCCGCTTCCGCAGCTCCTGGATCCCGCCGGCGATCTCGTTCTCGGCGGCGTCGACCACCTGCGGCGCGGCGCTGCGGTTGACGAGGTTCTGCGAGTACCGGAGCTTGTCGGCGAGCCGGTTGTCGCGAATCGATCCGGCCGCTTCCGCCATCTTGCGTGACGCCGCGCGCTCGTTGGTCGCCGCATCCCGCGCCCCGCGATCGAGCTGCTGCTCGAGGGAGTTCAGCCGCGACTCGAGGTCGGTCTTCTGCTCGTTGATCCGCCGCGCCTGATCGCGACGGCCGGAGTTGGTGTTCGGCACGCCCGCCACCTCGCGGGCGTCGTCGGCCACGTCCTCGTGTCTCCGCGCGATCTCGTCGGCCTGGCGGATGGCGTCGTCGATGTCGCGCTCAGCGCGCGCGGCCTGATTCTGCTGCAGCCGGCGCTCCGTCTCACGCAGCCGCTCGAGCGCGGCCGCCGCCTGCCCCGCCGCGCCGGCGTCGCCGCCCGCCGCCGCGCGGCGCATCGCATCGGCCGCCTGCTGCATCTGCCGCGCCGCCTCCATCAGGTCGGGCCGGTTCTCGTCCCGCGCGAGCCGCTCGAGCCGCCGCGCCGCTTCCTCGGCCTGCTCGGCGAGCGCGCGCTGCTGCGCCGCGCCGCCCGACGAGGACCCGCCCTGCTCGAGCGCGCGCAACCGCTGCCGCGCCGCTTCCTGCTCCTGCCGGCGCGCCAGCTCCTTCAGCTTCTCGAGCAGCTCGTCGAGCTCGCGGTCGCCGGTCTGCTGCTGGGCCTGGTTGGCGGTCTCGTAGCGGTTCGCCATCTTCTCGAGCTCCTGCTCGAAGATGTCGGCGAGCTCCTGCTGCTGCGCGCTGCCGGCGCCGCCGCCGCCCCCGCCGCCCTGCTGGGCGCTGATCTGGTACTCGTACTCCTCTTCCGCCTTCTGCAGAACCTGCAGCGCACGGTGCTCCGGCGGCAGCGCGCCATCGGGGCTGACGGCGGCGAGCTTCGATTCCGCCTCCTTCATCGCTTCCACGGCCTGCGGCAGGAGTTCGGTGATCTTCTTGAAGGCGGGATCCTGCTGGACCAGCTGGCTGCTCAGCCGCGTCACCAGCCCTTCGACCTGCTCGCGCAGGCGCGACTGCGAGAGCGACACCACGGTGGTCGCCTCGCGCAGCTTCGCCGGCGTGTATTTGCGGCGATCGCGCTGCACGTTGAACGTCGCCGAGATAATCTGCCGCTGCTGCTCGGAGAGCGCCTCCACCTGGCCGCCGGCGCCGCCGCCCATGCCGCCTCCGCCGCCGCCCATCGACGGCGCCTGGCGGAAGTCGCGGCGGAACGGGCGGATCCGCAGGAAGTAGAGATCGCTCGTCGCGCGCTGTCCCGGCGTGCCGGCGTTGTCGAGCGCGCGGGCGTAATACGACACCGCATCGCCGGGCTCGACCCCGAGCTCCTCGAGGAAGAACGTGTGGCCGGCGTTCACCTCGGGCAGGCGCGTCCGGCCGCCGAACAGCTTCACCGTCTTCTCGGCCCCGCCGTTCACGGAGTACACGAGCTCGAGATCGCGGACGCCGAAGTCGTCCTGCGCCTGCGCCTCGGCGTACACCTCTTCAATGGCGGACACCGATGTGTCGCGTCCGGGCTTGGCGAACGAGACGGTCGGCGGCTGGTCCGACAGCACGTCGATCGTGTACTGGGGCGACGCGGCCGCGCGCTCGCCGGCCGGCGAATCGAGCTCGATCCGGTAGAAGCCGTCGCGCGCCACCTTGAACGACGCGGTCAGCGTCCCGTCGCCCTGCGGCGCCAGGTCGGCCGACTCCTTGTCATTCAGCGCCACGCGGCCACCGGCGGACTTCATCGTCGGGTGGACGCGGACGCGCACCTCGGTGCCCGCCAGCACCGCGATGTCGCCGCCGTCTTCGATCTTCTGCGGCTCGAGGCCGGTGTACGCAGGGAAATGGAACTCCAGCTCCAGCCGCTGGACGTACGGCACGTCGACGACGGCGATCGTGAAGAGCGTCGACCGGACGCCGTCCGCCTCCACGTAGTACTCGAGCGGCGCGCCGACGTTGAAGATCATGGCTTCATAGCGTCCCTGGTCGTCGCGGACGAGCGGCAGCTCCTCGTACGCGCCGTCCGCCGTCCGCCGTACCATGACCGAGGCGTCTTCCGCCGCGAATCCGAGCAGGCGCGCGCCAATCGTCTGGTCGGCGCCCTTGGGCACCGTCACGTTGCCCGGCGTCACGTCGATGCGGTACGGCGCCGCGGCCTCGACGCTTCGCTGCACGAGCAAAATGGCCGACAGCGCGTTGCGGAGGAACGCGGGACCGAGCAGGACGATCAGGATGGCCGCCGCCGAGACGCCCGCGAGCAGCACGCCCCAGCGCCGCAGCGGCGCCTCTTCGACCCGCCGCGCCGCGTTCGTCGAGGCACACGCCTCGAGCGCCTGCTCGACGAGCTTGCGCACCAGCGCGTCGGAGACCGCCTCGCCGCCCCCGCGGCTCGCCTCCACGGCGCTCACGAGCGTCGCGTCGAGCCGCGGCTCGTGTTCTTCGAGGTAGAGGGCCACCTGCTCGTCGGTCACACGGCGCCGGAGCGGGCGGATAAGGAAATACAAGACCGATGCGACGACCGCGGCGGCGAGCAGCACGCGGGCGGCAATGATCGACGAGGGGATGAAGCGCGCCCACTCCAGTCCGTAGGCGGCCACCAGGAAGAGCGCCACGGCGACACCGAGACTGCGCACCACGCCGCGCAGGACCAGTTTCAGGCGCCAGCGCGATCGGACCTCCGCGATGATGCAGGCCAGGTCCGTAGGGGGGGTCGACCGACGCTGCAGGTACTCCCTGTACTCGCGCATGTAACCCTCGCTCTGTTGTGTTGCCTCAGAATACGCCCAACTGGCTGCCCGCGTTCAGGCTTTCGACAGCCGGTTGGAAATCACGGTATCCGCTCCAAGGAGCAGGATCCCGATGCACAGCAGATACCACCACAGACGCTGCGAGCGCTCCTGGGCCTCGGGCGTGAGCGCTTGCCCGGAAGCCCCCTGACGCTCCTCTCCCGGCGGCGTGGCCGTCGCGGCGACGATTTCCTTCGGATCCATCGGGGTCAGGTCCGATTCCCCGGTGTCGACGTTGCTCGCCACGACGGTGCTGACCGCATCTCCCGTCCGGTTCCGCAGCTCGTAGAACCCCTGCTCCGTCAACTCGAGCACCTCGGCGCCTTCCTCCTCGACGCCCACGCGGCGCCCCGACGGGGTCAGGACGACCGTGCTCGCCGGCTGTGCGGGCGTCCCGGCTGACGCGTCGAGCACCTGCCCCACCGTGAGCCACGGCGCGGGCTCCGCGTACGCCGCGAGGTGGCGCAGCGCCTGGTGCACGAACGGCAGGTAGACCGGCTTCAACGGAAGATCGCTCCACGCCAGATCGAGGGTCGACGCCCAGAGCAGCACGCGGCCGGCACCCACGCGCCGCTCCAGCAGGGCCGGCGCCCCGCCATCGAAGCGCGCGAGCACGTCCACACCGGTCCCCGGCTTCACCGTGCGGTATCCGTAGATGCGCGCGGCGGCGAAGTCGCCGCTGCGCGGCGTGCGGAACGGCTCGAACACCGGGTGCCCGAACTCGAGCGTGCCGACGCGCGCCGCATCGCCTCGCGTCCGGTCGACCGGCGCGTCGAGCGCCGCCGGCAGCAGATCCACGTCGGTCGCCCAGGTCGCCCGCGACCCTGTCGCCACGAAGAGCCCGCCGCCCGCTTCGACGAAGCGCAGCAGCCGCCGGCCGAGCGTGGCCGGCACCGGCACATCGTTGACGACCACCGCCGAGGCGCGCCGGAGATCCTCCTCCGACACCGCGTCGGGCTGGCGCACGGCCGACTCGAAGCGCGGTGCGTCGCCGATGGCGAGCGCGCGGGTCAGGTACAGCGCGCCGCCGGCCGCGCCCCCGCGGTCGAGCACGAGGACGCGCAGCGGCTGCACGGGCGACACGACGAAATGGAACACATTGTCTGTCGCCAGCGCGTCGTCGCCGGCGCGCACCGTGCCGCGCATGAATCTGCCGGCGAGCGTGACGGGCGCAAAAGTCACCGACGCCGAGCTGTTCGCCTCGACGTCCAGCCGTTCGGTCTGAATCGCGCGGCCGTCGACCTCGAGCGCGAGCTGGCCGCCGCCGAGCGATCGCAGGCTCCGATTGACGATGACCGCCGTGACCGCGACGCGTTCCTGGTTGGAGAACGTCGAGCGCGCCAGCGAGACGGCGGTGACCGAGACGTTGGCGAGCTCGCCGCCGCTCGTCAGCGTCACCGGGCGTACGGTGGTCCCCGCGGGCAGCCGCGCGCCCTCCTCGCCGCGCCAGCCGCCGCGCTGAAAGTCGCTGATCAGGACGACTTCGCGGCGCGGAAGCGACGACTCCGCCAGAATGCTGCCGGCCACTTTCAACGCGGGCGCGTAGCGCGTCGCGCCGGCCGTCGGTTTGACGGCCGCGACGGCGGCGCGGAGCTGCTGGCGCTCGCCGGCGGCCGTCGATCGCATGGCGATTTCCGCACCGGTCGCGAACAGGACCACCGAGCCGCGATCGTTCGCCCCCAGGCCGTCGACCGCCTCGTAGGCCGCTGCGCGCGCGCGCTCCCAGCGGTCGGCGTATCCCATGCTGTAGCTCTGGTCGAGCAGGACGACGACCTCGCGGGCGCCGCCGGCAGCGATCTGCAGTTCGTCGCGCTGGAGGAACGGCTGCGAGAAGGCCAGCACGATCAGCGCGAGCGCCGTCAGCCGCACCATCAGCAGCAACCAGTTGTGGATCCGCCGCCGGCGCACCGACTTGTACGGGACGCGCTGGAGGAACATCAGCGACGGGAAGCGCACGACCTGCTTCTTCTCGCGCTGAATGAGATGGATCAGCACCGGAATCGCCAGGGCGGCGAGCGCAGCGAAGAACAGGGGCGCCAGAAATGACATGTCTGCCTACTGCCTACTGCCTACTGCCTACTTACCTCAGTCGCAGCTTCTTCTCGCGGCCGCCCAGATAATGGAACAACGCAAAATCGAGCGGCTTCGACGTGTCGAGCAGCGTATAGTCGACCCGCACTTCCGAGAACCGCTGCTGGAGCGCGTCGATGTGCGCCTGTACCAGCTTCTTATACTCCTTGCGCATCGCGTCGGGCACCACCGGAATCTGCTCGCCGTTCTCGAGGTCCTCGAAGGCCGACGCGCTCGTGAAGCCGAAGTCGAGCTCCGCCGGGTCGAGCACGTGAAAGACGACGAGATCGTTGCCGCGGAACCGCAGCGGCGTCACGGCGTCGACCACCGACTCCGGGTCCTCGTAGAAATCGGAGATGACGACCAGCACGCCGCGCCGGCCGAAGTGCTCTGCGAGCTTGTGGAGCGGCGGGCGAAGGCTGCCGGGCCGTCCCGGCTTCAGCCGGTCGAGCACGTGGAGCACCGTTTCCATGTGCTTGGCGGACGGCGGCACGTGTTCGACGACGTCGTCGTCGAAGGCGACGAACCCGACGCGGTCGCGCTGATGGTGTACGAGGTTGGTCAGGCACGCCGTCAGCACGCGCGCGTAATCGAGCTTGGTGATCCCGATGCTGCCGTAGTCCATCGACTTGGAGACGTCGAGCAACACCGAGAAGTTCATGTTCGACTCGGCTTCGTACTCCTTGACGTAGTACCGATCGGTCCTCGCCCAGAGCCGCCAGTCGATGCGCCGGATGTCGTCGCCGGGGACGTAGCCGCGATGTTCGGCGAAATCGACCGACGCCCCGAAGTACGGCGCCTTGTGGAGGCCGTTGATGAAGCCGTCGACGACCGCACGCGACACGAGCGACAGGTTCCCGATGCGTGCGAGCACGACGGGATCCATGAAGCGCGCGCCGGGAATGGCGCTCGGCGTGTGGCTGGCCATCAGGCTCATGGGCGCTCCGGGGCCGGCTGAAGCCGGACACGACGTACCCTCACATCCCGCTCCGCGGCAGCGGGACGGCCTCGAGGAGCCGGTCGGTCAGGATGTCCGTCGTGACCCCTTCCGACTGTGCGTGGAAGTTGGTGATGATCCGGTGGCGCATCACCGGGTGCGCCAGGGCGCGGATGTCCTCGAAGCTGACGTGGTAGCGCCCGCTCGTCAGCGCGCGCGCCTTGCCGCCGAGCACGAGGTACTGCGCGGCGCGGACGCTGACGCCGTACGCCACCCACTTCTTCACGTTGTCCGGGCACGTGTCGGATTTCGGCCGGCTGGCGCGGGCGAGGTCGAGCGCGTGCCGCATCACCGGCTCCGCCACCGGGACCTTGCGCACGAGGCGCTGGAACGCGATGAGGTCTTCGCCCGTGACCGGCCGCTCCAGCTTGGGATCCTGCAGCGTGGTCGTCGTCCGCACCACGTCGTACTCCTCGCCGTAGGGCGGGTGGTCGATGATGATGTGGTACATGAAGCGGTCGAGCTGCGCTTCGGGCAGCGGATACGTGCCTTCGAGCTCAATCGGGTTCTGCGTGGCGAAGACGTAGAACGGCTCGTCCAGGGTGTAGGTGCGCCCCTGGATTGTCACACGATGCTCCTGCATCGCCTCGAGCAGCGCCGACTGCGTCTTCGGGGGCGTGCGGTTGATCTCGTCCGCCAGCACGATGTTCGCGAAGATCGGCCCCGGCGCGAAGACCATCTGCCGCCGCCCCGTCGTCGGATCCTCCTGCACGAGATCGGTGCCGGTGATGTCGGACGGCATCAGGTCGGGCGTGAACTGGATGCGCGAGAACTTGAGATCGAGCACGCGCGCCATCGTGTGGATGAGCAGCGTCTTCGCCAGGCCCGGCGCACCCACAATCAGGCTGTTGCCGCCGACGAAGAGCGTGTTCAGCACCTGCGAAATGACTTCCTCCTGGCCGACGATCACCTTGTGCAGCTCGGTCAGAATCTGCTCGCGTCCCGCCTTCATCCTGTCGGCGAGCGCGAGATCGTCCGGCGACTCGAGGTCGACGACGTCGCTCACATATGTATTCGTCAGCACCCGATCGGTCATGGCTTGGGCTCTCCCCCGAGTTTGCGGATGTCGCGCGTCCTGAGCGCCAGGTCGGTGACGAGCCGCTCGAGCTCGCTCGCGTATTTCGCCGGCGGCATGCTGTCCTTCAGCAGCCGCAGCGACTCCACGCGGCGCTCGAGATCGCGCCGCTCCAGATAGAGCGCGCGCAGCGTCGGATCGTCGGGCAGCGGCGCCGCGTCGGCTGCCGAGCCGAGCGACAGCCCCGCGGCCAGCTTGCCGTCCGCGCCGGTCGGCGACGGCGTCTGGCTGCCGGTCTTGTCGCCGTTGTCGTCGAGCATGGCGTGCTCGGTCGCCAGCAGCCCTTCGCGCTCGTAGGCGCGGGCCACCTCCGTGCGCGCGTACTGAAACGCTTCGAGCATGCTGATCCGGCCGTTCTTGTCCGCGTCGGCCGAGTCGATGGAAAACGCCTCGACGAAGTACCCGCCGAAGAGCGTCGTGAACTGCTCCGCGCCGCTCCGCGTCGACGTGATGATGGTCCGGCCCGGCCCCGACAGCTCCTCGACGAACGGCCCGCTCGAGCTCGACGTGTTGACGAACACCAGGCGCGCCGGCACCTTCCGCAGCAGCGCGCTGAAGTCGGCCGCGGTCATGTCGCGGCCCGGCAGATTGAAGCGCGCCGTCTGCCCGTCATAGCTCCCGTGCCCGAACAGCACCACGTAGACGACGTCGTCGGCCGTCGCCGTGTTGGCAAAGCCGGCGAGCGCCTTCTCGATCTCGTCCCGCGTGGCGCGCCCGTTCGCCTTCCCGCCCTCGTCCTTGGCGTCGGCGAGATACACCAGCCGCTCGCGCGCGACGCCGACCTTCGCGGAGGCATCGGCCAGCGTGCTGCCCCACTTGGCGAACAGTTCGCCGTGCTCGGGGTCGCCCGCGAGACCCACCACGATCAGCAGAAACGCTCGAAGCATCAGGAAAGCCCCACCGCGCGACGGTAGCCCCACTCGGCACACACCAGACCCATCAGCGCGATGAGGATGATCGGCATGTTCCAGAGCTCGCGTTCTTCCACCGACGTGACGCCGCGGCCTGCGTAGCGAACGTCCTCCGCCAGCCCGGCCGCCGACTCCGGCGTGTAGAACCGGCCCCCCGTGTCGTCCGCGATCCGGCGCAGCGGCGCTTCGTGCATCGTCGGATCGAAGTACTCCGCGTCGCTCGGGCCCGCGCGCAGGTACGTGCTGCCGCTGCCGAGAATGGCCGACCCCTTCGACGAATCGACCGCGATCTCGTAGGTCCCCGCCTCGGCGCTGACGAACGTGGCGCGGTACAGGCCGTCGCGCTCGCCGGTCCACTCGAGCGGCACGTCGAGCGTGCTGCCGTTCGGCCGCGTGACGCGCGCGGTGACGCTCGCGTCGTTCAGCTCGGTGTACGACTTGTCGGCGATCGTCGCCTCGACCGTCACCGCCTCGCCCGGCTCGACGCGCTCGGTGGTCGTCCGCGCCTCCACCATGTCGGGGACGCCGTCGACCATCCAGCGGAGCATCTGGCGCCAGAAGCTCTCGTGCGTCTGGTCCTCGAGCGGGACGTTCGCGTGCATCTGCCACTGCCAGGTGTCCTGCAGCGTGAGCGCCACCGCCTTGCCGCGCCCGTACTGATGCCACGTGAGCACCGGCTGCGATCGACCGCGCTCGTCGGTGCCGGTGAGGAGCACCGTGGCGGCCGGCTTCGGCTCGAGCGGCGCGTTGACGCTGGTCACTTGCGGCAGCTCGCGCCACCGGCTGGCCGACGCCGTCTCATTGGCCGCAATCTGCGTCGCCGCGTGCCCCTGGCCGGCGCGCGTCGGGGTCAGCAGCATCCGCGCGAGATCCGAGGGCTCCGAGGCTCGCGTGCGCGGATCGATCGCGAGCGGCATCGCGTCGGCCACCGGCGTGTCGCCGTAGCCGCCTTCGCCGAACGCGCGCGCGCCGCCGAGCATCAGCAGCCCGCCGCCGCGGCGATCGACGAACTCGGCGATCATCTGCAGCTGGTCGCCCGAAAACGCGCCCGCCTCGATGCTGCCGAGGATGATCGCCCGGTACGAGAACAGCTCGTCGCGCGACTTCGGGAAGCCGCCGAACAGCTCGTCCGGCCCGTCGACGCCGAGGCGCAGGAACTTGTTGTCGGCGGTCCGCTGCAGCACGACGAGCTGCAGGTTCTGGTCGTCGGCCACGGCCCGGCGGATGAACTTCATCTCGAACCGCGGCTCGCCTTCGAAGTACAGGATCTTCTCGCGGACGTCGCGCACCTGGATGACCGCCTCGCGCACGTTGTTCTGCGAGACCACTTCGTCGGGCTGCGGCGCCACGCGGAACTTGAACAGCCGCGGACCCGGTTCCGAGGCCGCGGCGCGCACGCGCACGGTGGCCGGGCTGCCGTCCCCCGGCAGCCGCACCTGCTCCGAGCCGACAATGCGCCCCTCGTCTTCGACGTCCACCGTCACGGTGCGCCCCGCATAGCCGGTATGCGTGACCACGACGTCGAGCAGGAGCGAGGCATCCTTGAGCACGCTCCGCGGGGTGCTGACACGGTCGATCTGCACGTCGCGCGGCAGCTGGGCGCTGCCGACGCCCACCGTGTACACCGGAAGCTTTTCCGCCTTCAACCCGAGCAGCGCGTCCGAGAGCGACGCCTCGCTCGTGTCCGCGCCGTCGGACACGAGCACGATGCCCGACACCGGCAGACCCGCCAGCTCCTCACGCGCGCCGTCGAGCGCAGTACCGAGCCGCGTCTGCGAGCCATTGAACGTCATCGCGTTCACCGACTCGATCCGCCCGGCGGTCGAGGAGAACCGGAACACGCGAACCAGGAAGCGATCCGACAGCGCGTCGAGAAGGGGGCTGTCCGGTCCGCCGAACTGCTGCTTGATGAACTCGCTTCGCGGGCGTCCGCCCCAGTCGGGGATCTGCATGCTCCGCGAGTCGTCCAGGACGACGGCGACGACGTTCTGCTGCGGCACCGCGGCGCGGACGATCAGCGTGGGACGGAAGAGACAGAAGAGGACGACGGCGAGCGCGGCCATCCGCAGCACGGTGAGGACGAGGCGGTCACGGAGACGGCCGCGGGCGCGGACGCCGCGATAGGTCACGGCGGCCGCCACGGCCACGAGTCCGGCGAGCCCGGCCGCGACCAGCGCGCCGACGCCCGCGTCGAAGCGAAGCTCGCCCTGCTGAAAGACGACCGGCCGGTAGCTGAAGAGTGCCTGAAAAATCGCATCCAGCACGGCAGCTCCCCCTAAAAAAGAACGCCCCGGGCCTCAGGCCCCCGGCCTGAGCTCGGGGCTTCTTGGCCGCGATCATACCTTCGGACCCGCCGTGAGACTAGATCAAACGGGCCACGAGGACGACGCCCGCCGCAACCGACAGCCGTCGCGCGACCACGGGGCGCACATGCTTGAGCCGGTTCCACTGCCATGCCAGGGCGACCATCGCGCCGACGACGACGCACGCCGCCAGCATCGTGGCCCACGGCCCCAGGACGCTGCCGACCACATGCGTCAGGCCGGGACTCCAGATCGAGCCGTACACCAGGCAGAGATGTACGAAATAGACGACGAGCGACTCCTGCGCGACGGCGCCGAAGACATGCGGGAGCTGCGTGAGCGAGCGGCTCGCGTGCGCGATCGCCGCGAGCACCAGCAGGCACGCCCCGGTGCGAATCGCCACGTCGGAGGCGATGCTGCCGCCTCCGATCGCGACTCCCGCGACCATCAGCACCAGTCCCGGCAGCAGCATCGCCCAGATCTCGTAGCGAGCCAGGTGGGCCGCGCCCCACCGCGCGTACACCTGTCCGGCGCCGGCGCCGAGACACACATAGGCCGCCCAGGGAAAGAGCGGAAACTGCGATCCAGCCGCCGGTGACAGGTACGCCGCCAGGGCCGGCGGGAGATCGGCGCTCCACTGGCCGCGCCAGACCGCGGGCGCCGCGGCGACGATGGCCGCGGCCACCGCAAAGTTGACCACCATGAAGAGGCGCCGCGACCGCAGGACGAAGACAAGCGCCTGCAGCGCCAGGAGCGTCGCGCCAATCAGCTGCAGCACGTCGACGGCGAGAAACGACCGCCACTGCGCGTCGGTGGCGTCGGGGAGCGCCGAGGCGGGCAGCACCGGAAAGTGCAGCGCGTAGCCGAGCACGACGAACAGCAGGAAGCGGCGCACGCGCCTGAACACCGCCGGCGTGAGCCGCACGTGCGACGGCCAGTGGCGGGTGGTCGCCAGGCTGAACGCGAAGCCCGAGAGCAGCAGGAACAGGCCGGATATGAGGCCGCGCTGAAACGTCCACGCGTCGAACCACGGGCCGGCGCGGTGCTCGGAGGCGAGCAGCGCGCTCGACGTATGGCCGGCGACCATCAGGACGACCGCCACCGCGCGGGCGAGATCGACGAACATGACGCGATGGGCGTGACGAACGCTGTCGTTCACGCTTCTATGTGCTCGCTTCCCGGTTCGTGTTCAGGTTCGGTTCGGCGCTTCAGTGCGTCAGCGCGTAGAGGAGCACGTTGATCCCGAGCGCGTAGCCGTCGGGCGAGAACTGGTAGAAGAACCCCGGGTCCTCACCCTCACGCTCCCAGGAATCGGCCACGTCGGTGTTGTGGGTCATCGCGACCATGATCCGGCCGTGGTCGTCGCGGATCGCGCGGAAGTGCGCCTCGCGGCTGTCGTCGCCGCGTTCGGACGTCTCGCGGCCGCCGGAGCGGCGCCAGAAGCCGATGTTGGTGATCTGCGGAATCTCGGTCACGATGAACTGGCTGCTGAAGATGGGATCGCTCAGCGGCACGTCCTCGATCGGGTACTCCGTCGGCGGCAGCACCTTGGCGAGCTCGCGCGACCAGTGCTCCCACGCCCGCGTGCCCCAGAAATCGTCCACCCACAGAAAGCCGCCCTTGAGCAGATAGAGCCGCAGCTGATCGGCCTCGCTCTGGCTCAAGCCGATCGTCCCGACGTCGGAGGCCATCGTGAACGGGCAGTCGAAGAGCGCCTCGTTCGTCAGCCGGACGACATAGTGCGCCGGCTGCCGCTTACCCTCGAACGTCACCGGCGTCTTGGTGAGCTCAGACAGCCGGATCATCAGGTTGATTTCGCCGTACGGGTAGTCGGTGCGCCAGCCGCCGCCCGACGGCTCGCGCCGCACGCTCGTGTACAGCAGGCGGCAGAAGGAGAAGGCGCGATCCGTCCGCACCGCCGGCGGAAAGCGCGGGGCGAAGGAGCCGTCGCCCCGAAAGAAGTCGAACTGCGCGAACGCCGCCCCGGCCAGCGCCAGCAGCAGCACCGCCACCAGACCGGTCCTGCGCATCGCCGTCATCTTAGGCTAGATTGGGCGAATGGTCTGCCGTGCATCTCTCCCCCTCCTCGCCCTCGCCCTGCTCGCCGCCGGCTGTTCGAACGCCGGTCGCCAGGACGCGTCGGCGCCGTCGGCCACAGCGGGCACGGCTGCGTCCGGGCCCGCGGGATCCGAGCGCCGGTACCTGCTCGAGCGTGTGGACGAGGCGGCGGTCGTGCAGCTGTACGCCGACGGATTCGCGGCCCTGCCGCTCCGTGACAAGACGCTGATCTGGCACCTGTCTCAGGCCGTGCTCGCCGGCCGCGACATCTTCATCGATCAGAAGCACCGCGACGCGCTCGAGATGCGCGGCGTGATCGAGCCGATCGTGGCGCACCCGCGGGGCGTCGACCGCGCGGTCCTCGGCGAGATCCAGCGCTACACGAAGCTGTTCTGGATCAACAACGGCCCCTACAACAACCTGACCGCGCGCAAGTTCGTGCTGAAACTGACGCCGGCGGAGCTGACGGGGGCGGCGAAGGCGGCCGCGGCGGCGGGCGCCACGTTCGCGACGCGGCCGGGCGAGTCGCTGGAGGCGATGCTCGCACGCCTCGGGCCGATGTTCGTCGATCCCGACGTCGATCCGATTGTGACCAACAAGACGCCGCCCCCGGGAAAGGACATCCTGACGGCGAGCGCCAACAATCTGTACGCCGGCGTGAGCCTTGCGGATGTCAAAGGGTTCACGGAGAAGTACGGGCTGAATTCGCGCCTGGCCAAGCGCGACGGACACCTGGTCGAGGAGGTCAACCGGATCGACGGCCGCTACGGATCGCAGATCGCCAACGTCGTGCGGCACCTCGAGGCCGCCATTCCGTTCGCGACCGACTCGATGGCCACGGCGCTCCGCGCGCTCGTCCAGTGGTACCGCACGGGCGAGGACGCCGACCGCGCGAAGTACGACATCGCGTGGGTGCAGGACCGAAACTCGCCGGTCGACACCATCAACGGCTTCATCGAGGTCTACATGGATCCGCGCGGGATCAAGGGCTCGTGGGAAGGCCTCGTCTTCTACGTCAACCGGGAGAAGACCGCGCGCATCCACACGCTCGCGGCCAACGCGCAGTGGTTCGAGGATCGGCTGCCCGTCACCCCCGCGTACCGGAAGCCGAGCGTCACCGGCATCATCGCCAACGCCATCGACGTCGTCGTCGAGGCCGGCGACGCGGGACCGGTCACGCCGATCGGGATCAATCTGCCCAACGACCAGCGCATCCGCGAGCAGTACGGCAGCAAGTCGATTTCGCTGACGAACGTCCGCGAGGCGGGCGACCAGGCCACGCCCGGGTCGATGCGCAGCGAGTTCTCCTGGTCGCAGGAGGAGAGCGAACGCGCGGCGAAGTACGGTGCGCTCGCCGGGGAGCTCCACACCGATCTCCATGAGGTGCTCGGGCACGCATCCGGCCGCCAGAAGCCCGGCCTGGCCGGCACGCCGCAGGAGCTCATCAAGGAGCACTTCTCGGCGCTCGAAGAGGGGCGGGCCGATCTCGTCGCCCTCTACTTCATCGCCGATCCGAAGCTCGTGGAGCTCGGCATCGTCCCCGCCGCCGACCACGACGCAGTCGTGCGCGCCGCCTACGACGCGTATACGCGCAACGCGCTCGTGCAGCTCCGGCGCGTCCGCGAGGGAACGACCATCGAAGACGACCACATGCGCAACCGGCAGATGGTCGTCCGGTGGCTGATGGCCAACACGAACGCCATCGAGGAGCAGACGCGCGAGGGCAAGCGCTACCTCGTGATGATCGATCCGGCCGCGTTCCGCGAGGGCGTCGGGCGGCTGCTGGCCGACGTGCAGCGCATCAAGTCGGAAGGCGACGCCGCGGCCGCGGCGCGGCTGTTCGAGACCCACGGCATTCACTTCGACGCGCGGCTGCGCGACCAGGTGGTCCAGCGCGTCGACGCGCTCGAGCTGCCGTCCTACATGGGATTCGTGATGCCCAAGCTCACGCCGGTGACGGGCGCCGATGGACGGATCACCGACGTGACCATCTCGTATCCGATGGACCTGACGGCGCAGATGCTGGAGTACTCAGGGATCCGGCGGTAGCCCGTCCTGGAACAGATCCGCGGTTCTGAGCCGCAGGCGCGGGAGCACGTGCGAGCGGACGATCGCGCTGCCCTCGAATACGCGCGTGCCGCCCTCCGGAGAGGCCAGGTCCCGCACCTCGATCTGACGCGCGATGAGATCGACCAGCCAGTACTCGCGTACGCCATACTCCCGGTACCACGTCGCCTTGGCCATGCGATCGTGGCGCTGATTGCCTTGTGAGAGGACCTCGATGGTGAGGTCCGGTGCGCCCCAGATGCGATCCCGGCAGATGGACTCTCGCGCTGTCGAGACGAACAGCAGGTCGGGCTGCACCACGAGCGCACGCTCGAAGTCGAGAATGACGTCCATGGGCGAGAGGACGACGCGCCCGAGCCCGTGCTTCCGTACGTGCCGGTCCAGACGCTGGTACATCGCGCCGACAATCATCTGATGGTGAAAGGTCGGGGTCGGAGGCTCCCGGACCACTCCGTACGCGAGTTCCTGAGGGCGGTTCGTTTCCTCGCCGGTCAGGTATTCCGCGACGGTCATCCGTCGGTACGTCATTTCCACTCCGGACGACGATGCCATCGTCCCGAGGAAAATGCAATCAGGCGAGCGGGACGTCGGCCAGGGCGCCGACGACGGTGGTCCATTCGCGGATGTACCAGCGCGTGATCAGTCCATTCTTCACGTACGGATCCTGCGTCGCGAACGCCTCCGCGACGGCCGGTGATGCACCGCGGAAGAGCAGCACGGCGCCGTCGGGTGGGTTGGCGAACGCGCCGCCGAGCACGAGCTCTCCGCGGGCGACCGCGTCGCGCGCCAGCGCGAGATGCGCGGACCGGAACGGCGCCCGCCGGTTCACGTAGTCGTCCACGACCTCGTAAAAAAGAAGGTAATGCATCGGGCTTTGGGCTTTGGGCTTTGGCTACCGACTACCGCCTACCGGCTACCAGCTAGGGCCATAGCCAGCCGAACGCGCCGCCGGTGAGCAGCCCGTACACCAGACCGTCGATCGTGTTCTTCAGGTTCGTCTGCCACGGACGGTTGTACCAGATCGTGTTGGGCCAGTTCGCCAGCACGTAGCCGACGAACGCCACGGTGCTCGTGAAGCGGAACACCTCCATGTACGGCGCCCCCGCCGGCAGCGCACGGCTCGTGAGATACGCGGCGAAGAGACCGACGACCAGACAGAAGACGAACCACTGGGCCAGACGCGAGCCCATCCCTACTTCCCCGGGCGGGAACACGGTCATCATGACGACCGGCCCTCTCTTCATTTTCGCGACGAACTCAGGATTGCGGAGGTACCCCGGCAAATCGGGATGCGGCGCGTGATAGTCGCCGGGCGCAAGATTCAACGACCGCAGCGCGTCCATCGCCGCGTCTTCAGCCGGAATCTTCCGAAAGTCGGTGCGGTGATACCCCAGCACCATGTGGATCGCGTAGCTGGCGAAGAACACCAGGATCGCCGAGACCAGGATGGGCAGCCACAATGCGCCGAGAGCCACCATTGCGCCTCCTCTCAGACGGCCTCAGTGCGAGGCGAAGATCTTCAGTTGTCCCTGCTTGTCGAAGGTGAGCACGTCGTACCGCTGCGGGTTCACGTTCGGGACTTCCATACCGGGCGAGCCGATGGGCATCCCCGGCACGGCAAGGCCGAGCACCGGAGGCTTCTCCTTCAGCAGCCGCTGGACATCGGCGGCCGGGACGTGCCCCTCGAGCACGTACCCGCCCACGATGGCGGTATGGCACGACTGCGCCTTGGGCGGCACGCCGCGCGTCTTCTTGATCGCGCCGACATCTTCCGTCTCGGTGACCTGCGTCGTGAACCCGTGCTGCTGCAGGTGCTTCACCCAGTTGGCGCAGCAGCCGCAGGTGGGCGACTTGAACACCTGCACGGTCGGGCCCTGACGCTGCGCGAGCGCGGGACCGCTCATGCCGGCAAGCGCCGCGACGAGCGCGGCGGCGAGTACTCCAACCATCATGATTACCTCGCTCCTGTCGAAACGGTCGGCGCCGCGGCGGGAGGCTGCGGCGGCTGCTGTGGCTGCTGAGATCGCCGCGGCATCTCATCCGCGGTGAAGCGCGGCAGCGGCTCGTCGCGCATCGCCAGGTGGTACACCGTCGCCGCAATCGCGATCGCCGACTTCTTCACATCATCTTCGACGATCCGCTCGTAGGTGTCGAGGTTCGTGTGCCAGGTGTACGACTGGTACTGGATGGGGTCCTGGAGCACGTTGATCCCGGGCAGCCCGGCCTCGTTGAACGAGGTGTGATCGGTTCCGCCGCGCTGGCGGCTGCGCGAGGTCATCGCGCCGAGCACGCCGAGATCCTTCAACGGCGCCAGGATCTCCTTCAGCACGGTGCCGGCGGCGGCCGGCCCGAACACGGTCATCGCGCGCGCACGGCCGGTGCCTGTATCGATGTTCACGTAGCCGGCGAACTTCGCGTACGCCGGCTTGGGATCCTCGAACGTGCCGAAGTGCTCGCGCACGTAGGCCTGCGAGCCGAGCAGGCCTTGCTCCTCACCGCTCCACAGCGCAATCCGGATCGTGCGCCGCGGCCGCACGCCAATCGCCGTCAGCACGCGGATCGCCTCGATCGTGACGGCGCAGCCGATGGCGTTATCCGTGGCGCCCGTGCCCGCATGCCACGAGTCGAGGTGGCCGCCGAGCATCACGACTTCGTCCGCCTTGTCGGTGCCAGGGATTTCGGCGACCGCGTTGTAGCTCGTGCGCCCCTCAGGATAGAACGTGTTGACGATCTCGAACTCGAGCTCGACCGCGCGCCCGTCGGAGAGCAGGCGCCAGATGCGGCCGTAGTCTTCGTTGCGCATGACGACGGTGGGCGGGAGCACGGTCCCCTGGCCCGCGGCGCCCGGGTTGCCGTTCCCGGCCCCGAACGCGCGAATCTGTCCATGATCGCGGCCCGCGTCGTTGATCCGCACGAGCGCCCCGTTCTCCACGAGAAACTGGTTCACCTGCTGCTGGATCTGCGCGTTCGTGAGCACCTGCGGCTGATCTTGTTGCGCCTGGGTGTTCTGCGCCTGGTTCTGCTGCGGCGGGTTCGGCGGCGCGGCGGTCAACTGGTTCAGCACCTCCTGATCTTCGCGCCGGAGCGCGGGAGGATTGAACGTCACCAGGACCTGCTGCGGCGTGCCGACGAGCACGATCTTGCCCGCGACGGCCGGCTTCAGCGGCTCCAGGTGCGCGGCGAGCGATTCCTTCGTGGGCCGCTGCGGCAGCGTCAGCTGCACCGCCGGAGCCCGCACGGCGCCTGTCGTGCCCGGCGTCCACGCGAGCGCTTCCACGACGAGCGCATCCTTCACGGGTGAGACCACATGTGCCGCAAGCCGATCGTTCGTCCACCCGCCGCGTCCGTACGCCGTGCCGAAATCCCACGGCTCGAGGCGGCCGTTCTTCAGCCCCCACCCGTGCATCTGCTGGATCGCCCACTCGCCTGCCGCCTTGAGGCTGGGCGAGCCGGTCAGGCGGGGGCCGTACACATCGGTGAGGGCGTGCAGCGTGTCGAGGATCTTCGAGTTGTTCGTCGCCTCCTGGCGGATCTTCCAGTAGACGTCGTGATCGATCCGCTCCTCGGTGGCCACCTCCCGGACGGCCGCCACGGCGACGATCGCAAGCAAGAGGCAGACACGTTTTCGCATCGGAGGCACCTGTACGGGTGCATCCTAACATGGGCTCGTTACAGGTTGTCGATGCGTACAGGGTCGATTGCATCGGCGGGCGCGAAGCCGAAGACCTTGCCATAGAAGTACAGTTCGGCCTCCAGGCAGCGGACGATCGTCTCCGACTTGCGGAAACCGTGCTGCTCGCCCTCGAACGCCAGGTACGCCACCGGCAGGCCTTTGGCCCGGGCCGCGTCGGCCATCATCTGCGACTGATTCGGCGGGACGACCTTGTCTTCGAGGCCCTGGAACAGGATCAGCGGACACGCGAGGCGATCGACGGCATGAATCGGCGAGCGCGCGCGGTAGACGGCTTTCGCGGCCGGGTACGGCCCGATGAGGCTGTGCGAATATCGCGACTCGAACTTGTGGGTGTCGAGCTCCAGCACCTCGAGGTCGCTGATCCCGTAGTAGCTGGCCCCCGCCTTGAAGATCTCCGGACGAAACGTCAGCGCGGCGAGCGTCGTGTAGCCGCCGGCGCTGCCGCCGCGGATGATCAGCCGGTCGGGATCGACGCGCGCGGCGGCGCCGAGAAATCGGGCGGCATTGACGACGTCGGCGACGTCCACCATCCCCCACCGGCCGTTGAGCCGCTCGCGGTAGGCGCGGCCGTAGCCCGAGCTGCCGCCGTAGTTGACGTCGACCACGGCGAAGCCGCGGCTCGTCCAGAACTGCACCTCGAGATCGAATGTCGGTTCGGTGGACGCGGTCGGGCCGCCGTGCGTGATGACGATGAGCGGAGGCTTTTCACCGGCGGGCGCGCGGAAGTCGCCGTTCCGCGGCCCGTAGTAGAACGCGTGCGCGGTCAGGCCTTCGTCGGTCGGGAACTCGATCGCCTCGGCACCCGAGACGTCGCGCGGATCCAGGCGCCGCGTCGATGCCTCTCGCAGCGTCTCGACGCTGCCGTCCGACAGATCGACGCGCACGGACGCGTCAGGCGAGTCGTCAAATCCTGCCACCAGGACGACCTCGGTCGCCGTCGCCGCGAGCCAGTCGTGCGGCTGCAGCGCAGGGGCGAGCGCGCCGAGCCGGCCGGTGGCGAGATCAACCAGACCGAGCCGCCAGCGTCCACGCTGCGTGTACGAGACGACGAGACGTGAGGGTCCGGCGAATCGCCAGGTGGCGGTGCCGAACACCCACTCCGGACGCCCGAACTCGGCATCACGGACGTTCGGATCGTTCGTCACGTTCGGATCGTTCGGAACGTTCCAGACGTTCGGCTCGTTCGGATCGTTCTGATCGTTCGGATCGTGCGTCGATCGATAGAGTTGCCACCATCCCGTGCGGTCGCTCGCGAAGTACAAGGCGCCGTCCGGACCCCAGCCCGGCTGATAGATCGACTCGCGGTCGCCGCCCGCCACCCGTACGGCATTCTGGAGCGCACCGTCATCGTCGACATCCGCGACCCACAGCTCGGTGCCGTCCCACGGCATCAGCGGATGCCGCCACGACAGCCACGCCAGCCGCGAGCCGTCCGGGCTCAGCCGCGGCGTGGAATAGAAGTCATAACCGGTGGCAAGGACAGAGGGGTCGTGGCGTCCGGCGTCCCTGTCCGCCGTAGCCTTGGCGAAGGCGGAAGCCGGACCAAGGGGAATTGCAACGAGCGTATTCACCGTCTCGCGTCCGGGTTCACTGTGGTCCTCGCGCACGCAGATCAGGCGGTTGCGGCGAACATCGATCTCGAAATCAGCGTAGAACCACGCACCCGGCGGCGTGAGCGGCGCCGGCGCCGTTCCCGGCGCGACGCGATAGACGCGTTGGTCGGCGAAGTTGGCGCAATAGACTGTGCCGTCTCGGACGATGTACGCGCCGCCGCCGTATTCGTGCACGCGTGTGCGGACGTTGAAGTCCGGCGGCGTCACCTCCTCGATGGAGCCTCCCGCCGTCCGCCTGACGAGGGCATAGCGTCCGCCTTCATGCGGCCGGCCTTCCAGCCAGTAGATGTCGCCGCGATCGATCGCGACGGCGCTCAGTCGCAGGCCACCCGCCGCGACGTCCACCGCGGAAAGCGGCGATGCCCACGTGCCATAGGGTGCGTCCATCAGCTGCCGTCGCGGATCACGCGGCACGACTCGATGTCGAACGTCACCTCGCCGAGCGCGAGGCGCGTCT
>CAZGLC010000043.1:0-5310 GCA_964526235.1 uncultured Bifidobacteriaceae bacterium
CGCGATGAGGACGACGAGCAGAAGCAGCGACTGGATGCGCATCGGCGACTCCTTCCGTAATACGGGTGGCGGCCGGATCATACCTTGACACGTCTCTGATTCGGCGGTATCCCTAACGCCATGACACATATGGCTCTTGCCGCCGCCATCGGTCTGCTGGTGCTCCTGCCGCGTCCGTCCGACGCGCACCACGCCTTCGCCGCCGAGTTCGACGCCAACAAACCGGTGAAGTTCCAGAAGGCGGTCGTGCGGAAGATGGAGTGGGTCAACCCGCACGTCTGGATTCACATCGAGGTGCCGCTGCCCGACGGCAAGACCGAGATGTGGGCGATCGAGGCGGGGACGCCGAACGTGCTCTTCCGGCGCGGGTTCACCAAGGAAGCGCTGCTCCCGGGCACCGAGATCGTCGTCGACGGCTACCGGGCGAAGGACGGCTCACGGCGCGCCAACGGCCGCGACATGACGCTGCCCGACGGCAGGAGGCTCTTCCTCGGCTCCTCGGGCACCGGCGCGCCGATCGAGCAGCCGTAGTCCGTTAGGGCACGCAGCGCGCCGCCTTGTTCGACGGATCGACGGTCGTCCCGCCCGGCTTGTCGCGGTAGATCTCGTGGCAGCGCAGGCAGGCGTCGGCGATCGCGTTGGTCACCTCGATCACCGCGTCGCGATCGCGTGACTGCGACGCGCGGTACGCGGCGCGTCCCGCGTCGGCCATCTCCAGCGTGAACTGCATCCAGTCGGGGCGGTCGATCGGCACCGGCCGCCCGTTCTCACATCGGCGGCCCGGGGTCAGCATCAGCGGCGCCGATTCGGCAATCGCAATCGCCGCATAGTCGACCAGTTCCCACCCCGAATAGATGCCGGCGCCCCAGTCGGCCCAGCCGAACGGCGTGTCGCCCGGCTGCCAGCCCATCTTCTGCTGCCCCGGATCCTGGTTCTGCACGTTGAAGATCAGGTTCGAGCTCGGAAACAGGATGCCGCGCATCACCTGCGCGAGATTGCCTGGCGGAGGAGCGGCCGCGGGCACCGCGCCCGGCGGCGCGACGAACGCGATCGCGGTGAGACTCTCGTCGGCCGGCAGTTCGGCCGCACCCGGCTTGAACGCGCCCGCGTTCAGCATGAACGCCGCGAGATCGGTGGCCTGCGCGCGCGACAGCGTGCCGGGACTGGTCGCGGGCATCGTCTTCTGGATCTTGTCGACGAGCTCGATGAGCGTCCGCGTGTTCCACGCCCGGAGGAAACCGGCGCCGACGAGCGGCGGCGCGAGCGCGCCGCCCAGCGCGGCGCCGTGGCACGCGGCACACTGCGCCAGGTACGTCGCCTGGCCGCGTGCCGCCTGCGCATCGGTGTAGACGCCGTCGGCGGTCGTGCGCTGCGCCTGCGCGATGGCCACGGCGACGAGCCACAGAGCCACAAAGAGACAGAGAACACAGAGAAATCGGAATCTCACGCGGCCGGGGATGGTAGCACGGGCTTGGGCGCCGAAGCGCATCGCGCGAAGGCGGCGCTGTTGACACTGCCGGTCGCTGGTCTCTACTATCCGGAATCGATGTAGCGCGCAGGCTTGAGCCTGCGCTCGACAACGGTGGAGGCGTCATGAGATTTGCGCTCGCGCTGACGACTGCCGCGCTCTCGATCGCCGCCCTCGGCGCTCAGGGTTCTTTCACGCCGCCGAAGACGCCGTGGGGCGAGCCCGACCTCCAGGGCACCTGGACGGGCGAGACGCTCACGCCGCTCGAGCGGCCTGCCAAGTTCGCCAACAAGCCGATGCTGACGCGCGAGGAGGCCGACGCGCTCGAGAAGGACGTGGCCTCACGCCCCGGTCGCGACGACCGGTCGCAGCGCGGCACCGAGCGCGACGTCGCGCAGGCGTACAACCAGCACTGGCTCGCGCCGGCCACCCGGCTCTCAGACCGCCGCACCTCGCTCATCGTCGATCCGCCCGACGGCAGGATGCCGGCGCTGACGCCCGAGGCGCAGACGCGGCTGGGCGCGATGCGCGAGTACCTCGAGGCGCTGCTGCAGGGCACCTCGGGCGGGCGGCCCGGACCGATGTCGCCGCGCCGCCGCGAGCCGCCGCCCTACTACAACATCGCGCGGATGAACCGGAGCGACGGCCCCGAGGATCGCCAGAACTCGGAGCGCTGCTTCGGCGCGACGATGCCGAATCTCGGCGCGACGTATCGGGTCGTGCAGTCGCGGGGCGTGGTCGGCATCTACCACGACTCGGGCCAGGGACAGGGCTTCGTGCGCACGATTCCGGTCGACGGGTCATCGCACCTGCCGTCGAAGATTCGCCTGCTGCACGGCGACTCGCGGGCGCGCTGGGACGGCAACACGCTCGTCGTCGACACGACCAACTTCACGCAGAAGATGGAGTTCCGCGGCTCGCGCGAGCACCTGCACATCGTCGAGCGGCTGACGCGGATCTCGGACACCCGCGTCATGTACCGCGTCACGGTCGAGGATCCCGCCACCTGGACGCGCGCCTGGACCTTCGAGGTGCCGTGGGAGCGGACGCCCGATCGGCTCAACCAGGCGTTCGAGTCGTCGTGCCACGAGGGGAACTACGGCCTGCTCGGCATGCTGGCGAACACGCGCGCCGCCGAGCGCCTGTTCCGGGAAGGCAAGGGCCCGGACCCGGACCTCCAGGACAACGCCACGGGAGGCGACAGCGACGGGGACATCGGCCGCTAGGGTTCCCTCTTCATGTCCTCGGTCATGCAGTGGCTGGCGGAAACGGAGTGGAGTATTGCGCTCCACGAGTCGCAGTACGCCTACGCGATCATCGAGTCGATCCACGTCTGGGCGCTGTGTCTCTTCGTCGGCTTCGCCGTACTGCTCGACCTGCGGCTGCTCGGGATCGTGCTCCGCGGGGTGCCGGTGACGCACATGATCCGGCGCGTGCTGCCGTGGACGAAGGTCGGCTTCGCGGTGATGGTCGTGAGCGGCATCCTGCTCTTCTACGCGATTCCGTTCCGCACGTATCACAACGTGTTCTTCCGCGCGAAGGCCGTCCTCCTCGTGCTCGCCGGCCTCAACGCGTTCGTCTTTCACAGCCGGACGTTCCGCACGGTGGAGGCGTGGGACACTGCTCTGCCGCTGCCGCGTTCCGCGCGGATGGCGGGGCTCGCATCCCTCGTGCTCTGGACGGCGATCGTCTTTTCGGGCCGGATGATCGCCTATAACTGGTTCGACTGCGGGAAGCGGCAGCAGGCGCTCATCAGCGCGGTCGCCGGCTGCACGCCCGATATGATCGATCCGTACGCACAGTAGGGGTCAGGGGTCAGGGATCGGGGGTCAGGATGCTGCTGCCGCTCTTCGAGCGTCTGGAGGCGAGTGCGATCGGCGAGGCGGTGCGCAACTCGCTCTGGCTGTTTCCGGTCGTCGAGTCGGTGCACCTTGTCGGGCTGGCGGTGATCGGCGGCGCGATCCTCGTGGTCGACTTCCGGCTGCTCGGCCTCACCCTGCGCGCGCATCCGGTGGCGCGGCTCGCCCGCGACATGCAGCCGTGGGTCGTCGGCACCCTCGTGGTGATGGTCCTGTCGGGGATCCCGCTGTTTCTGTCCGAAGCGATCAAGTGCTACTACAGCTTCGCGTTCTGGACGAAGATGACGGCGCTCGCCGGCGCCGTCATCTTCACCTTCACGCTCCGCCGGGTGGTCGCCGGCGCGCCGGACGGCCGGTTCCCGCCGGCATGGAACCGGGCCGTCGGCCTCACCTCGATCGCCCTCTGGTCGACTGTCGGCTGGGGCGGCCGCTGGATCGGGTTCTCCGGCTAGCGCGTGGCTGCGGTGCCCATCCCCTTGAAGGTGAGCTTCTGCATGCCGGCGCCCGTCCCAGCGATGTACAGGTTCCCCTTCGAGTCGGTCGCGATCTGATGGCCGGCGCCAATCATGCCCGGCGCGTTGATCGAGCCGACGATCGTCAGCGACTTGCGATCGACCACGGCGATCTCCTTGCCGTCGCCGACGTAGAGCCACTGCTGGTCCGGTGACAGCGCCAGATTGCGGGCGAACGGCGTGTCGGTCTTGATCACCTGGTTGACGAACTTGCCCTGCGGCGTGAACACCTGCACGCGGCGGTTCTCGCGGTCGGCGACGTACACCATGCCGTCCTTCGCCACGCGCAGCGCGTGGACGATGTTGAACTGCTCCGGTCCGCGCCCGGCGGGGAAGGCCTTCGGCGTCATCACCATGCAGTTGCTTTCGTCGGTCGGCGCGTTGCTGAAGGCGCCCCACATGCGCTTGAAGGCGCCGGTCGTCGCGTCGAACACCGCGACGCGCCGGTTGCCGTAGCCGTCGGCGACGAACGCCTCGTTGGTGGCCGGATGCACCCAGACATCAGCGGCACGGTGCACGTTGCGCGTGTCGGCGTTGCCCTTGCTCTCGCTGGTGCGGCCGATCTGGAGAACGAACTTGCCCTCCTGCGTGAACTTGAGGATCTGATCGTCGGCCACCGGCCGCAGATTCTTGATGCCGTTGGTGGGGCAGTTGTTGCCCGTCACCCAGACGAACCCCTGATGGTCGATGTGGATCCCGTGCTCGCGCTCGACCCACTGGTAGCCGGCGCCATCGCCGCCCCACCCGCGGACGAAGTTGCCTGCCGTGTCGAAGACCACGACCGGCGGGGCCGCCATCTTCGCCTCCTCGGGCTTGAGCAGCGTCCGCGGCCGGTGGAGCAGCCACACATTGTCTTTGCCGTCGATGGCGAAGCTGGAGGGATCGCCGACCTTGTACTTCGGCGGCACCTTGGGCCAGGCCTTGTCGACTTCGAACGTCGGCAGGCTCCGCGTCTGGGCCTGTACGGTGTCGGGCAGATCGGCGAGGCGGGCTGCGCCGGCCGCGGCGATGAGGATCAGGGCTGTGCCGACGGCAACGCCAAGATGCGCGCGCTTCATGACTCCTCCTCGGGGTAACCCCGCAAATCGGACGACAGATTCTGGCACAAAAGCGCGTCGGGGTGTATCGTATCCGCCGCAGCGCGCAGTCACAGAGCGGAGGTAAGTATGGCCTATCGATGTCGTTATGTGAGATGGGGTTCCATCGCCGTGCTGCTGATGGCAATTGCGCCCGGCACGGCCCACGCACAGGGACCGGGATATGAGGTCTGGGTCGTCGACCAGTCCGATACCCGTGGACAGAACTACGGCGGGACGCTGCATATCTTCGCCGGACGGGACCTGCCGGGGCCGGCCTCCACATCGCCCGCATCGGCCGCGGTCGTCGATCTGGGCGGCGAGACCGCTACGCTCTGCCGCGGCCGGCCGGCGGCGCTCGAGCACCTGCACGTGTACGGGTTCGACGTGTACCG
>CAZGLC010000043.1:5410-22903 GCA_964526235.1 uncultured Bifidobacteriaceae bacterium
GCGGCCGGCCGGCGGCGCTCGAGCACCTGCACGTGTACGGGTTCGACGTGTACCGTTTTGCGCTCGACGCGTTCCGCAAGGCGGGCGCGACGTTCGCCCCCAACACGCCGGCGCCGACCGTCGTCTTTCAGGCCGACGGCCAGCGCGACTCGCACGGGATGGTGACCACGGGGAAGGGAAGCTACCTGTGGGTCATGGACCGGCACGCCGACGTCGTGGAAGTCCTCAGCGTGGGCGATGGCAAGCACCTGCGGAGCGTCGCGCTCAACGGCGCGCTCACGCCGAATGCCGCGCCGGATCTCACGGACGCGGCGCCCGCGGGTAATCTGGTCTTCGTGGCGCTGCGCGGTCCCACGCCGCTCAGCGGCGACCCGCACAACGCGACCGGCGCGACGCCGGGGCTCGGCATTCTGGAGGTGACCGAGGGCGGGCGTAACGGGCGGCTCGTCAAGATCATCCGGCTGACGAACGTCGGCGCCGACGGGGTGGAGCGCGCCGATTCGCACGCCGTGCGCGTGCGGCGCGTGAATTAACCGGCGGTCTGTGCGTCGGGTGACGCCAGCCCCAGCAGCACGCTGAGCCCCGCGGCGGTCAGGAATCGAAGCGCCATCGTCGATCCGGAAGAGACAGCGACAATCTACACCAAGCGTATAATCGCCGCACGGCATGCCTGCCCACCACCTGCGCCGTGCCGGTCTCTGGGCGATCCTTCTGGTCGCCGGCCAGACGGTCGCGCCGGCCCAGGACGTCCGTGCCGCGCTCGACCGCTACATCGCCTCGAACCAGCGCGCGATCGTCGCGGAGCTGGTCGAGCTCGTCTCGATTCCGAACACGCCCTCCGACACCGAGAACATCCGGCGCAACGCACAGCTCCTCCGCGACATGCTGCGGCGGCGCAGCTTTGCTACCGAGATCCTCGAGACCGACGCCAATCCGCTGGTCTGGGGAGAGCTCAGGGTGCCAGGGGCGAAGCGCACGCTGCTCGTCTGGGCGCACTACGACGGCCAGCCCGTCGATCTGCGGGCGTGGAGGCAGCCCAATCCGTTCAATCCCGTCCTTCGATCGGGTCGGCTCGAAGAGGGCGCGAAGGAGATCGCGGGCCTGCGATCGATCGACCGATTCAATCCCGAATGGCGGCTCTACGGCCGATCCGCGGCCGACGACAAGGCGCCGATCGTGGCGCTGCTGGCGGCGCTCGATGCCCTGAAGGCGGCCGGCGTGATGCCGTCATCCAACATACGCGTGGTGCTCGACGGCGAGGTGGGGTCGGCGAGCCTGACGGCGGCGTTTCCGCGATTTCGCGACAAGCTGACGGCCGACATCATGATCCTGCTGGAAGGGCCGGCGCATCCGAGCGCCAAGCCGACCATCGCGTTCGGCGTGCGGGGCCTGCTGGCGCTCGACCTCACCGTCTACGGGCCGAAGGTCGGCGTCAGCAGCGGCAACTACGGCAACTGGGTGCCGAATCCCGCGCTCCGGCTCGCGCGGCTCCTGACGTCGATGAAAGACGACGAGGGACGCGTGCTCGTCGACGGTTTTTACGACGGCGTCATGCCGCTCACGGCCGAGGAGCAGGCGATGCTCGACGCGGTGCCCGACGAGCCGGCCAGCCTGATGAAGGTACTGGGCATCGCGGCGCCCGAGCGTGCGGGTCTTTCACTCCAGCAGGCGCTGCAGCTGCCCGCCCTGACGATCCGGGGGCTGGCGAGCGGCGTCATCGGCGGGGACGCGACGGTCGTGATTCCCGATCGCGCCACGGCGTTTCTGGAAGTGCGCCTGGTCAAGGAGACGCCTGCCAAGACGATGGCCGAGAAGCTCCTGGCGCACATCGGCAGGCAGGGCTATCACGTCGTGCACTCGGAGCCGGACGATGAGACGCGCGGCCGGTACCCGCATCTGGTCAAGGTGGTGCTCCGCGGCGGCACGGGCGACGCGTGGCGCACGCCGCCGCTGGCGCCGGAGGCGCAGCTCGTCACGTCGGCCGTCACGCGGATGCTCGGCGAGGCGCCGGTCTTGATCCGGACGATGGGCCAGCGGATGAGCACGGCGCAGTTCATCGAGGCGATGGGCGCGCCGGCGATCGTCCTGCCGACGGTCAATTTCGACAACAATCAGGCGGCCGAGAACGAGAACCTGCGGCTCGGCCATCTCTTCACCGCGATCCTCACCATCGCCGCCGTACTGACGATGTAATCAGAAGCGGAAGAGCCGCGTCATCTTGACGACGAAGGCGCGGCTCTGCAGCGCGACGGGCCGCGGACTGACGACCTCGTGCCCGTCGGAGTACACCACGAACAGGTCGCTGCCCGGGCGGTACTCCCAGCGGAGCCGGACGTTGGACGACAGCGTGCTGTTGCTCGAGTTGTACTGAAGCAGCGCGCTCAGCGCCGCGCGCGTGCTCACCGCGTAGGTGACGCGCGATCCGAACAGACGGGTGGTAAATCGGCCGACGGGGAGGTCGATCCAGTTGATCGACACGCGCGGTTCCACGGCGAGCTGGGAGGTCACTTCCACGCGCCCGTCGTAGCCGACCTCGCTGCGCGTGCCCCCATAAAAGGTGCCGGTCGAGCCGTTGAAGCGGCCGGTCAGCGGCCATTGCGGCGGGACGTAATACGTGCTCTGCACGCCGTGAAACTCGTACTCGCCCGGCGGGATTACGATCCCTCTGGCGATCTCGAACGGCGTCTTGATCAGCTCGTAGGTGCGCGTGTAATCGCTCCACGAGAAGGCGCCGTTGTTGAATTCGAAGCGCCACGAGGCCTGCGCCTCGCGGGTCTCCAGCCTTCCGTCCGGGTCGGTGATGTAATCGATGCTCCCTTCGAGCGAATACTTGCGGAGCCAGGTGCTCGCGCGCGGCCGGGGGCTGAACCGGCCCTGCCCGTAGCTGCGGCGGAACGCCTCGCGGCGGAGGAACCCGATCTCCGGATTGAACGCCTCGCCGACCGCGAGGTGTTCGACATTCATGCCGTACCGGTCGCCCGCGTACGAGAACTGCCCCAGATAAGCCGCGTCGTCGCCCTGCCGTTCGGGCGTCCGGCTGCGGGTGTAGTAGCCGTTCATCGTCACGTTCTCGTAGAACGCGAGCGCCGTATCGACGCCCACCACCTGATTCGACTCTCCACCGGCTGCGCGTGGCGATCGGTGCGTGCCGATGAACCCGATGGCGCTGCGCCGCAGGAAATCGCGGCGCACGCGAACGACCGAGAAGTTGGTGGCCGCGGCGCCGGCGGTCGCGAGGTCTTCCGTCTGGATGTTCAGCGCGCCGATGGCGTAGCGTCCGCTGCGCCCCGACACCCGGCCCCCCGCGAGAATCGGCACCTTCTCGCCGCGGCTCAGTCCGATCTGGCGGCTGAAGAACACCACGGGCTGGAGCGTCGTCGCCACTCCAGAAAACGTGCTTTCTCGGCTCGGACCAAACTGGAAGATCCCCTGGCCTTCGAGGAAGAAGTCGCGCTTTTCCGGGAAGAAGAGGCTGAAGCGCGTGAGGTTCACCTGCTGCTCGTCTTCCTCCACCTGCGCGAAGTCGGTGTTGTACGTGAAATCGCCGGTCAGGCCGCGCGTCAGCCCGTACTTGACGTCGACGCCGACCTCGCCGCTCAGGTCGTTGGAGATGGCGGGCGTGACCAGCCGGTTGGTCGACAGGCCGGAGATCGCGTACGGCTTGATCTCGAGGTTCCGCCCGGACGGCGGCACGGCGAGGCCGACGAGTGTCGCCGCCGACGACAGCTTGTACATCCCGCGGCCGCCGTACGAGGCTGGCACGCCCGAGAGATACGAGCGTTCGTTCTTCCAGCGCACCTGGCGCTGCACGTTGATGCCCCAGATCTGCGAGCCGCTGGCCCGGTAGCGGAGCGACTTGAACGGGATGGCGAGCTCGGCGCTCCAGCCGTCGGCGGTCCGTGACGCCTTGACGTCCCAGACGGTGTTCCAGTCCGTGTTGACGGTACGTTCGTCGCCGATTTCCTGATCCCGCAGGGCGCCGAGGGCATTGGTCTGGAAGGCCAAACCGCTTCGGCGGTCGTAGAAGGTGTCGATGACGACCTGGATGTTGTCGTTCTGAAAGATGTTGCCGTCGCGACGCATCTCGTTCGCGATGATGCGGTCGGGCTGGCTGTCGAGGCAGCGGACCGACAGATAGAGCGTCGTGTCGTCGAAGAAGAGCCAGAGCTCGGTGCGCTCGGTGGCCACCTCGCCCTCGTGCGGCTCCTGCTGGATGAAGTCGCTGATGGCGCGCACCTGGGAGTAGACGGGATCCTGCAGCAGGCCGTCGAGCACGATCGGCTCGGCGAGACGCACGGCGCGGACGGTGACGCGCCCCTCGGCATCGCGCGCGACGACCTCCGGCGCGTCTGGAGGCGCGGGACCCTCGATGACGACGGCGCCCTGGGCGAGCGTGGCGGAGGGGACGGTGACGATCAGCAGGGCCGCAAGCAGCCCTGCTGATCTCGTGGAGTACACGACCGAGCCGGCGCCGTCCTACTGCGTGGCCGGCGCGACCGGCGGAGGCACAAGGTTGACCTGGTCGACCGGGCCGGTCTTGACCGTGGGCTTCGTCCAGCGGACGACGCCGCGGACGTTGTCGCTCGCGGTCGCGGCACGGGACAGCGTGAGCGTGTAGGTCTGGTGCTCCTTCGGCGCGAGCCGGTTCAGCCGCCACACGGCGACGTTCGCCTTCAGATCCGCATCCTGCCGCTCACCCTGGTAATTCGCGCCCGTCGTCCTGACGACCTTCGAGCCGGCTGGGACGACGACGTTGACCGTCAGATCCTCGGCGGTCAGCCCTTTGCCCGGCAGCCCGATGTTGCCGACGTTCACCGAGTAGGTCACCCCGTCCGCGCCGGCGGGGCCGGCGGTGATGCGTCCTTCGACGCCAGGACGGAAGCCGAGATCCTGCGCGTAGGCCCAGATCTCCCGGAGGAGCGATTCCGGAATGCGCGCCTGGTTGTAGTTGCCCATGCGCACGCGGATGGCCGGCGTCTCGCCGAGGATCTGCCACTGCTTCGGCATCGCGACGGTGTGGCCGTACACCATCGAGGTGAGCCAGCTGAAGTCCGCGCCGACGGCGCCCGCATCCTGACGGGGACCGTTGAACGTCGGGCCGTGGCACTGGAAGCATCCGATGGTGGCGAGGCCGACCTGCTGGCCGCGCGGCGCGCCCTGCGGCACGGGGAACCGCCAGGGTCCAGGCTTCTCGACCGGCTGCAGGCTGTTGAAGTACGCCACGAAATCCGCAATTTCGGAATCGCTGATCTGGGATTCGATGAAGGCCGGCATGATGCCCCATGGCTCCCGGACCGCATGTCTGAACTGAGGTACGGTGAGACGCCTGCCGGCGAGGTCCGGTCCGAATGCGCCTTCTCCGTTCTGGCCGTGGCAGTTCCGGCACTGGGTGGCCGGGCCTTCCCAGAGCGTCTTGCCCGCCTGCGCGTTGCCGGTCTGCGCAGCGGCGCTGCCCAGGGCCAGCGGCAGAAGAAGAAGCGCGAACAGCAGTGTGCGCATGAAAGTGCCCTCCTGATTGCGCCTTACTCTACACGAATCCCGGCGGCATGGGCCACCGATGTGCTCAGAACCGCCTACTTCAGCGTGGCCAGCAACGCCCGCGCTTTCGCCTTGAACTCTTCGTCCTCCGGCGCCCAGTCGGGATCAACGGGCGCGTCGAGCACCTGCTGCAGCTCGGCGCGCGCCTCGACGCGCCGGTTCAGCTCGAGGAACGTTTCAGCAAGAAAGTAGTGCGAGGCGGTGCTCTGCGGGTTGTAGGCGAGCGAGCGCCGCAGGTGCTCGACCGCCTTCTCGTCGCTGCCGCCGAACAGACCCGGCACTCTCATGTACCAGCGGCCGAGCGCGCGGTCGGCGGAACCCTGCTGGAAGGCGGGATCGATGCGGAGCACCGTGTCGAGCGCGTCCTTGATCGCGCCGCGGTAGCGCAGTCCCTGACGCACGCCGAACGACTCGGCGAGCGCCCCCATGTTGGCCGCCATCCAGAAATGCCCTTCGGGCCGTTCGGGGCGGAGCGCCGCCGCGCGCCGTCCGGCCTCGACGCCGCGCTCGTACTGCCGGCGTTGACCCTCGCGCGCCGCGTGTCCGCCGATCCAGTAGCAGGTGCGGGCGAGTTTCCACGCCGCCTCGAAGTCGACGGCGTCGCGCGCCAGGCGCGCCTCCCACAGCGCCGCGGCGCGCTCGGCGCTGGCGAGGGCGGTGCGGTTCGCGTAGAGGCTGTCGGGGTTGTCGGCCTGAACGGCCGACGCGAGGACCAGCAGCAGGGCGGCCAGCATCGGCGGGGCCGCTCACGCGGGGTGCATCAGTGCACCACCTCGCCGTCGACGACGTCGTCCAGGAGCTCCAGGTGCGGAATCTCCAGCGATCGGACCGCCTCGATCACGAGCGCGAACGTCTGGTCGGCGTCGCATGCGCTGTCGGCGCCGCGCAGCCGCTTGCGCGCCGCGCGCAGCGCGCGCAGCACCTGCGCCCGGTCGAATCGCTGTCCCTGACAGTGCTCGCAGAAGCTCATGTACCTAATCTTACGGTATCCTTCAGCGCAGCCATGCAAATGGGGACGGCACTTGCGGCGTGCGCTGCGCTCGCGGCGCTCACCGGCTCGGCGGCGGCGATTTCCGGCCAGGGCTCGGCTGGCGGCGGCGTCGTCGTCGACCGCGACGATATCGGCGGGGTGGTGACGGGATTGGCCGGCCCGGAGGCGGGCGTCTGGGTGATCGCCGAAACCACCGAGCTCGCGACGAAGCTCGCGAAGGTCGTCGTGACCGACGATCGCGGGCGATTTCTGGTGCCGGATCTGCCCGCGGCGAGCTATCGCGTGTGGGTGCGCGGGTACGGGCTCGTCGACTCGCCCGCGATCACCGCGAGACCCGGGCAGCTGGTGGATCTGACCGCCGTCAAGGCGCCGTCGATGGCCGAGGCGGCCGCGTACTACCCCGCGATGTACTGGTTCTCGTTGATGCGCGTCCCGCAGAAGGGCGAGTTCCCGCTGGGGCCAGTGGCGTCGCAGGGCCAGTGGCTCAACACGATCAAGAGCGGCGCGTGTCAGTCGTGCCATGCGCTCGGCACGCCCGGGATGCGGACCGTTCCCCACGAGTTTGCGGCAGACGTCACGCCGGTCGAGGCGTGGCGGCGGCGGCTCGAAGCCGGGAGTGCGCGTGCCCTGATGGCGCGCGACATCAACCGGCTCGACGGCCCGCGCGCGATCGCGCTCTTTGCGGACTGGACGGAGCGCATTGCGAAAGGCGAGCTGCCATTCGCGCATCCCGAGCGGCCGCAGGGGATCGAGCGTAATCTGGTGACGACGCTGTGGGACTGGAGTCGGCCGACCGCGTATCTGCACGACGCGGTGTCCACCGACCGGCGCAACCCGCGCGTGAACGCGCGCGGCAGGATCTACGCCTCGGCCGAGGACAGCACCGACGACCTGCCGGTGCTCGATCCGAACACGCACACGGTGACCGAGGTGCACCATCCGGTGCGCGATCCGAACACGCCCTCGTCTAAGAGCAATCCATTCGGGCCGTCGGCGTATTGGGGTGCGTCGCCGATCTGGGACAGCAAGACGCTGGCGCACAACCCGATGATGGACGAGCGCGGGCGCGTCTGGTTCACGTCGCGCGTCCGGCCCGCGGAGAATCCCGGCGTCTGCAAGCAGGGTTCGACGCATCCGTCGGCGCGCGCGGTACCGCTGCAGCAGTCGAACCGGCATCTCTCTTTCTACGACCCGGCGGCCGGGACGTGGACGCTCATCAGCACGTGTTTCGCGACCCACCATCTGAATTTTGCGCAGGACCGGGACCAGACGCTTTGGCTGAGCGGCGGCATCGAGGGGCCCGGCGTGATCGGTTGGCTGAACCGCCGGCTGTTCGAGGAGACGGGCGACGAGGTCCGCGCGCAGGGGTGGACGCCGTTCGTGCTCGACACCAACGCCAACGGCCGGCGCGACGCGTATGTCGAACCGAACCAGCCGCCCGATCCGGCGAAAGACACGCGCGTCATCGTGACGACCTATGCCGTGGCGGTCAGCCCGGCCGACGGCACGGTGTGGGGGACGTCGGTCGGCTATCCGGGCGCGATCGTGCGCATGCAGCCGGGGCCGAACCCGGCCGAGGACGCGCTCGCGGAGATCTATCACCCGCCCGCGCCGGCGTTCGGACCGCGCGGCGGCGACGTCGACAGTGCCGGCGTGTACTGGGTGTCGCTCGCCAGCGGGCATCTCGGGCGCTTCGATCGCCGGCGCTGCAAGGTCCTCAAGGGGCCGACGGCCACCGGCACGCACTGCCCGGAAGGGTGGACGCTCCATCAGCTGCCGGGTCCGCAGCTGCGCGATGTGCCCGACGCCGGGAGCGCCGAGGCGAGCTACTACGTCTGGGTGGATTGGTTCGACACCTTCGGTCTGGGCCGGAACGTGCCGATTGCGATGGGGAGCCTCAGCGACTCGCTCCTCGCGTTCGTCGACGGCAAGTTCCTCACCCTGCGCATTCCGTATCCCGGCGGCTTCTTCGCGAAGAACGTCGACGGCCGGATCGACGATCCGAACGCCGGGTGGAAGGGACGGGGGCTCTGGTCGACGTCGGGCACGCGGACGATGTTCCACCTCGAGGGCGGCAAGGAGAACCGGCCGAGGGCCGCGCGCTTCCAGCTACGGCCGAACCCGCTCGCGCGCTGACGCGGCCATGGGCACAGAGAGGAAAGGGAGATATGCGTCGAATCGTTCTCGCGGTGTTGACGCTCGCCGTGATGCTCGCAACGCCGCGCGACTCGTCGCCGCAAGCGGCCAGCGGCAAGGTGGACACCTACAAGCAGGAGGTGTCTGCCGCCGTCGAGTCGATGGCGAAGATGGCGCAGGAGATGGTCGATTCGGTCTTCAGCTTCTCGGAGCTGGCGCACCAGGAAGTGGAGACGTCGCGGTATCTCACCGGCATCCTCGAAAAGAACGGCTTCACCGTCCGGCGCGGCGTCGCCGGCATGCCGACGGCGTGGGTGGCGACGTGGGGATCGGGCCGGCCGGTCATCGCGCTCGGGTCCGACGTCGACGGCATTCCGCAGGCCTCGCAGAAGCCTGGCGTCCCGTATCGCGATCCCCTCATCGCCGGCGCCCCGGGGCACGGCGAGGGGCACAACAGCGGCGTTCCGCTCAACATCGTCGCCGCGCTCGCGGTGAAGCGCATCATGGAGCGCGACACGCTCTCCGGCACGCTGGTGCTCTGGCCCGGCATTGCCGAGGAGCTCCTCGCCGCGAAGGCATGGTTCGTACGCGAGGGCGTGTTCAGGGATGTCGACGTGTGTCTCTTCGTGCACGTCGACAGCAATTTGAAAGTGTCGTGGGGCTCCGGTGCCGGCAACGGGCTGGTGTCCATCGAGTACACCTTCGAGGGCGAATCGGCGCACAGCGCGGGCGCGCCGTGGCGCGGCCGCAGTGCCCTCGACGCCGTGGAGCTGATGAACGCGGCGTGGAACTACCGGCGTGAGCACCTCCGGCTGCAGCAGCGCTCGCACTATGTGATCACCGACGGCGGCGACCAGCCGAACGTCGTCCCGAGCCGCGCCACGGTCTGGTATTTCTTCCGCGAGACCGAGTACCCGCGCATCAAGGACATGTGGGAGCTTGGCAACAAGACGGCGCAGGGCGCCGCCCTGATGACCGACACGAAATGGACGTCGCGCATCATCGGCGCCGCCTGGCCGCAGCACTTCAACAAGCCGGTTGCCGAGGCGATGTTCACCAACATGCAGCGCATCGGGCTGCCGAAGTGGTCCGAGGACGATCAGGCGTTCGCCCGCGCGGTGCAGAAGGAGATCGGCGCGCCCGCCCAGAAGGGGCTCGATGTCGAGCTGGCTAAGATCGAGGAGCCGATCCCGGACGAGGACAAGCGGGGCGGCGGGTCTGATGACATCGGCGACGTGTCGTGGACGGTGCCGACGGTTTCGCTGCGCTACCCGTCGAACATTCCGGGCCTGCCGGGGCACAACTGGGTCAACGCCATCGCGATGGCGACGCCGATTGCGCACAAGGGCGTCGTGGCCGGCGCCAGGGTGCAGGCGATGACGGTCGTCGACCTGCTGCTCACGCCGAAGCTCGTGTCGGATGCGTGGGACTACTTCAAGAACGTGCAGACGAAGGAGACGACGTACACGCCGTTCATTGCGGCCGACACGCCGCCGCCGACGTGGCTCAACAAAGAAACGATGGATCGATGGAGACCGGAGCTGAAGAAGTTCTACTACGATCCGTCGCGCTACAAGACGTACCTCGAGCAGCTCGGCATCGCGTATCCGATGCTCCGGCGCCCTGATTCGCCGCGGTAGTGTACCGTCCCGATCTCGAGGTGGCGGCGCCCGACGAGATTCGCCGGCGGCAGCTCGCGCGGCTGAACGAGCTCGTCGCGGCCATCCTGCCGCAGAATGCGTTCTACGCGCGGAAGTTCGGCGCGCTCGCGCCGTCCCTCACGTGGGACGCGTTCCGCCGCCTTCCGTTCACGACGAAAGCGGAGCTCGTCGCCGATCAGGCGTCGGTGCCACCGCTCGGCGCCATCGCCACCTATCCCGCAGAGCGCTACACGACCTGTCATCAGACGTCGGGGACGACCGGCCGTCCGCTCCTCGTCCTCGACACGCCAGAGAGCTGGGCGTGGTGGGCCGAGTGCTGGCAGTACGTGTACACCGCGGCCGGCGTGACCGCGCGCGATCGAATCTTCTTCGCATTCTCGTTCGGCCCGTTCATCGGGTTCTGGAGCGCGCACGAGGCGGCGCGCCGCCTCGGCGCGATGGTGATCCCGGGCGGCGGGCTCGATTCGAAGGCGCGCCTCGAGCTCCTGCTGCGGATGCAGGCGACCGTGCTCCTGTGCACGCCGACCTACGCACTGCACCTGGCGGAAGTCGCGCGCGAACACGGGCTGCCGATTCGCGACTCCGCGGTGCGCGTCACGATTCACGCGGGGGAGCCCGGCGCGTCGATTCCCGCGGTGCGCGCGCGAATCGAGGAGGCATGGAGCGCACGCGCGTTCGATCACGCCGGCGGCACCGAGGTCGGCGCGTACGGCTACGCGTGCGAGCGGCGCGACGGGCTGCACGTCAACGAGGCGGAGTTCATCGCCGAGGTGCTCGACCCGGAGAGCGGCGAGCCGTGTGCCGAGGGCGTACGCGGCGAGATCGTGATCACCAATCTCGGCCGATTCGGATGGCCGGTCATCCGCTACCGCACCGGTGACCTCGTCATCGCCGGGAGCCGCCGCTGCAGCTGCGGGCGCACTTTTCTCACGCTGCCCGGCGGCATCCTCGGCCGCACCGACGACCTGATCATCCTGCGCGGGGTCAACGTCTATCCATCCGCGGTCGAAGCCATTGTCCGGACGTTCGAGGTGGGGGAGTTCCGGCTCGTGCGCACCCGCGATGGCGCGCTCGACGAGCTGACCGTCGAGGTGGAGGCGAGCGAAGTGGTCGCCGCGGAGCTCGCGCTGCTCTTGCGCGAGCGCCTCGCCGTGCGGATCCCCACGCGCGCGGTTCCGCCCGGATCGCTTCCGCGCTGGGAGCTGAAAGCCAGGCGCATCGCCGACGCGCGCGTCGACGCGCGTTGACACCGAGCACCATCGGGCGTAGCGTGGGGACTGCCTAATTCCCGCGTCACGCGCGGGAAGCGGGGGACCCAACAGGAGGCCTCGCAGCCTCCCGGGGCGTATTGGCGCACGCCGCCATAGGACACTTCCGAGTCCGAGCCCGTCAGCTAACCCCGCCGGCTTTTAACGGAAGCGCACCTTCCGGCATTCGGGCCGATTGGAGGGTGCGGCTTCTTCGAGGCCCGCCATGTCCGAAGGCGTTCTCGCGCAGATCAAGCAATTCATCGTCGGCCAACCGATTCCGTCCCGTCTCGCCCATCACGAGCGTCTCTCGCGCTTCACCGGCCTGGCGGTTCTTTCGTCCGACCCCCTGTCTTCGGTGGCGTACGCGACGGAGGAAATCCTCCGGGTGCTCGTGCTCGTCAGTGTGGGAGCGCTCGGTCTCGCCACGCCGATTGCGTTGGTGATCGCCGCGATTCTGGCGGTGGTTGTCTTCTCGTACCGACAGACGATTTACGCGTACCCGGGCGGTGGCGGCGCCTACATCGTCGCCAAGGACAATCTTGGCGAGACGCCGGCGCTCGCCGCCGCAGGCGCGCTTCTCATCGACTATGTGTTGACGGTTGCCGTCAGTATCGCCGCGGGCGTTGCCGCCATCACCTCGGCGTTTCCCGAATGGCACGTCAATCGGGTGGAGCTTGCCCTCGCATTCGTTCTCGTGCTGATGATCGGCAACCTCCGCGGCATCCGCGAATCGGGACGGATCTTTGCGATACCGACGTATTTCTTCGTCGTGAGCCTGCTGACACTGATTGGAGTCGGCGCGTGGCGGGCGTTGAGCGGGACGATCGAGCCCGTGGCCGTGGCCGATCCGCTCCAGAGTACAGGGGAGCCGCTGACGGTGCTGCTGCTGCTGACGGCGTTCTCGAACGGCTGCACGGCGATGACGGGTGTCGAGGCGGTATCGAACGGCGTCCCGGCATTCAAGCCGCCCGAGGCGAGGAGCGCGGCGGCCACCATGGTGATGATGGCCGTGTTGGCGATCACGATGTTCACCGGCATCACGCTCCTCGCCCACGCGTATGGCGCGATCCCCAGCGATCAGGAAACGGCTATTTCGCAGATCGCGCGGGGCGTCTTCGATGGACGGGGCACAGCGTATTACCTCGTGCAGGCGGGGACGATGCTGATTCTGGTGCTCGCCGCCAATACCGCCTACGCCGACTTCCCGCGGCTGGCGTCGATCCTCGCGCGCGACCGCTATTTGCCGCGCCAGTTGATGAACCAGGGTGATCGACTTGCCTTTTCGAACGGCATCGTCGGTCTGAGCGTGTTTGCCGGCATCCTGCTCGTTCTGTACGGCGGCGACACGCACGCGCTGATCCCGCTGTACATGATTGGCGTGTTCGTCTCGTTCACGCTGTCGCAGGCCGGCATGGTCGCGCACTGGCGGCGGTTCCGAGGGCCAGGGTGGAGGACGAGCGCCGCCGTGAACGGGTTTGGTGGGCTCGTCACGGGCATCGTCCTCGTGGTCGTGGCGGTCACGAAGGTACAGGAAGGTGCGTGGATCATCCTGGTGCTCATTCCGATCCACGTCGTCTTCTTTCGCGGCACAAAACGACATTACGACCTCGTCGCGTCTCAACTGTCTCTCCACGCGTGGGCGCCCCCGCCACCGCGGCGGCGGAACACGGTCCTGGTGCCGATCAGCGGCGTTCATCGCGCCGTGGTGCAGGCGGTGGAGTACGCAAAGACGCTCTCGGAGGACGTGCGCGCGTTGTATGTCGAGGTGGAGCCTGCCGCGGCAACCGAGCTCCGGCGCGAATGGGAGCGGTGTGGGCAGGGTGTGAATCTCATCGTCCTCGAGTCGCCCTATCGATCGCTGATGGAGCCTCTCCTCGAGTACATCGAGCAGATCGACGCCGAGCGACCCGATGACTTCGTCACGATCGTCCTGCCCGAGTTCGTGCCGGCGCGGTGGTGGCACCATCTCTTTCACAATCAGCGGGCGCTGCTCATCAAGGGCGCCCTGTTGTTCAAACCGAACGTCGTCGTGACCAGCGTGCCATTTCACTTGACCCGGTAAGTGTTGCGCTGGAGGGGCCGCAGGTGTTTAATCGGGCGGCGACGACGATCGCGAATCGCGAATTGGCAATCTGAATCTTCGAAGGAGGCTGCCGTGCGACGGATCTACATGCTTCCGGCGGCGCTGCTGCTGGCTTCGCCGCTCCTGTATGTGCTCGGGGAGGGACAGTTCTCGACGGCGGCGGTCGCGCACCCCTCGACTGACGCTCGGGGTGCCCTGAGCGAAGTCGAAGGGCAGGCGCCGGCGCCGCCCGACAACCGCAACGCCCCGCGGCTGCCGTTCGAGGTGGTGCAGGACTTCCTGAAATACCCCGTGACGATGAATCTCGGCGAAGTCCTCGGCGTCGCAGTGAACTCCAAGGGCGAGATCTTCGTCCTGAACCACCCGGGATCGCCGACGAGCGGGCCCCTGTACGGGAACGCGACGACGCAGATTCTCGTCTTCGACCGCAACGGCATGCTCGTGCGTGAGATGGGCCAGAACGTCTACGGGCTGGGCTATTCGCACGCCGTCCGTGTCGACCGCTACGACAACGTCTGGGTCGTCGACAAGGGGACGAACGCCGTCGTGAAGTTCAATCCCGCCGGCTACGTGACGATGAACCTGGGACGCCGGCCGGAAGGGTATGAGGGGGAGTACCACCGCCCCGAGCCCGAGAAGGCGGTCCACGTCGACGGCTTGTTCAACGCGCCGACCGACATCGGCTGGGACGCCGACGACAACATCTACGTGAGCGACGGCTACATCAACTCGCGCATCGCGAAGATCGACAAGAACGGCAACTGGATCAAGTCGTGGGGCGCGTACGGCGAGGGGGGCGAGCACGCCAACCTGAACCCGGCGCGCTTCAGGAATCCGCACAACATGCAGGTCGATCGGCAGGGCAATGTCTACGCCGCCGATCGCGGCAACCGCCGCATCCAGGTGTTCGACAAGGACGGCAACTTCCTGCGCTTCATCCACCTGAACGTGCCGTACGACAAGAAGCGGCAGCCGGTGCTCGGCAATCTTCCGCCGAACCGTCCGGACGAGACGGCGCCGTGGACGCTCTGCATCACGACGAACGGCCCGACGCAGTACCTCTTTGCGGCCGACTCAGAGCCGGGCCGCCTCTACAAGCTGACGCTCGACGGCAGGATTCTCGGCTGGTTCGGCGAGTCGGGCCGCCAGTGGGGACAGTTCAACTGGCCGCACGGCATCGCGTGCCCCTCGGAGAACGAGGTGTACGTCGCGGACCTGAACAACTGGCGCGTGCAGAAGCTCGTGATGCGCGGTGGAGGCGCCACGCGGTGAGGGTACACTCGAGACGATGACCGCAGGTTCGCCACCAGGGTCCCCGAAGTTCGCCGCGCTGCACGTTTCGGCCTACCGGAGCTACTTCGTCGTGCTGCTGTTGTCGATGATGGCCGACAACATCGAGCACGTGATCAGCTACTGGGTGATGTTCCAGGCGTTCCACTCGCCGGCGCTGGCGGGCTTCGCGGTCATCAGCCACTGGATGCCGTTCCTGCTGTTCTCGCTGCACACGGGCGCGCTCGCCGATCGGTACGACTGCCGCAAGCTGATTCACATCTCGCAGGTGCTCTACATCATCGCGTCGGTGGCGTGGGGGCTGCTGTTCCTCACCGACACGCTCCAGATGTGGCACGCCGTCGTCATTCTGCTGATTCACGGCGCGGCCGGCGTGATCGTGGCGCCGGCGTCGCAGCTCATCATTCACGAGATGGTCGGACGGGAGCAGCTGCCGAGCGCCATCCGGCTCAACGCCAGCAGCCGCTATCTGGCCATCCTGCTCGGGCCGGCAATCGGGGGCGGGCTCATGCTCCTGCTCGGACCGGCGTGGGGACTGCTGGCGAACGTGTTCATCTACCTGCCGTTCACCGTCTTCACCCTGCGGATGCGCTACACGGGGCACGGCGGGCGCGCCGCGGGCCGCAGCGCGCGGTCGTTCGCGTGGAACGACATCGGCCGCGTGCTCGCGATCGCGCGCGCCGACCCCCGGATCATGACGATGATCGTGCTGGCGGGCGCCTCGTCGTTCTTCGTCGGGACCGCCTTCCAGGCGCAGATGCCGGAGTACGCGCAGTACCTCGGCGCCGACGACGGCGGCGCGCTGTACAGCATTCTGCTGGCGGCCAACGCCGCGGGCGCCATCCTCGGGGTCCTCTGGCTCGAGGGGGGCGCGAACGTCCGCCCGAGCGTCCGCGCGGCGATGCTGTTCGCGATCCTCTGGGGCATCACGATGGGCCTGTTTCCGATGGCGCAGAGCTATCTGGCGGCGGTGGGGCTCCTGGTGCTGTCGGGCATCTTCAGCATCGCGTTTACGTCGATGGCCCAGACGCTCGTCCAGCTGCTGGCGCCGGCGCACGCGCGCGGCTCGATCGTCGGGCTCTTCAACACGTCGATGCTCGGCTTGCGCGCCGGTGCCGGCGTCACGGTCGGCGTGATCGGCACCTTTATCGGGGTGCGGCTGTCGCTCGAGCTGTCGTCGCTGGCGTTTGTCCTGGTCGCGCTGTACCTCCTGGCGCGCGAGCGGCAGGCGGCGAAGAGCGCGGCGCTGTCGGACGTGCGGGTGTACGAGCTGACGGAGTAGAGGATCCTTTTCGGCTACAATTCCCCTGCGGGGGGATACCGTGAAACACCTGTGCAGCGTCGCCGTGATCGCGGGCCTGGTCTCGATCGCCGGCGCGGGCGCGCGGCTGGTCGAGGCGCAGGGGCAGCCGCCGCCCGATCGGCCGGCGGTGACCGTCCGCGGCCAGACGTATACGCCACGGTCGATCCTGGCGCGGAACATGGGGACGGAAGCGGATCAGACGACTGCCTTTCCGCCGCATCGAGTCATCGGCAACATCCATTACGTCGGCACGCGGACGCTGAGCTCGTTTCTCATCACCACGCCCGAGGGGCACATCCTGATCAACAGCACCTACGAGCGGAACGTGCCGACGATCGCCAGGTCGGTGGAGCAGCTCGGGTTCAAGTTCGCCGACGTGAAAATCGTGCTCGGGACGCACGCGCACCGCGACCATCAGGAAGGGGACGCGCTCGTCCGCGAGATGACCGGCGCGCGCGTGATGGCGATGGCGGAAGACCTGCCGGCGCTCCGGGCGATGAAAACCGGCAGCCGGGAGCAGACGATCGATCGGACGCTCCGCGACGGCGACACCGTCACGCTCGGCGGGACCACGCTGACCGCGCGGCTGACGGCCGGCCACACGCGCGGCTGCACCACGTGGACCACCGCCGTCCAGGAGGGTGGCCGGACGCACGACGTCGTTATTCATTGCAGCCTGCGGGCGCCCGCGATGCTGACGCCGGAGATCGTCGGCGAGTTCGAGCGGACGTTCACACTGGTGCGGTCGCTCCCGTGCGACGTGCCGCTCGGCGACCACCCGGCGCAGTACGATATGCACGCCAAGCACGCAAAGCTCAAGCCCGGCGGCCCGAACCCGTTCGTCGACGCCGCCAACTGCCGCGTCGAGGCGGACATTCAGGAAGCCATGTTTCGCGCAGCCTTACAGGATGAGAGAGGGGGACGGCCATGAAGCGCACAGTACTCGCGGTGCTCGCCTGCAGTGTCCTGGCAAGCCAGGCCTGGTCGCAGCAGGCGCCGCAGATCGAGGTCAAGAAGGTAGACGGCACGGAGAACGTCTACACGTTCCGCAACCAGAACAGCCAGGCGATGTTCATCGTCACGAACGAGGGGGTCATTGCGACCGACCCGGTCGGCTACGGACGGCCGCAGGGCGGGGCGCAGTATCTCGCCGAGATCCGGAAGGTGACGAACCAGCCGATCCGGTACCTCGTGTACAGCCACCATCATTTCGACCACATCGCCGGCGGGCGCGCGTTCAA
>CAZGLC010000044.1:0-22887 GCA_964526235.1 uncultured Bifidobacteriaceae bacterium
ACTCGGCCGGGATACAATTCGCACACGGTCGTGGCGAAGTCTTCGTGTCCGGGTCCGGGGTAACACCGGGGTAACAGATCGACGAAACTTGGTGAAATCACCTGAATAGAATTGAAGCACGTAAACGACGTTGAATCAAGCAGTTATGGCGTGCAGGCGGTTTCAGCGGGTTTCAGGGAAAACGGCAGTTCGGTGACTGAAAATCACGGTGTCGGCAGTTCAATTCTGCCCCTCGGCACCAACCTCCGCTCTGTTTCAGGCGGAGGTTGTCCGCCGAAGCTTTAGCGGAGGCGGACGCGCCGCACGAGAGCGACGGTTGGCAAGCCATTCTCGATTGCCGGAACTGCGGAGGCTGGTGCCGACTATTCTCGTGGCGGCGTCCGCGAGTGTCGCCGCCGACGCGCTCGTATCACAGAACAGCTTGCGTTCGGCCGACGGCTTTGCGCCGGCGCGCGCCGCCATGGTGCGGGATCAGATCGAGCGGCAGGGCGTCACCGATGCGCGCGTGCTCGACGCGATGCGGAGTGTGCCGCGCCACCGGTTCGTTCCCGCTGCACTGCAGCACCTCGCCTACGCCGACCGACCGCTCCCCATCGGCCACCGACAGACCATCTCCCAGCCGTACATCGTGGCCTACATGACGGAGGCGCTCGGCGTCGCGGGCACGCATCAGGTGCTCGAGGTGGGAACCGGTAGCGGCTACCAGGCCGCGGTGCTGGCGCAGCTGGCGCGGACCGTGTACACCATCGAAATCGTGCCCGAGCTGGCGCGCCGCGCAGCCGCGACGCTGAAGGATCTGGGATACACGAACGTGCGCGTGCGGGAGGGCGATGGGTACGCCGGATGGCCCGAGTACGCCCCGTTCGACCGGATCATGGTGACGGCGGCACCCGAACAGATTCCCCAACCGCTCGTCGATCAGCTCCGGGCCGGCGGCCGGATGGTGATTCCGGTCGGCGGGGCGGAGCAGTGGATGACGATTGTGGAGAAGACCCCGGCCGGCGTGGTGCAGCGCCGCACCATTCCGGTGCGGTTCGTGCCGTTCACGCGCGGGCGAGGATGAGCCGGGTCCAAAAAAGGACCCGGTCTACACGGCCGCTGCGACCTCGGCTTCGCGGAGCAGTCCGAGCTCCTTCCGAAGGCGATCTTCGATGATCTGCCGGATGTCCGGGTTCTCCTTCATAAACTGCTTGGCATTCTCGCGCCCCTGGCCGAGGCGCTCGCCGCCGTAAGCGAACCAGGCGCCGCTCTTCTCGATGATGCGCTTGTCGACCGCCAGGTCGAGCAGGTCGCCTTCGCGCGAAATGCCCTGGCCGTACATGATGTCGAATTCGGCCTCGCGGAACGGCGGCGCCAGCTTGTTCTTGACGACCTTGACGCGCGTGCGGCCGCCGATCACGAGATCGCCGTCCTTGATGCTGGCGATGCGGCGGATGTCGACGCGCACGGAGGCATAGAACTTCAGCGCGCGGCCGCCGGTCGTCGTTTCCGGATTGCCGAACATGACGCCGATCTTCTCGCGCAGCTGGTTGATGAAGATGAGCGTCGTCTTCGACTTCGACACGACGCCGGTGAGCTTGCGGAGCGCCTGCGACATGAGCCGTGCCTGCAGCCCCATCTGCGCCTCGCCCATCTCGCCTTCGATTTCGGCCTTCGGCACGAGCGCCGCGACCGAGTCGACCACGACGACATCGACGCCGCCCGAGCGGATCAGCACCTCGACGATCTCGAGCGCCTGCTCGCCGGTGTCGGGCTGCGAGACGAGGGCCTTGTCCACGTCCACGCCCAGCTTCTGTGCGTACTGCGCGTCGAGCGCGTGCTCGGCATCGACGAATGCCGCCATGCCGCCGGCCCGCTGCGCTTCGGCGATCACGTGGAGCGCGAGCGTCGTTTTGCCGGACGCCTCCGGGCCGTAGATCTCGACCACGCGGCCGCGCGGCATGCCCCCGATGCCGAGCGCATAGTCGATGCTGATCGCGCCCGTCGGGATCACCTCGACCGGCGCAATCGCGCCCCGCTGGCCGAGGCGCATGATCGACCCTTTGCCGAACTGCTTCTCAATCTGCCCGACCGCGATGTCGAGCGCCTTGTTCCGTTCTTTCTGATCGTCGAGTGGCATGCGATCTCCTTGGGCAAGAGGATGGCTGGCGTGTCTGACAGGGGAGGTCACGGCCCGGGTTGATCCTAGGAGCGTGCCGTGCGAAAGTCAAGCGACAATCCGTGCATGGTCAGACAATTACCCCAAGCCAGTAAACGACTTACGAGCCTCTGAGACTTTCGCCCCACGCGCGGCGGTTTGCAGAATTTGCCTAACGGATCAGCCGGAGCGGGCGCAAATTCTGCTACGCGTTCAGGCATGGAACCACGCACCGAATCGCTCTGGCGAGCGACCCATCCGGTCGGCGGCTTCGCCCGCCTGCCGGGAAACCTGGACGTCGACGTGGCGGTCGTCGGAGGCGGGATCTCAGGGCTGACCGCGGCCGAACAGACGTGGGACTGCCCCTGCCACGGCTCGCGTTTCTCGCCCGACGGCACCGTCGTCAACGGCCCGGCCGTCAACGACCTGCGCCGCATACCGGTTACGACACCCGTTCGATAGCGAGCGCCACGCCGTTGCCGCCGCCGAGACAGAGCGTGGCGATGCCGCGCCGAAGTTGTCGCTGCTCGAGTGCGTAGAGCAGCGTGGTGAGGATCCGTGCCCCGCTGGCGCCAATCGGGTGCCCCAGGGCGACCGCACCGCCGTTGACGTTCACCTTCTCCGGGTCGACGTCGAGCTCGCGGAGCACCGCCACCGCCTGCACCGAAAACGCCTCGTTCAACTCGATCAGGTCCACCCGATCCATCGTCCAGCCGACTTTGGCCAGCAGGCGGCGCACGGCTTCGACCGGCGTCATCAGAAGGTATTTCGGCGGCAGGCCGCTCGTCGCCTGGCCGACGATGCGCGCCATCGGTGCGAGATCGAGGGCCGCAGCGCGCCTGGCCGACATCACGACGAGTGCGGCCGCGGCGTCGTTGACCGGCGGCGCGTTGCCGGCCGTCACGGTTCCGTCGTGCTTGAACGCCGGCTTGAGCGCGCCCAGCGTCGTAAGAGACGCATCAGGACGGACCGATTCGTCCCGGTCGATGATCACGGCGCCGCCCTGCTTCTGCGGGACGGCTACCGGCAGGATCTCGGCCTTGAAGCGACCGGCCGCGTGTGCCGCGGCCGCTCTGCAGTGGCTCCTGACGGCGTACTCGTCCTGCTCGCTGCGGGCGATGTGGTATTCGGTGGCGACGACTTCGCCGGCTGCGCCCATGTGGCACTGCTCGAAGGCGCACCACAGGCCGTCGACGATCATCGCGTCGAGCACCTGCTGGTGGCCCATGCGCAGGCCGTCGCGGGCGCCGGGCAGGAGGTACGGGGCATTGCTCATCGACTCCATTCCGCCCGCCACGGCGACCTCGATATCGCCCGTGGCAATGCCCTGAGCCGCGAGCATCACCGCCTTCAACCCCGACCCGCAGACTTTGTTGATCGTGAGCGCCGCGACGTGATCGGCAAGGCCGCCGCGGAGCGCCGCCTGGCGGGCCGGCGCCTGGCCGAGGCCCGCCGAGACGACATTGCCCATGATGCACTCCTCGACGCTGGCGGGATCGATGCGGGCGCGGGCGACCGTCTCGCGCACGACGAGCGCGCCGAGCTCCGTCGCGGACAGATTTTTCAGGCTGCCGAGAAACCTGCCCGTGGGGGTTCGCACCGCCGAGACGATGACGGCTTCCTGCATTCCGTCATTGTACCGGGCTCGCGTCCCTACTCGGCGCGCGGCTGGGCGTGGCCGACTATTCCTGCAGGATGTCGTGGACCGTGAGCCTGAGCTCCGGCAGCACGTCTGACGCAATGGGCGTGAGATAGTCGATCGATTCGCGGCTCACGATGCGCCCACTGGCCGTACGCAGCACCTCGAGGCGTTCGGTCTCCTGGTGGAGCAGCCAGATTTCGCGGACGCCATACTCCGCGAACCAGGTAAGGCGCTCCTCCAGCTTGCCGATTCGAGGGTGCGGCGACAGCACTTCGAGCACCAGGTCGGGCGCGCCGACGATCCGCTGGCGACGAACCTGCCATCGCGCGTGGGAGATGAACACCAGGTCGGGCTGCAAGATCAGCGCGCGGTCCCAGTCGAAGACAACGTCGAGTGGCGACAGCAGGACGCGTCCCAGACGGCGTTCGCGGACGTGCGGTGCGAGCGCGAGGAGGAAGGCACAGACCGCCTGCTGGTGCCGGACCGACGGCGCCTCCGCCACCCGGAGGGCACCGTAAACGAGCTCGGTCGGATTGAGCGTTTCCGGAGTCTTCAGGTACTCATCGATCGTCAGCAGCGGGGCAGGGGCCATGACATTCGTCTCCATTGCCGACGACGACGATGCCATCGTCCGGACGCGAATGCAAGTGACCGGGCGCCGGAGGAACGCGAGCGGAGAGCCAGGCGCTAGCGACCAGCCTTCAGCTCGGCGTACACCTGTCGCACGAACCGTTCCCCGGTGGTGCCCGGCTGCTGAACTCTCGTGTCCAGATCTGCGATCACCTTCGCCGCGACGACCTCGTCCTCGCTCCTGCCCTGATGGACGAGAGCAGCCACGCGGTCGCGTACGGCGAGGACGACGTCGCGATGCGTGACGACGGCATTGCGATCGACCGTCGGTCCGTGTCCAGGGATGATCTTCGTGTTGGGCCCGGCATGGCCGATGACCTCACCCAGCCCCTCAATCATCCCCGGCAGCGTGCCGCCGTTGTTGCGGTCGATGTTCGGGTACTGGATCGAGCGGTAGAAGTCGCCCGTCATGATGATGTCGAGGCCCGGGAAGTAGACCATCGTGTCGCCGTCGGTATGTGCGCGCGGGATTGCGATGAGCTGGATCTCCTGGCCGTTCATGTGGAGCGTCAGCCGGTCGCGATAGGTCTGCTTCGGCAGGCCCACCGCGGCCATCGGCACGCCGGGTTGGCCGTTGGCCTGCGGGTTCGGGTACGCGAGCCGATACCGCAGCTCCTCGCGCGAGATGATCGTCGCGCCCATCTTGCCGAAATTCGCGTCGCCGCCCGTGTGGTCGCCGTGGACGTGCGTGTTCACGATGAACTTGATCGGTTGCGGCGTGATCTGCGTGATCGCCGCGGCGATCTTCTCGCTGAGCGGTGCGAACTGCGTGTCGACCATGAAGACCCCATCGGGTCCGGCCAGCACCCCGATGATGCCGCCCTGGCCTTCGAGCGTGTAGAAGCTCTCGGCGATCTTCGTCGTCTTGATCTCGACCTTGCTGAAATCCGGTCCACCCTGGGCGTGCACGAGGACGGCGCCAATCAGCGGGACACCGACCGCGACGAGGAATCGAATCGACTTCATGATCTCTGCCTCCTGACTGAGCTCCCGCGAACGTTATCGTCTATTGCAGCGTGATGTCCAGTCTGCGAAGCACGTCGGCGCCGAGCAGCGTCTGCAGGCGCCGGCGGATCACACCCGCCGAGCGCTCGACTTCGCGCCGCCACGCCGCGTCTCTCGCCCGCACGCGCAGCACGCCGTCGCGCAGTTCGATCGTCGTCGCCCGATCGACGGCGGGGCCCACGGTAAGCCTCCACGCGAACGCAACCTTCTCGGGCGTGAGCGGCGCCGTCCGGAGCACCGCGGCAAGAGCGTCAGGGATGACGTCCGCGACGGGAATCACGCGCCGAGGATAGCATTGACACCGATGCGATTGGTACTGGCCTCCGCGTCGCCCCGGCGCGCCGAGTTGCTGCAGGCGGCCGGTGTCGAGTTCGACGTCATTCCCGCGGCAATCGACGAGACGATGGACGTCGAGGAGACGCCCGACGGCTACGTGCGGCGCGTCGCGCAGCTGAAGGCGCAGGCGGTCGCGCCGCGCGCGCCGGGGCGCCCGATCCTGGGCGCCGACACGGTTGTGGTGGTCGATCACGAGGTGCTCGGCAAGCCCGCCGACTGGGGCGATGCCCGCCGGATGCTGGAACGGTTATCCGGCCGGGAGCACGTGGTGATGACGGCGGTGTGCCTGCTGATTCCCGCGTCAGGCGAAGGGGGATCGAAGCGGCTCGAGACCCGCGTGGCGCGGACGACGGTCGAGTTCGCGCCGCTCAGCGCAGCGGAAATCGACTGGTACATCAGGACCGGCGAGCCGATGGACACGGCCGGCGCCTACGCGGTGCAGGGGCTGGCGTCCCGATTCGTGACCCGGGTGGACGGGTCGTATTCGAATGTCGTAGGTTTGCCGGTTGCTGTAGTCTATGATCTGTGCAGGGGGGCGGGACTGCTGGTATCCTGAAGGCGTTGCGCCCTTAAATCTATGAGCCACAAAGCTGTCAAGGTCGGGCTGACCGGTCTGGTGCTCGCCACCGCGTTTGGAGTGCTGATGTACTCGACGCTCGGCGAAAGCGCGCAGTACTACAAATACGTGAACGAGGTGATGGTTGAGCCGGAGCCGTGGTATGGCAAGCCACTGCAGGTCCACGGCTACGCACGCGACATCCGGCGGAAGCGCGACTCGCTCGAGTACAGTTTCGAGATCCACCGCGAAGGGCACGTGCTGCGCGCCACCTACACCGGGATCGTGCCCGATACGTTCCAGAACGATTCCGAGGTCGTGCTGCAGGGGACGCTCTCGCCGGACGGCTTCCACGCCACCGGCATGACCGCCAAGTGCCCGTCGAAGTACGAGCCCCAGCTCGGATCCGCGGCAGGAACGCCAGGCAGCGGCACCAACTGACCGGGGCACTTCTGGTTGGTATCAACCGATGAAGTATCACTCCATCCGGCAGCTGACCGCCGTTAAGCGGGCCGCGACAACGGAGCGGCCCGATATCTATTTCGAAGAGGCTCTCCAGTAGATGGCATCCCTCGGGTACTACCTCCTCCTCGCCGCATTCGTCGCCTGCGCCTATGCGGTGGCCTCCTCGGTGGCCGGTGCGCGGCGGCGCTCGCGCCCGCTCATCGACAGCGGCATCGGCGCGTTCTACCTCGTCGCCGCGATCATGACCGCCGCGTCGGCGGTCATCGTCTACGCGTTCGTCTCGGGCGACTACTCGATCAGATACGTCGCGCGGTATTCGGATTCGGTCCAGCCGCTCTTCTACAAGATCACGTCGTACTGGGGCGGGCTCGACGGCTCGATCATGTTCTGGGTGTTCCTGCTGTCGCTGTTCGGCAGCACGGCCGTGTACGTGAACAGGGAGCGCCATCGGGAGCTCATCCCGTACGTGGTCGCGGTGATCTCGGTCGTACAGATGTTCTTCCTGTACCTGATGGTCGTCCACAACAACCCGTTCCAGACGTACCTCACCGAGAACCCGGCCGACGGCGAAGGGCTCAACCCGTTGCTGCAGAACTTCTACATGGCGATCCACCCGCCCACCATGTACACGGGATTCGTCGGGCTGACGATTCCGTTTGCGTTCGGCATGGCGGCGCTCATCACCGGCTACCTGGACGACTCGTGGCTCCGCGCCGTCCGCCGCTGGACGATGATCTCGTGGCTGTTCCTGTCGATCGGCCTCGGGCTCGGCATGATCTGGGCGTACGAGGAGCTCGGGTGGGGCGGCTACTGGGGTTGGGATCCGGTGGAGAACGCCGGGCTGCTGCCGTGGTTCACCGCGACCGCCTTTCTGCACTCGGTCCGGGTGCAGGAGCAGCGCGGCATGCTGCGCGTCTGGAACGTGACACTCGTCATCCTCACGTTCTTCCTGACGATCTTCGGCACGTTCATGACACGGTCAGGGATCGTGCAGTCGGTGCACGCCTTCGGCGAGGACCCGGAGCTCGCGCGGCTGTTCACGATCTTCATGATCGCCATCCTCACGATCAGCTTCGGCTTCGTCATCTACCGGCTGCCGCTGCTGCGCGCGCGCAACGAGCTCGACTCCTGGGTGTCGCGCGAGGCGGCGTTCCTGGCGAACAACTGGATCCTGCTGTTCTCGGCGTTCTTCGTCCTGTTCGCGACGATGTTCCCGACGCTCAGCGAGGCGGTCACGGGCGAGCGCCTGACCGTCGGGCCGCCATTCTTCAACAAATGGATGCTGCCGGTCGGCCTGATGCTGCTCCTGCTCACGGGGGTTGGGCCGCTGCTCGCCTGGCGGAAGTCAACGGTGGCCAACCTGCGCGGTCAATTCCTGATTCCGATCGCGACCGCGGTCGTCGTCGGCGGAGGGTTGGTCGCGCTCGGCGTCCGCGTCTGGACGTCCGGCATCTGCTTCGCGCTGTGCGGCTTCGTGGTGGGGACCATCGGGCAGGAATTCTGGCGCGGTGCCCGCGTGCGGCAGGGCGCGACCGGCACCGACGTCTTTACGGCGCTCATCGGGCTCGTCGCCCGCAACAAGCGCCGCTACGGCGGCTACATCGTCCACGTCGGCATCGTCCTGCTGTTCTTCGGCTTCGCGGGCGAGGGGTTCAAGCAGGAAGAGCAGGTCCTGCTGCGGCCCGGCCAGCAGACGCGCGTGGGCGACTTCACCGTGCGGCTCGACGCGGTCCGGGTGAGCGACGACGGGCAGAAGCAGATGATCACCGGGCACACCACGGTGTTCCGCGGCGACGAGGAAATCGCCCGCATGTACCCGGCCAAATGGTTCTTCCGCAAGCACGAGGACGAGCCGACGACCGAGGTCGCGATCCGGCGGTCGCTGGGCGAGGACATCTACCTCGTGTTGGCCGCGTTCAATCTGGAAGAGCAGAGCGCGAGCATGCAGATCGTCGTCAATCCGCTGGTGAACTGGGTGTGGGTCGGGTTCGGTATCCTGGCGCTCGGGACGCTCATCGCGCTGCTGCCCGAAACGGTGTTCGCGTTCGCGCTGGCGCGCGTCCCGGCGAACGCCGTCACGAGCTCGCTCCTGCTGCTGGCGCTCGTGTCGTGGCCTGCCGCCGTGCTGGCGCAGGGCGCAGGGACGGTCGCGCCCGAGCAGCGCGGCGCGCTCGAGCGGCAGCTCGAGGGTGAGATCCTCTGCACCTGCGGCTGCCGCAGGCCGCTGAACGACTGCGGCATGTTCAACTGCCAGGGACACACGACGCAAACCGCCAAGCTCCGGCAGTTTCTCAGCGAAGGCAAAGACCACGACGCCGTCATTGCGGCGTTCGTGCGGGACTTCGGCAGCGAAGCCGTCCTCGCGGCTCCGGTCGACAGGGGCTTCAATCGCCTGGCGTGGCTGTTCCCCTATCTCGTGGCTGCCGCAGGGCTCATCGCGATTGTCGTGACGGCACGCCGGTGGTCGAGCCGACCCGTTCCTGCAGCGGCCGGCGCCGCCGGTCTCGATCCGGCGTTCAGCGCGCGCCTCGACGATGAGCTCAGAAACCTCGACTGATACCTTCCAACCCTGGCAGCTGTTCACCCTCGCGGGCCTGATTGGCGCGACGGTGGTGGTGTTCGTGTCGCGGGGCCAGACCCCGGCGGGGGTGATCCTCCTCAGTCTGACGATCTTTGCCGCGGCGATCGTCGGATTCGCGGCGTGGCGGACGCTCGCGCCGCTCGCCGGCGGCGAGGAGGCGGCCGCTCCGCAGATCCTCGGCGGCCGCACGCGCGTGGCGCTCGAGCGCGAGAAGACGCTCGTCCTGCGCTCCATCAAGGACCTCGAGTTCGACCACGCGATGGGAAAGGTGTCGGACAGGGACTTCGCGGAGATGACGGCGCGGCTGCGTGTCCGCGCGGCGGGGCTGATCGGCCAGCTCGATGCGGGCGTGGGGTATCGCGAGAAGATCGAACAGGAAATCGCGAAGAGAATTGGGAATCACGTAGGGCGGGGCTCGCGCAGCAGCCCCGCCGAGGCGACTCGAACGAACACCTGCGCCGCCTGTGCGACGACGAACGATCCCGACGCGCGCTTCTGCAAGCACTGCGGCGCCGCGCTGTCACCTCCCAACTCCCAATGACCAGATCCCAACGGCTGGTTCGTTGCCTCTTCTTGGGAATTGGGAGTTGGGTGTTGGGTGTTGGCAGCGCGTTCCCCCAGATGCCAGACCCGTCGCTCATGCACGGCCGCGCGATTCCGGCCGCCGACCTGCCGGCCGGCACGATCACCGTTCGCGTCGTGCGTGAGGCGGTGACCAACAACATCGTCGGCCAGGACGTGCGCCTGACGGTCGGTGGGAGCGCACGCACGGCGACGACCGACGACCAGGGGCGCGCGACGTTCGCGGATCTTCCCCAGGGCGCCGAGGCGCGCGCGCAGGCGACTGTCGAGGGCGAGGAGCTCGTCTCCGAGCCGATTCGCGTTCCGACGTCGGGGGGATTACGTGTGATTCTCGTCGCGGGCCTCAGGAAGGCGCCGGCGGCGCCGCCCGTGCCCGGCTCGGTCACGCTCTCACCGAACACCCGCATCCTGATGGAGTTTCGTGACGACGCGCTCCAGGTGTTCTACATCCTCGAGATCCTGAACACCGCGGCCGCGCCGGTCGATATCGGCGGGCCGCTCATCCTCGACTTGCCCACGGGCGCTGCTGGCGCGGGGGCGCTCGAAGGCTCGACGCCGGCCGCCAGTGTCAGCGGGGATCGTGTGACCGTGACCGGCCCGTTCGCGCCAGGGACGACCTCGCTCCAGGTCGGTTTCCGGCTGCTGTACAACAGCCCCGCCATCACGGTGGAGCAGCGCTGGCCCGTTCCTCTCGAACAGCTGACCATTGCCATGGAGAAGGTCGGCAGCGCGACCATGACGTCGCCGCAGTTTTCGACGGTCGGCGAAGTGAACGCCGAAAGCGGCACGCCGTTCCTGCTGGCGAGCGGTCCCGCGATGCCAGCCGGCGGCACGCTGTCGATCGAGCTCGTCAACCTGCCGGTCCACAGCGCGACGCCGCGCTCCGTGGCGCTCGGGCTCGCGCTGGCGATCATGGGCATCGGCGCCTGGTTTGCGTTCACGACGCGCGCCCGGGGCGCCGACATGCAGCGGCAGCTGGTGGCGCGACGCGACAAGCTGCTCGCCGAGCTCGCCGGCCTCGAGGAGCGGCGCGCGCGGAAGGGCGCCCTCAGCGCTTCCGACGATGCGCACCAGCAGCGGCTCGTCGCCGAGCTCGAGCAGATCTATGGCGAGCTGGACGAGCCGGGGCTCGGTCCACAGGGAGGGGGCAAGGATCTGGCGGCGTGAGAGTTGATTTCGACCATCTGGCGGTCGACGACGTCTCGCGCCATTTCGGCCGACGGCGCGCGCTCTCCCGCATCACCTTTCGCGCCGACCGCGGCGCCATCCTCGGCCTGCTCGGACCGAACGGCGCCGGCAAGTCCACCATGCTGGCGCTCCTCGCGACGCTGCTGCGGCCCACGAGCGGAGCGATCCGCTACGGCACCCACACGGGCGCGGCGCACGGCGCGTCGCTGCGGGCCTCGATTGGCGTCCTCGGCCACGATCTGTTTCTCTACCCCGAGCTGACGGCCCGCGAGAATCTCGAGTTCTTTGCCGGCCTCTACGGTCTCGCCGATCGCCCGGCGGCGGCCGCCGCCGCCCTCGGCGCCGCGGGGCTGGCCGATCGCGGCAACGACCCGGTGTCGAGCTTCTCGCGCGGCATGCGCCAGCGCGTGGCGCTCGAGCGGGCGCTCATTCACGAGCCGCGGCTCGTGCTGCTCGACGAACCGTTTACGGGACTCGACGACGCGTCGGCTGCGGCGCTGGGCCGCCGGCTGCAGGCGCTGCGCGGGAGCGGCGCGATCGTCGTGCTGGCGACGCACGACCTGGATCTGGCGGAGGGGCTCCTCGACCGTGCCGTCTTCCTGCGCGACGGCCGGATGGTGCATGCCGTCGACCGGCCCGATGCGCTGCGCGCGACGTACCGCGAGGTGATGACCCGTTCCAACGTGGCGTCCGGCTCGAGCCGGACCAACGGATAGATGTTCTCGCAGATCGTCTGGCTCATTCTCCGCAAGGACTTCACGATTGAGGTCCGCAGCCTCGAGATCGCGTACACGACGCTTTTCTTCGCGATTTCCTGCGTGCTCGTCTTTGCCTTCGCGCTGGTGCAGGAGGGGAGGGCGCCCGAAGGCGGCGCGGCCGGCATCCTGTGGATTGCGATTGCGTTTGCCGGCACGCTGGCGCTCGGCCGCACGTTCGAGCGCGAGCGGCAGGCCGAGACGTTGCGGGCGCTGCTGCTGGCGCCGGCCGCGCGTCCGGCCGTCTACGTCGGCAAGCTCCTTGGCATCATCGTGCTGCTCACGGCCGCCGAGCTCGTCCTCGTCCCGCTCGTGGCCCTGCTGTTCCAGGCGCCGCTCTTCGCCCATCCCGTGTGGTTGGGGCTGATCCTGTTGACCGGGACGATCGGTTTTGCCGCAGTGGGAACCCTGTTTGCGGCGATGCTCGTGCGCGCCAGGAGCCGCGACGTGCTGCTGCCCGTGCTGTTGTATCCGATCACCGTTCCGGTCATCATTGCCGGGGTACGTGCGACGGGCGCCCTCGTGGCGCCCGAGTTCGATGCGGGCGTTCTGCAGGTGTGGCTCGCGCTGCTGGTCTGCTTCGACATCGTGTTCCTGACGCTCGCGCTCTGGACGTTCGAGCCGCTCATGACGGATTGAGACTGGGCCTTGGACTTTGGGCCTTGGGCTTTGGGACGAACAGCCCGAAGCCCGAAGCCGGTGATGCTTATGCCGAATTGGTTCATGCCTTGCGCGGGCGCGTGCGCGCTGATGTTCGCCGTCGCGCCGATTCTCATCGCCAACGCGCCGTACGAGTCGACGATGGGGCTCGTCCAGAAAGTCTTCTACGTCCATCTGCCGTCGGCGTGGATGTTCCTGCTGGGCGCGATTGTCTGCGGCATCGCGAGCGTGCGGTTTCTCTTCCGCGGCGATGCCCGGCAGGATCGACTCGCATGGGCCGCCGCCGAGCTCGTCGTGCTCTTTGGCGCGATCACGCTCGTGACCGGCCCGCTCTGGGCGCGAAAGGCGTGGGGCGTCTGGTGGCAGTGGGACGTGCGCCTGACGGCGAGCCTGATGGGATGGATGGTGGCCGTCGCGTACCTGCTGCTCCGGAAGTACGGCGGCCCGGGGTCGGACAAGCTGGCGGCCGGGCTCGCGCTCTTCGGCATGGCGAACGTGCCGTTCGTCTACATCTCGGTCAACTACTGGCGCACGATTCACCCGACCACGAACGTCGTCCCGAGCCTGCCGACGTCGTTTGGCGTGCCGCTCTGGTTCAGCGCGGTGACGTTCGTGCTCCTGTTCACTCTTCTGCTGCGCATGCGCGTTCGGCTCGAGGAGCAGCGCGCCCGGGTCGACGCGCTGTATCTCTCGATGGATGCATAGGCGATGAAGCTTCTGACGGGCATTCTTCTCGTGATCCTGTCGTGCGGGATCCCCGCGGTCGTGCATGCGCAGCAGCCGCCACCGCAGCAGCAGGACGAGTTCGTACCGATCGACCAGCTCCCGCCGCAGGACCAGCTTCCGGCGGCGCCGCTCCTCGTCGCGGCATACTCCTTCGTCGTGCTGGCGCTCTTTGCCTACGTCGTCTCCGTCGCCCGCCGGCTGACCACCGTGCAGCGCGAGCTCGAGCGCCTCGAAGGCGACCTGAAGCGAGGAGGCAGCGTCTAGTGGCCTGTATCAACTGATGCACTACTACCAGGGACAGCTCTTCGACCGCGGTTCCGCTGGCCGCGACAACGGAGCGGCCAGTCCCGATGTGGGAAGGACATACCAGTAGACGTGCCGACCGCCGCCCATTTCATCTACATCCCGGCGGTCTTGATCCTTGGGGTCGTGATTGGGTGGATTCTCGGGTCGCGCGCCGCCGCCGATGCCTACGCCGCGCAGCTCCGCCGGATGCAGGAACGCGGTGCCAGGGACACTACGACGATTGGCCACAAAGGACACGAAGGGCACTGAGCCCGAGCCCGGATAGGAGCTTCGGTTCTGAAGGCGGGCTACTCAGCCCCGAGCCGCGCGGGAACGACGTGGTCTTGAAAACTATCTTCCCATACCGAGCCGCTGCGCGAGCACCTCGGGCAGTCCGGCCTCGATGATCTTCGCCTGCGCGGCGCCGACGTTGTAGCTGACGCGCAGAATCGCGACGCTCCCGGCGTCGGTATCGACCAGACCGTACGCGGCGCGGGCGTCGGCGTCGCGCGGCTGGCCGACCGCGCCGCAGTTCACCAGGTACTGGGCGCCGCTGTCCATCGAGACCGAAAAGGACGGCCCGCGGGGCGGACCGATGAGGTCGAGGGACACGCCTCCACCCGCGTCATCCCTCTCGCCTGAGAGCCGGAAGATCGCCGGCACGTGCGTGTGCCCGTAGAGGCAGATCGGCCGCTCGGCCGATCGCAGCGACCGCAGCGCGTCGAGGTCGTCGAAGACGTAGACGTCCTCGTCGAACGTGGTGCCGTGGCAGATCTCGATCGACTCGTTGACGAGGGCCGGTCCCTGGGGCAGGGCGGCGAGCCAGGCGCGATTCCCGGGCGTGAGCACGCGGGCCGTCCAGGTGATCGCCTCGCGCGCGACCAGGTTGAATTCGTCCACGTCGCCAAGGTCCACGGCGACCTTGTCGTGATTGCCGCGGATGAGCGCCGCAACGGGCAGCTGGCGCACGCGGTCGATCACCGCGTTCGGGTCGGCGCCGTAGCCGACGTAATCGCCGAGCAGCAGGACCTTCTCGTACGGCGCCGCCGCGGCCAGCACGGCCTCGAGCGCCTCGAGGTTGGCGTGGATGTCGCTGAGGACGAGATACTTCACTCAGTACCCGATCCAGTCGAGCAATCGCTCGACCACTTCGTCCACCGGCCGGCCTGCATCGATTCGCACGTGCGCTGCGGCGTACGCCTCGCGCCGGCGGTGATACATCTCCTCCATCTGCGGCCGGTCGGCGGCGAGCGGCCTGCGGCCGTCCACGGGAATCCGGTCGAGCACGGCGGAGAGCGGCACGTCGAGCCACGCCACCGCGCCGTCGCTCAGCATCAGCGCCCGGTTCTCGGGATCGACGAACGTGCCGCCGCCGGCAGCCACCACGAGATTGCGCTCGGGCAGCAGGTCGGCCAGCACGAGCCGCTCGACGCGACGGAAGTAGGCTTCCCCGGCATCCGCAAAGATGGCGGCGACGCTGCGATGTTCGCGCGCCTCGATCCGCGAATCGATGTCCTCGGGTCGCCAGCCGATGCGCCGTCCGACGGCCGCGGCAACCGTCGTCTTGCCGGCGCCCATGAATCCGACCAGGTAGAGCTTATCCGCCTTCACGCCCGGAGCGACTCGAGGACCGAAAAGAACTCGGGGTAGGACACCGCCGCCGCGCCGGCATCGTGAATCGTGGTCGGTCCGGCTGCGCCGAGCGCGGCGATGGCAAACGCCATCGCCAGACGGTGATCGTGCTGCGCGTCCACCTCGCCGCCGCGGAGCCGGCCGCGCGCCCGCACGTCGAAGCCGTCGGGGCGCTCCTCGATGTCCGCGCCCATCCGCCGGAGCCCCTCCGCCAGCGCCGAGATGCGGTCGCTCTCCTTGACGCGCAGTTCCTGGGCGCCCGAGACCGACAGCGCGCCGCCGTGCGTCGCCAGCGCCGCGAGCACGGGCAGCTCGTCGATGATGCCGGGCACCTCGTGCGGGTCAATCCGGCTCTCGAGCAGGCGCCCGTGGCGGACGACGATCGTCCCGGCGGGCTCGCCGCCTTCGACGGCCGCGCCTGGCGCCGCCGTCGCATCGATAATCGCGCCCATCCGCCTCAGCACGTCGACGATGCCCGTGCGGGTCGGGTTCAAGCCGACGTGCTCGAGGATGACTTCCGAATCGGGAAGGGCCGCGGCTGCCACCATCCAGAACGCCGCCGACGAGATGTCGCCCGGGACGACCAGCTCGCGGCCGGCCAGGCGCTGTCCACCTCGCACCGACACGGTCCCGCCGCCCTGCGCCACCTCGGCGCCGAACATGCGGAGCGCGCGCTCGGTATGGTCGCGCGTCGGCAGCGCCTCTCGCACGCTCGTCACCCCGTCTGCGTGCAGGCCTGCGAGAAGCACCGCGCTCTTGACCTGCGCGCTCGGGACCTCGCTTGCGAACTCGATCGCCTGAAGCCGGGACGCGCCCTCGATGGTGAGCGGCGGCCGGCCGTCGTCCGACACGATCCGCGCGCCCATCCGCTCCAGCGGGACGATGATGCGGCGCATCGGCCGGCGGCGCAGGGAGCTGTCACCGGTGATCGAGGTACGGAACGGATGTGCGGCCAGAAGGCCCGACAACATCCGGATCGTCGTGCCGGAGTTGCCCGCGTCGAGCGTGCCGGCCGGCGCGCGCAACCCGCGCAGCCCGCGGCCGGCGATCTCGACGTCGAGGCCCGCGCCGCCGCCTCCGCCCGTGCGGTGAATGTCGACGCCGAGACCCTCGAGGCAATCGAGCGTCGATGCGCAGTCGGCGCCGGTCGAGTAGCCGCGAATGGCCGAGCGGCCGTCGGCGATGGCCGCGAGCAGGGCATAGCGGTGTGAAATCGACTTGTCGCCCGGTGGGCGCACGCGCCCGCGCACACGCGCGGCCGGCTGCACCATCACTGACCCGGTGGCCATCGGACGACTATAGCAACTCCCAACTGCCAATTCCCAACTCCCAAGACCCACCATTGCGCGCTGGGTGTTGGGATGTTGGGTTTTGGGAGTTGACGCGCTCTATAATCCGGAAAGCGAATGGCCGCGGCGAACACCGTCTGCCTCGACTTCTACAGCAGCTTCGACATGCTCGACTTCGTCCAGGTGGTGAGCGACCACATCGGCCGCCGCGTGGGCCTGGACGACGAAGCGCTGCACTGGGTGGGCGTCGCCGTGCGTGAATCGGTCGTCAACGCCATCAAGCACGGCAACGCCAACGATGCGCAGAAGCGCGTGCACGTCGAGTTCACGGCGCTCGACGGCGCGGCGCCGGGGCTGGCGATCCGCGTCCGCGACGAGGGACCCGGCTTCGACCCGGCGGCGTTGCCCGATTGCTGCGCCAGCGAGAATCTGCTGAAGTCGAGCGGCCGCGGCATCTTCCTGATTCGCAGCTTCATGGACGAGCTCGTGCTGCAGCGCGCTCCCGAGGGCGGCATGGAAGTCCGGATGGTGAAGCGCGTCCACCCGCAGCAGGCGTAATTGCCCGACCCGCGGTTTCTCGCCACAGCCGTCGACATCGTGCTCCGCGCGGGCGAGATCCAGGCCGCCCGGCGCAAGGCCGGCTTTCAGATCTCGAAGAAGGGCGTGCGCGACCTCGTGACCGAGGTCGACGTCGAGTGCGAGCGGATGTGCCGCGCCGCCCTCGCCGAGCGCTTCCCGGATCACGACGTGCTGGCCGAAGAGCTCGGCGCCGAGCACGCGGGGCGTCCGGCGGCGCGCTTCCGCTGGGTGTTCGATCCGCTCGACGGCACCACCAATTACGCCCACGGCCTGCCGATCTTCTGCGCGTCGCTGGCGCTGGAGATCGAGGGCACGATCGAGGTCGGCGCCGTCTACGATCCGTCCCGTGAGGAACTCTTTACCGCCGAGCGCGGCGAGGGCGCCTATGTGAATGGGCAGGCGCTCGCGGTCTCCGACACCGCGGAGGCGATCGACGCGCTGCTCGTGACTGGCTTTCCGTATTTCTACAAGCAGGAGCTGGTCGATCTCTTCGCGACGTTTCTCCAGCGCGCGCGAGCGGTGCGGCGTCTCGGATCGGCGGCGCTCGATCTCTGCTACGTCGCTGCCGGGCGGTTCGACGGCTTCTGGGAGCAGCATCTGAAGCCATGGGACATGGCGGCCGGCGCGCTCATCGTCGAGGAAGCGGGCGGCCGCATCACGGGCATGGACGGCTCGCCGTTCGACCTCGCCGCCGGACACCTCGTCGCCTCCAACGGACGCGTGCACGAGACGCTGCTCGGCATCATCCGCGACTTTCGCGCGCGTTTGCCTTCCTCCTGAGCTGGCACCGTCCCTGCACAGCGCCAGGCAGGAGGTTGCCGATGGCAACGACGATTCGCGCCGGCGCGGGGCGATGGGCGGTGGTCCTTATCGCGGCGAGCACACTGCTCGCCGCCGGCCGTCCGGCAGCGGCACAACAGACGCTCAACCTGTCGCTCGGCTTCTTCACCGTTCGCGGTGAGGATGCGCGCGTCGCACGCGACGTGCTGACTGAAAACCGCAACGTGCTCGCCTTCGACATCAGCGACTTCAACGGAGCCGCCATCAGCGGCGAGTGGCTCGTGCCGCTCGGGTCGTACTTCGAGGGCGGCGCCGGCATCGGCTTCTCGCGGCGGACGGTCGACTCCGTCTACGAGCGATTCACCGACCGCGACGGATCGGACATCGAGCAGCGGCTGCGCCTGCGCATCGTGCCGGTGGCGTTCACCGTTCGCGTCGTCCCGCTCGGCCGCACGTCGCCTGTGCAGCCGTACTTCGGAGGCGGCCTCGGGCTGTTCCACTGGCGCTACAGCGAGACGGGCGAGTTCGTCGACTTCCAGCGGGGGAATGCGATCTTCCGTGAGCAGTACGTGGCATCTGGCAGCGAGACCGGGCCGATCGTGCTCGGAGGGCTGCGCGTTGCTGGAGACGCCGTCAGCAGCGGGTTCGAGATCCGCTACCAGGGAGCTGATGCGCCGCTCGCCCGGCCGTTCTCGAACCTGCGGCGCGATCCCCAAATCGACCTCGGGGGCTGGACCTACCAGTTCACAGTGGGATGGCGATTTGGAGCATAACCGTCGCCTGTAGAGCGCACGCTTTAGCGTGCGCGATAGAGCGCCACGCCCCCTCCTTCACACACGCGGCTGAAGCTGTCCGCGAACTTCGGATTGTCACGGACGCGGCGCGCAAGCACGTCGCCCCCTTCCGCCCGCTCTTCGACGAGCATCCACCCGACGGGCGGCTGCGGCTCTTCCAGAGCGGCCTGCCAGAGCGCGCCGTTCCCTTCGTGGACGAAGTCCGCGATGGCGAACCCGGCCTGCGACAGCTCCTGCATGTAATGCGCGAGCGAGCCCATGCTGGCCAGGATCTTCTCGCCGCGATACGTGGACGTCAGGCAGGCGGTCACCAGGCGCCGCGCCTCGCGCAGCGGCTGGTCGAGCCGCGCTTCCACGATGAGCGGCGCATGCTGCCGCCAGGGCGGCGACTGCATGATCGTGATGCCGATGAGAAATCCGGCCGTGACGATGGCGGCGTGCCGGCGCATCATGCCGGCGGCGATGCCGCCAAACAGCGCACACGCGACAACCATCGGCAGCATGTACCGGATGCGGAAGGGGTGACCCATGTAGAAGGCGTACGCGGGCAGGAACGCGGCGGCGAACGGCGCCAGGAGCACCAGGAGCGGGGCATGCTCGCGCGTGACGAGCGCCCGCGCGGCGACGAGCACGGCGGCTCCCAGCGCGATCGCCTCGGTTGCGCGCGTGCTCAGCTGATGCGTTCCCCACCAGACGGCGAGTACCGCGCGAGCGAGCTGGCCCTCGTAATACGCGTCGGGCACGTAGAAGCTGGTCGTCAACCACGCACCGGTCGTCAGTCGGCTCAACACGAGGAACAAGAGCACTGCCGCCGCCGGCCACCGGCCGAGCATCAGGGCCCGCCGCACCAGCGCCCCACGTGACGCGCCGATGCGCGCCGACCCGTACAGCGCCGCGGCCAGCGCCGCGGCAATCACCAGCCACGCCTCATAGCGCGTCCACGCGGCCGCAAAGAGCGCCAGGCCGAGACGTGCCGGAACGACATCCTCATTTCTCGGCACCCACTCGTACAGCCACAACGTCACCAGCGCGATGCCCGCCAGCGCAAGCGGCTCCGTCATCGGCGTGGTGTGCACGTACAGCAGATTGGGATTGAGCACGAGCAAGGCGGCGGTGGCGCCCGCCGCCAGCCTCGAGTCGGTGGCCAGCAGGACGATGCGCGTGAGGGCGAAGGTCGTGATGCCGAAGCACACGATCGAGACGATCGACGCCGACGCGCCGGTTCGGTACCACGCGTCGACCTGGATGGGCAGCGCCTGCAGCAGATGGGGAAGCGGCAGCCAGACCGCGCCGATCTGTTGCCACCCCGGCGTGAGGCTGTCGAAGATGCGGCGCGCCACGACGAGGTGTGCACGCGCGTCGTAGTGGCTCAGCACGAGGTCGGCTCGCAGATAGAGGAGCCATGCGACGAAGGCCGAGGCGGCGGCCGCCGCCGCGAGCACGCGCGCTATAATCACGACGTACCTCAGGATACTCTCCTCGACGTGAAATCCTTCGTCAGCTGGATCTACGGTGTTGCGCTCGCCGTCGGCGGGCCGGGCCTCCTGCTCATCGCGTTTCTCGATTCATCCTTCATCTCGCTGCCGCAGATCAACGACATCCTCGTCGTGCTGATGGTCACGCAGCACAAGCCGTGGATGCCGTACTACGCGCTCATGGCCACGCTCGGCTCGATTGGCGGCTGCTACGTCATCTACTACCTTGCGCAGAAGGGAGGCGACGCGTTTCTGGCCCGCCGCGTGCGCGCCGGCCACACCGAGCGCGCGCTCGCGCTCTATCGGCGCCACGGCGTGTTGGCCCTGATGGTGCCGGCGCTCCTGCCGCCTCCGGCGCCGTTCAAGCTGTTCGTGCTGATGGCGGGCATCGCCGGCGTCCGGCCGTTGAAATTCGTCGCGGCCGTCGGGATCGCGCGCGGCCTTCGCTATCTGGCGCTCGGCCTGCTCTCCATCTGGTACGGCGATCTGGCGCTCGAGCTCATGCAAACGCGCGGGCGCGAGGTCGCACTCTGGCTCGCGATCCTCCTCGTCGTCGCCGCATTCGCGTGGTGGTGGCTGTCGCGGCGCGTTGCGTACAATCACCCGCAGTGACCCCCGATCTCTCGGTCGTCGTCCCGCTCTACGACGAAGAGCCGAACGTGGAGCCGCTGCATCGCGAGCTGTCGGCCGTGCTCGGCGCGCTCGGGCGCCCCTACGAAATCATCTTCGTCGACGACGGCAGCCGCGACGGAACATTCAGGCGGCTGTCATCGGTGTACGCAGGCGATCCTCACGTGCGCGTCATCCGCTTCGCGCGGAACGTCGGCCAGACCGCGGCATTTGCCGCCGGTTTCGCGTACGCGCGCGCCGGCCTGATCGTCACGTTGGACGGCGACCTGCAGAACGATCCAGCCGACATTCCGCGCCTCCTCGACCTGGCGCGCAACCACGACGTCGTGTGCGGCTGGCGCAAGGCGCGCAAGGATGCCTATCTGACGCGGCACGTGCCGTCGGTCGTCGCCAACTGGCTGCTCGGCCTCGTCAGCGGGGTCCGCCTTCACGACAACGGATGTTCGCTCAAGGTGTTCCGCGCGGAGGTCGTGAAGCCGCTGGCGCTCGCGCCGGGCATGCACCGGTACCTGCCGGCCCTGGCCAGCCGGCTTGGCGGACGCGTGGCGGAAGTGGTGGTCAACCATCGTCCGCGCCGATTCGGCCGCTCGAAGTACGGGTTGTCGCGGACCTTCGCCGTGATTCGCGACCTCCTGCGGCTCCGGCGTCTGATGCGGGAGGCGACTGTCCCGCGCAGGGAGGGGCCAGCGCTGTACGAAATCGCCGAGATCCTGGAAAGCGCGCAGCGCTAGAATCAACGTCCGAGACAGGCCATGGACCAGAACCGCAGGCTTTTCCTGAAGACGACCGCCGGCGCTTGGGCTGCTGCGGGGTGGGCCAGGGCCGCCGCGGCGGGGCAGGCGCCGGCCACGGGCGACGATCTCGCGTGGCTGCCGCTCTCTGAGGCGAGCATCCTGATCCGCGAGCGCAGGGTCTCCTCCGTCGAGCTCACGCGCGCGTGTCTGGCGCGCATCGAGCGGCTGAATCCGCGGCTGAATGCCTTCATCACGATCACGGCGGAGCAGGCGCTCCGGGACGCGAAGGTGGCCGACGCCGAGATCGGCCAGAAGCGGTGGCGCGGCCCGCTCCACGGAATTCCCATCGCGCTGAAGGATCTGATCGATACCGATGGCGTGAAGACGACCGCCGCGAGCGCCGTGTTCGCCGACCGGGTGCCGCGCACGGACGCCGAGGTGGTGGTGCGGCTCAGGAACGCGGGCGCCGTCATGCTCGGCAAGCTGAACATGCACGAGTTCGCCTACGGCGACAGCTCCGCCCAGAGCCACTACGGGCCGGTGCGCAATCCGTGGAATCTCGAGCACGTCCCGGGGGGATCGTCAGGAGGGTCGGCGGCGGCGCTGGCGGCCGGACTCTGCTACATGGCGCTCGGCTCCGATACCGGCGGGTCGATCCGCCAGCCGGCGGCCCACTGCGGCATCGTGGGCCTCAAGCCGACGTACGGCCTGGTGAGCACGCGCGGGGTGATCCCGCTCTCGTGGTCGCTCGATCACATCGGTCCGATGTGCCGCAGCGTCGTGGACGCGGCGCTCGCGCTGCAGCCTCTTGTGGGCTACGACCCGCAGGACACGAACAGCCTGGCGGCGTCGGCGCCCGATTATGCCGTGGCCGTGCGCGGGCGTCCGCCGGCGCTGCGGCTCGGCATCCCGCGGGCCGTGTTCTACGAGGATCTCGACCCCGAGATCGAACGCGCTGTCAACGAGGCGCTGCGGGTTCTCCGCGGGATTTCGGTGTCGGTGCAGGACATTCAGTTGCCTGCGTACAAGACTCTGCCGATCGTCGGTGCGGAGGCGTACACGTACCACGCGCCGTACTTCACCAAGACTCCGGATCGCTATCAGCCGATGACACGCCGGCGGCTCGAGGCCGGCTCGAAGGTGACGGCCACCGCCTACATCGAGGGCAAGCGCGAGCTCGATCGACTCCGGCGCGTGGTGCTTGGCGTCTTCAACACCGTCGATCTCCTCATCACACCGACGACGCCGGTTCTGCCGGCCACCGTGCAGGAGGCCCTTGCCGATTCCGGCACGCCGCCGGCCGGCGGCGTGGCGCGGTCGCTGCGCAACACGCAGCCGTTCGACATCTACGGCCTGCCGTGCGTGTCGGTGCCGTGCGGCTTCAGCAAGAGCGGGCTCCCGATCGGCCTCTCGATCAGCGGTCCGC
>CAZGLC010000045.1:0-3756 GCA_964526235.1 uncultured Bifidobacteriaceae bacterium
TGTTCGTGGAGTACCTGGACGGCCGCAAGGTGTTCATGGGCGGCTCGGCTCCGGGTGCCGACGGCAACCAGGGCCGCTAGGCCCGCGCCCGGCAATCCGGCAGGGGGGTCCTGACGCCGCTGGTGTCGCTGTTCGACGTCTTCGAGTGGCTCGGGAACACCCCCTGGAGCATTGCGCTCCACGAGTCGCGCTACGCGTTTCTCGTCGTCCTGACCGTCCACGTCCTGACGCTGACGGTCTTCGTCGGCACGGCGGTCATGATCGATCTGCGGCTCCTGGGTGCGGCGATGACCCGCGTCCCCGTGTCGGAGGTCATCTCGCGGCTGCTCCCCTGGAGCGTGACAGGGCTGGCCGTGATGATCGCCTCCGGCGCCCTCCTGTTTTACGCCGCGCCGCTCGCCAGATATGAGAACGTTTTCTTTCGCCTGAAGATGGCGGCGCTGGCGCTCGCGCTGGCGAATGCGTGGTTCTTCGATCGGACGGCGTACCGGCGCGTGGCCGCGTGGGACCTGGATCCGGTCCCGCCGCGCCAGGCGCGGATGGCGGCGGCCGCGTCGCTCGTGCTGTGGGCGATCATCATCACGGCGGGCCGCATGATGGCGTATCAGGATTACTGGTTCTAAATGTCTGTCCTCGAGTTCTGCCGCTGGATCCAGTACTCGGCGCCGCTCGTCGAGATGCGGAGCTCGCCGTGGATCTTTCCGGCGATCGCGACGGTGCATCTGTTCGGGCTGGCGATCATCGGCGGAGCCGTCCTGCTGGTCGACCTGCGGCTGCTCGGCTTCGGTCTGCGGCGCCAGCGCGCCGCCGACATCGTCCGCGACGCCGACCGGTGGCTCATCCGCGGCCTGTGGATCGCCCTGCCGACCGGCGTCCTGCTGTTCATGTGCTTTGCGACGAAATACTACTTCCTCACCTTCTTCTGGGTGAAGCTCGCCGCTCTCTTCCTCGTGCTGTTCTTCACCTTCTCGGTTCGCCGCAACGTTGCGCTCGCCGGCGACGACGGCGCGAGCCCGGCGCGCAACCGGGTGGTCGCCGTGGTCTCGCTGTCGTTGTGGACGACCGTGGCGCTGGGCGGCCGGTACATCGGGTTTCCGTAAGTGTGATTGTCTCGACGAGTCCGTAAGCGGGCCCCGGCGGCCCCACGGGCGCCGGGTGCTCTAACTCTCCGCCAGTCTGCGACTTCCTCCGATCACCCTCCACGGAATGTGCCTTGCGATACACCCCGCCGGCTCCCCAGCCGGAGGGTTTGTATGTATCTCTCTCGAGTTCGTTCGCTGCTCCTGGTTGTGTTCGTCGCTGCTGTGGCCGCAGGATGCGGCGAGAGCACGCTGTCGTCTCCGACTGGCCCATCGGCCCTGACGGATGCTGCCGGCGCGGGGGTCGATACCGCGTCCGATGTTCTCGCCTCGACGAGCGATGACGCACTTGCCGCGCTGGACGGGGGCAGGGGCTCCAACAGCGGGGGCGGCAACGGCAAGGACAAGGAGAAAGAAAAGCAGGAGAAGGACAAGAGCGACAGGGGGCCAGGACTCCATCGCGACGAGGACGACGAGGATGAGGACGACGATCGCGCGAGACATCGTCGGAATCTTTCAGGCTTCGTTACAGCGGTCGGAACAGACTCGATCACGATCCGCGCGGTCGTCGTCAAGCTGACGCCGACCACGGTGATTCGTCATGGCCACCGCCGGCTGACCCTGGCACAGATCGCGGTCGGCGACCACGCGCAGGCAAAGGGCATGATGGGCGCCGACGGCAGAACGTTCACCGCGAGCGAGATCAAGGTCGAGGATACGGGACGCGACAACGACGACGACGAGGACGACGAGGATCGGGTCGAGGTGAAGGGCGCCGTCGTGGGCCTCCCGACGTCTCTGCCGTGCCCCGCGCTCACCTTCACGATCGGCACGACCACCGTGAAGACCAGCAGCGCGACGGTGTTCGACGACGTGACCTGCGCGACGCTGGCCAACGGCAATATCGTGGAGGTCGAGGGCGTCAGGCAGGCGGACGGCTCGATACTCGCGACGAAGGTGGAGCTCGAGTCCGGTCCGAACGAGGTCAAAGGCGTGATCTCGGGTCTGGCCTCGACGGCCGGCTGCCCGAGTCTCACGTTTACCGTCGGCACGACGACGGTGACCACAAGCAGCACGACCGTGTTCAGCGGTGTCGCGTGCACGGCACTCGCAAATGGACGGCGGGTCGAAGTCGAGGGAACGCTGACCGGCACGACGCTCGCGGCGGCCAGAGTCGAGCTGGACGACTGAGCAACGCGAGAGGCGTGAGACGAGGCGCGCGCCTCGCCTCACGCGATCGCACTTTCCCGTTGAGAAACGGACAACAGCCTTATCCCGTGTATGCTACACGCGCGCGGAGAGGCTGATGCCGAAATATCTGACCGAGTTCGTGGGCACGTTCTTCCTGATGCTGACGATTGGCAGCACGGTGCTGCCGCCCAACGATGCCGGACCGATGGCGCCGCTGGCGATCGGGGCGGTGCTGATGGCGATGGTCTTCGCAGGGGGCCACGTGTCGGGGGCGCACTACAACCCGGCCGTGACGCTGGCCGTGTTCCTGCGCGGAAAGCTCGCGGCCGGCGACGTGGCCGGCTACATCGTCGCGCAGGTCGCCGGCGCCGCGGCGGCGGCGATCGCGGTTGGATTCTTCAAGGGCTTTCCGGACGCGACCCCGCTCCAGGTCGATCCGATGTACGCGCTCCTCGGAGAGTTCTTCTTTACGTTCGCGCTGGCCACGGTGGTCCTGAACGTGGCGACGGCGAAAGGCACGAGCGGCAATTCGTTCTACGGCCTGGCGATCGGATTCACCGTACTCGCCGGCGCCTACGCGATGGGTCCGATCTCGGGCGCGGCGTTCAACCCCGCGGTGGTCGTCGGTGTGACGCTCCTGGGGCTGTTTGCGGCGGGCAATATCTGGATCTATCTGATCGCGAATTTCGCGGCGGCCTCCGCGGCCGCCGCGTTATTCCGCTACATCGACGCGGACGGAGAGCGCAAAGCGCGGTAGTAGAGGCGGACCTTCAGGTCCGCCTGTTACCGCGCCGGGGCCCCGGCGCGCTGCGCCATCCGCTCCTGCATCTGCCGGGTGAGGTGCGGCGTGAGGCCGAGCATCCGCTCGACCACCATCAGCTGCGCCCGGTGGTGCATCTCGTGCTCCTTGGCGGAGAGCAGGATCTCGAACCGTGACTTTGCGGCCGGCTGCGTGCCGGCGGGCATCGCCACCGGCTCGCCGAGAAAGGCCTCGCTCAGACCGTCGAGGTAGGCGGCGAACTCGTCGCCTCGCGACTTGAGGAGCGCGATGATTTCGGCTTTCGTCCGGGGCTTCTGCTCCTCGGCCGCCAGCGGCTGAAACAGCTCCATGAAGTTGACGGTGTTCATGTCGTTGATGCGGTTCCGATGCACGTGCAGCTGGAAGGCCGAGACAAACGCGATGTGGACGAGCGTCTGGCCCACCGTGCGGCTGTCTGGAGCCGCGCGAAAGTCGTACTTGTTCTCCGCAATGTCTTCGGCAATCTGAATGGTGTTGCCGCGCACCTGGCGGAAGCTTGCCGCCAGTTCCTTGGCCCCGTAGTACGTCATGGTCTCCCTCCATCAAGTTCGAGTCGATTCGTCAGCACTCCCGCGCGCACCAGCGCTGTGTGCTGGTCGTCGGGGGGGGGGGCCCCCCCGGCGCGGCCGGGGGGGGGGGCGGGGTGGCGGGTGGGGCCGGCCAGCGGGTGGGGGGCGGCGGCTTCGG
>CAZGLC010000045.1:3766-22785 GCA_964526235.1 uncultured Bifidobacteriaceae bacterium
ACCCCTCAACCCAAAACCCTCTCCCCCCACCCCCCCCTGTTCCGGGGGGGGGGGGGGGCCCCCCCCCCCCCCGAGGCCGGGGGCGGTGCGCGAGAGCTGGTTCAGCCAGGCGAGCTGGTCGAGGACGGCTCCTTCGTCCTCGGTGACCCACGGAGCATCCTTGCCGCGCACCAGGCGGACGCCGTCCATGTGCCAGGTAGTGTCGCCGATCAGCAGGTACTCGCGGCCCGACTCGAGCGTCACGTAGACCATCTGCGAGCCGGGCGTGTGGCCGGCCGCCTTGACGAGCACCAGGCCCGGTGCGACCGGAAGGACGCGCTCGTAGTCGACCACGAGAAAGCGGCGCGCCGCCTCGTCCGAGAGGCGGATTTCGGGCATCTGGGGCTTTGTTCGGAGCGCCTCGAGCTGCGTGCGCGTCAGGATCGTCCGAGTCGCCAGCGTGGCGGCGTTCGGCGCGCGAATGACGCCGGCGACATGGTCGCCGTGTTCATGGGTCACGACGATCAGCCTGGCGCCCGCAACGGCGCGTTCGACCTGGGCGGCTGCCGCACGGTCGTAGGGCTCCTCGACGCCGCGGCCGAAGACGCGATGGACGTCGAGGTCCATGCCCGCATCGACCATCGCATAGGAGTCCGGGTACACGACCTGGAAGGCCGTCCGTGCCTGGACGCTTGGAGCGGCGGGTGCGCCCTTGATAGAGAAGTTTTTCGTGCGCCGGCTCTCGGCGAACTTGAGGACGTTGAGGCGGAGCGGCTTTGGTCCGGGAATCGTGTGCGCCGCCTGCCGTATCTCGTCGATATTTGCCTTCCAGCCGACGCTTTGGCCGCCGGCTGGCACGGACGTGACGGCCGCAGCGAGGGCGAGAGTGAGTCCTGAGAGGAGCCGCTTCATGGTTCTCGTGTGGCCCTCAATACTATCCACTCCTTCGCGATAGCTCAAAGGAGGGTTCGGGTTACCATCTGCTCGGCATCTGGAGTCGCCGCGCGTTTCTGCGGAGGTCGACCGCATTCGGCGCCGCCGCGGTCGCGGCGCGCGGCGACGCGGTCGAAACCGTTGCCCGGGCGACCGCGGCCGTCGGGGCACAAGCACCGGAGGTCGTTGCCCGCGATGAAGGCTCCTGGAGCGCGACCCAGGATGCGTTCCTCGTCGACCGGTCGTCGATCAATCTGAACAACGGCGCCACCTCGCCGAGTCCGCGTGTGGTGCAGGAGGCGCTGGTCCGCCACATCGAGGAGGCGAACCGCCGGCCAGTCGCCTACGGGCGGCTGCTCAACGAGCGCGTGGAAGCGGCGCGGCAGGCGCTCGCCACCGAGTTCGGCTGCGACGCGCAGGAGATCGCCCTCACGCGCAATGCCACCGAGGCGCTGCACATCGCACAGGCCGGGGTCGACCTGCGGCCGGGCGACGAAATCGTCACCACCGACCACGACTACCCGCGCATGGTCTGGATGTGGCATCAGCGGGCGCGCCGGGACGGCATCCTCGTCCGGCGTATCCAGTTTCCGGTGCCGGCAGCCGCCGACGATCTCGTGCGCCGCGTGGAGGAAGCGATCACGCCGCGCACGAAGGTGTTGCACCTCTGTCACATGACGAACGTGACGGGCCAGCTCTTCCCGATCCGCGAGCTGAGCCGCCTGGCGCGCGATCGCGGCATTCTGACGATCGTCGACGGCGCGCAGACCGCCGGGCACATTCCCGTGCAGCTCCGCGAGCTCGGCTGCGACGTGTACGGGACCAGCCTCCACAAGTGGCTGATGGCGCCTCAGGGCACGGGAATTCTGTACGTCCGCCGTGACCGCATCGATCGCCTCTGGCCGCTGCAGGCGTCGATCGAGGGCATGGGCCGCGACATCCACAAGTTCGAGGAGAGCGGCACGCAGTCGCTGGCTGCGCGCGCGGCGATCGTCGAAGCGGTCGAATTCCACCGGATGATTGGCGCGGAGCGCAAGGCCGCGCGGCTGCGCCACCTGACGATGGCTGGATCGAGGCGCTAGGCAGCCATCCGCGCATCCGTATGTTGTCGAGTCTCGAGCCGGGGCAGGCGTGGGGGCTGGCCACCGCTGCCGCGGAGGACGCCAATGGCGGCGCGCTCGTCCGGGAGCTGCTCGAGCAACACCGAATCTCGCTGGGCGCGGTGGTAAGCCAGGGACAGCCGGGGCCGGTCTTTCCCTTCAGCGGCGTGCGCGTCACACCGCAGATCTATACAAGGCTCGATGAGATCGACCGGTTCGTCGCGGTGATGCGGCAGTTGCTGTGAGGGGACGTGTGCGGCGTGTCAGCGCAGCGCCGCACGGAGCGACGTCCACCCGGCCGCGGGGGTCCAGTGCTGCACGTCGAGCCCGCGGCGTTCCGGGCACTCCACGGCGCCGTGATCGAGCCGCCACGGCGGACTGGAGCGCCCCGGCCACGTATCAGATCATCGTGACGCTGGACGACGGGACGCAGCAGACGGTGATGTTCTCCCTGCGGTAGATGCCGCGAGTTGTTGTAGCCGGCGCGCGGCAGCTTGCGCGTAATCGGCCGCGCACGCGGTGAGGCCGCGGTACGTAAATATTGCCGACCCTGGCAGCCGGGTCGCTACCGCTGATCGGGACTGGCATCCGGGTGATCACTCGCCCGAGGCGGCGACGCCGCGACGTCAGCCTCCGCACCGCGCACGGTGAGCCCACGCGAGAGCGCGGCGGTTGCCTGGCGCTGATCGTGCGTCCAAAACTCCAGCGGTTCGCTGTCAGCTTCGGCGACCAATACTTCGGCCGTGGCCACGTGGATGGCGTCGAGCGCGCGGAGAGTGACCGCAAACGAGCCCTTCGCCCGATCGATGACCATGCCCTCGATGGGCGCGAGATCCAGCATGGCGAGGAGATCCGCCAGCTCCTTGCGCTTCATCGCGGTCTCCGTGTCATCGAGATTGCCGAGAAGGCGCTCGCGATCGACGGCCCCGGCTCCGAAAAGAGGACCCGGAGGATCGCGCTAGCGTCGACGTATTTCATGGGGATCCTCGCGCACGGCACGAAGCGACGCCTGGATGTCGACGCGCCGACGGAGGCGCGAGATCGTGAGCGTGGCCCAGTTCTGGGTGCCGAGCCGAAGGCGGCCCTCCCGCGCGAGTCGGTCGCGCCACGAGGCCGGCGTGGAGCGTGGCGGCCCCAGCTCGGCAATCGGCTCGTCGCGGTCCTTGACGAGAATGTGCCCGCCGCGCGAGGCCAGCCGAAGATACGTGCTCAAGTGCGTCTTGAGCTCCGTCACATTGATGGCCTTCATGGTCACATTATAGGGCCATCATGGTCTTGACGACGTCCCGATGGGGGCTCAGCCGCGGCGTGTCCTGCGCGACGCCAGGAATTCGGCCGGCGTCTGCACGCGCAGGCCGTGGCGGAGCGACGCCAGGAAGTGGCGTCGATGGTCCGTCACCACCACGGAGGCGCCGGCGGCCCGCGCGACGTCGGCGATGTGGGTATCGTAGATGCGGCCGCCGGCCGTGCCGTCCTGTGCGGCAGCCTTGAGCATCGGGAGACGGTCGGCCGGCGGTAAATCGTGCACCCCCATGCGGCCAAAGACTTCGGCGTCGAGGAGTTGGGCGGCGTCGGCGGGCGACAGGCGGTACTCGGGAGGCAGACGGGTCGACACGGAAAAGAACTCCAGGCAGCAGTGCCAGGCGGTCGCCGCCGTCGGGATCTGCCGTTCGGCGACCGCGTGCAGGAGCGCCTGCGCCGGCGCGCTCTGCGGGCCGAAGTCGACGAGGCCGGCCAGCAGGACGCTCGTGTCGAGGAAGACGGCTACGGCCACCGGCTGCGTTCCTCCTCGATCAAGGCACCCACATCGACGGCGGGGCGGGTGTCCGGGGGGGCGGTGGGCCGGGCCACGAGCCGCCGGCCGACTTTGACGAGACGTGGGCCGGGCGCGACGCGCTCCAGCCGGAGCGCCGAATCATCAAAGGTCACCTCGATTTCCGTCCCCGCCACCAGGCCGGCGCGATCCCGGAGGACTGCGGGAATGACCACCCGGCCTGCCTTGTCAATGGTAGTCTTCATGCCATTATTTTACCATGCGGAGGCGGACACCGCGGCCTCGCGCGCCTGCACGTCCCGCGCGAATGGGCTACAGCGGCCGTGATGCCGCTGGCAGAAGACGAAACCGCTTGCGTCCGCTGATACGGTAGGTCGCGAAGTCGCTCATCCACTCTACCCGGGCGGGATCCGAAGAAGGATGCGCCAGCCGTCCGTCGCCGTCCAGTGGCGCACTTCGAGGGATGTGCCGCAACGGGCAGGCGCGCGCGTCGTGCTTCAACTGGCCCTCAGCCTCCAGCCGGCGATGCCAGTCCCAGAACCGCTCGCTGAAGCGCGCTCGTGCGAAGGGGCCTCTTGCCTCCCTCGGTGGCCAACGATGTGATTGCTCAGTCCTTGCGGATCAGTGGGAGCTTGTAAAAATACCGAATATTGAGGTCCCGATCAGGCCACGCTCAGGTGCGTCGTGACCAGGCCGCGCGTCCCGTGACTGCAGCATGCGGACACGGGGCGATTGACATGGCTAAGTATTGTGGCTACGATGCGGCTCGTGAAGCGTGTCAAGATCGGCGAGTTTCGTGATCAGGCGAGCGAGCTCATTCGCCGCGCGGCGAGCGGAGAAACGATCGTCATTCTCAACCGCGACAGGGAAGTCGCGAAAATCGTCCCGATCACCACCAAGACCGATCGCGCCCGCGGGTTGATCGGCTGCCTCGCCGGCACCGCACTGGTCCAAGGCGATATCGAGGCGCCGATCGCGGCCCCTGCCGCCTGGTTCCGGAATCTCTCGTGAAATACCTGCTCGATACGCAGGCGTGGCTGTGGTCCGTGCTCGACCATCCCCGTCTAAGCCGGCGGGCGCGCGCAACCTTGCGCGCGGTGCCCGCGCACGAGCGCATCGGGATCGCGGCCATCTCGCTCAAAGAAGCCGCAGGGCACCTTGCGCACGGACGAGTCGCGGTCGAGGAAGCATTCGGGCCGTGGCCGCTCTGGTTGCGCACGGCAGCTTCGTCGCCGCAACTCGAGGTGGTCCCGCTCACCGTCGACGTCGCGATCGAGTCGGAGCAACTGGGCGATTCGTTTCCACCCGACCCCGCCGATCGCCTCATTGCGGCGACCGCGCGGGTGCATGACCTCACGCTCATCACCTCCGACGGCCTCATGCGGAAGAGCGGCGCGGTACGCGCGCTCTGGTAGCCAGGGCCTGAGGCTCACCACGCCACTCGCGCGGTGAGCTGTAGCATCCGCGGGAATCCGGCGGCCTCGCGAATCTGGCCGAAGGAGCCATCGCCGAACGCGACGCCTGGACCACGCAGGTCGGCGTAGTTGAAGACGTTGATCAGCTCGGCGCGCAATGACACGGTTCGCTCGCCGATCCGATGGGACTTCTCGATTGCCACATCCCAGTTGCGCCGCATCGGCGTGCGCACGCGGCCGTCGGCGCGCGGGGCGTTGCCAAACGTGAACGGCGCGGCCTGCGACCAGGCGGCAGGATTCAGCCAGCGGATACAGCCGCAGCCGGCGTCATAGCTTTCGTCGGGCTTGTCGGTCAGCCGCGGATTGACGCGCGGCACGATATTCGGCCGCTGGGCGCTGCCGAGCAGGTTCGAGTTGTTCGGACTCTGGGCGACCGTGACCGGGAAGCCCGTCTGATATCGACCCACCGCGCTGATCATCCAGCCCCCCAGCACCGCATCGACGATGCCGCTTCGATTGAGCCAGCGCCGGCCCCACCCGAACGGCAGCTCAATGCTGCCGGCCAGATTCACAGCGTGCGGAGTGTCGAGCACCGAGAGACCATATTCCGCAACGGCGATCGCCGGTCACGACGAGTGCGTCGTAGCGCGACCTCGCGAGGTTCGGCCGCCTGATGGCGACCGTGTCGAACTGCGGGTACGGCCGCAGCAACTGGCCGCGGGACACCGTGGTCGCCGCGAGGGTTCCCACGCCGAGCGGCGTGCCGAAGAACGGATTCGCCACCGGTTCCTGCAGCATCGTCCCGAGCGCGAAGTGCTTCGGATCGAGCTGATTGAGGTTCGGACCGTAGCCGCCGATGCCGCTCATGAGCTTTCTGCCGAGCGCCCCGATGTATCCCACGCTGACCGCCAACTGGCCCGGCAGCTCGCGCTGCAGGTCGGCCGAGAAGCGATGCAGGTACCCGAGCCGGCTCCGCGGATCGATGAAGCTGACGCCGCTGCCCACGCCGGTCAGGCGTCCCGCGCGGTTGCCTTCGGGCTGGTTGATGCCCGCGGGAAACGGATTGATCAGCGAGCAGCCCACGCAGGGGATGAATGGATTCGCGCCCGTCGCAATGTAGGGTGTCCCGATGTTGTAGCCGGGGCTGCCGGCGCCTCCCTCGTCGGCGCTGATCCCCTGCGACGGCGCCCAGAAGAGTCCGTAGCCGCCGCGCACGACCGTTCGCTCGTCGATCGCATAGGCGGCGCCTGCGCGCGGCGCGAACTGCCAGGGATTCGGGGCGCCCTGGTGGGTAGGCACGCCGTCCGTTCCCGCGTACGGCACGCCGCCCGTCAGGACGAGCGGCGTGCCGTCCGGACGCGTTCCCCCCACCTGCACCGGGAAGGGCTCGTCGAAGGCCCATCCGATGACGACGCGATTCCTCCGCTCCTGAAGTCCCTGTTCGAAGTCGTATCGCAACCCGAGATTCAGCGTCAGCTTGCGGGTGACGCGAAAGTCGTCCTGGGCATACGCACTCCAGTAGTGCAGATACACGTCGATGGGCGAGCTCACCGAAATGCCGCCGCTCGAGGGGGAACCGAGCAGAAAAGTGGCGAAGCCGTCGCCGGTGGCCGGCGCCGGTGCGTTGGGATTGGCCCCGAAGGTGAGGTCCCTGCCGAAGTTGAACCCGCCCATGCCGCCCACGTTGGAGAAGCGTACGCCGTTGGTGCGATAGTCGCCGCCAAGCTTCAGCGAGTGGCGGCCGACCAGCGTCGAGACGCTCGCGCTCGCCGTGTGGGCGTAGTAGTTGGCCTTGTTTTGATCGCGATCCCCAAGAAAGCTGCCGCCGCGACCGTAATCGGTGACGCCGATGCCCGGGAACTTCGGCAGCGGCACGGCGCTCAGGTAGGCGGGGGCGAACCCCAGCGACGAGGGGTCGAAGGGGGCCGGCCGGTTGTCGTCCAGAAGATCGGTGTAGCCGTACCGGAGCGCAACCACCGCCCGCGCGGCGGGGGTCCAGACGTTGTTGACGGCGATGACATGTGCGCCGCGAACGAACGCCCCTCCGCCCGGGTCGGCCGGATTCGCGAAGAGCGATCATGACGCGCCTGGCTCCGGAGACCCCGCGCCGGCCTTCATCTCAGCCCCGATATTGGGTACGATTGCGCCCACAATGAGTTTGACGCAGATCGTCCACTGGCTGCGATTGACGAGCTCAGGCGTGCGGTTTGACGAGATTACGACGGATTGTCAGTGCTTTCCGCTGCACCCAGATGGCGTTGATAGTCCATTCGCTCATGGAGCACGCGAACAACAAGCGCTCGTGACTGGTCTTCCTCGAAGAAGATGCAGTGACGGCCGCTGGTAGCCATGTGTAGCCCGGGCCGGAGGTCATCGCGTAGACGGCTCACGATGATGCCGGCGACAAGCCCTTTCATCGTGTCACGCAGCGCCGCGATGTACTGAGCGGTGCGCTCCGTGCCCCAGGTTCTCTGTGAATATCGGTGTATCGATTTCAGATCCGCCCTGGCGATCTCAGTGAACTCGAGACGCTTCACAGGTCGGCGAAGAAGGCCTCGATCTGGTCGTCGCTCTCAAGCCGGATTACCCTGCCTGCAGCCAGGTCGTCGTAGCCGCGTTCGATGGCATCCTGCAACCGGGCACGCGTGATCTGGGCCGCTCCGTCACGCGCCTGCATCAATCGGAGGGCGTCCGCAACGACTTCTTCCTCGCTGCTGTAGTGGCCCTCTTCGACCTTTTGACGAACGAGCGTTTCGAGGCTCTTCGGAATCGTGACATTCATGGCGTATCCGTCCGGAGATAGCTATCGTGGTGCTCGGTGTGCTCTTCACGGTAAAGGGATTCGCGAGGCTTGAACATCCCGTTTTCGTAAATTGCCTTTACGCTCATCAGTGGGCCTCACCGACATTCTAGCGTGACTGTCGGCGAAGCGCCAAGACTTGGCGGGGCTGTCAGCGACGGGGAATCCTCACCGGCACGAGACGAGAGCCGCGTCGCTGTCCTTCTGCACGTCCTCCAAGGTAAGGTCGAGAAAGACCCCGTGCGCCTTGAGAAAGCCACTCTCGCGATGAGAATCAGGACGACTGGTTTGGTGCCGCTACCCGCAGCCGCCGCCGCGATCAATCACATTTGACGTCGAGACGCGGAACCGGATTGTGATGTTGAACGGGGGCGGCGGCGCGCTGGGACCTCCCGTCGCGTTGAACCTGACGCTGCAATTCGTGTCAGACGGCCCGAACACGCCATTCGGACCCTCGTCTATCACCACCGACCCTTTCTCGACACCGCGGGAAAGATCCGCAGTCGTAAACGGCGAAGTGCGGCTGAATACAACGGTAAGACTCCGGCCCAACATCTGACCGGCTATTTCGTAGTCGCACGGCACGACGGCGCGCGTGACTCTGAATATCTCGCCCGGCGCTATTTGTTGATTGAAGGTCTCGCCGAAGCGCTCGATGAATCGCTTGCGCCATTTCCCCACGGTGGTATTGGTGGTGCGACACCGACGCGCCACCACCGTGTCCGTAGGCGCGTCGGCGCACGCGAGCACCAGGCGAGCCCGAAACGCCAAGAGACGATTCACGTGGGCTCGCTTCGTCAACCGCACCAATTCGGTGCGCTCGCCTTCTGTGACCATCAGGGCAGCCTTGGGACGACCGATCTTTGCCATGTCCCCAATAAGATCACACGTCGGATCGTTTTCCTAGAAAATCCGTTTCCAGGGGACTAGCCGTGCCACCGCAGCCCGGGTATACGCCGATACCGAGGTAGCGCGTGTCGCTCTGAACGGCGGCGAGCAGCGCGGTCGAGGTGTTCGTCACGCGGTTTGCGTCGGGTGAGTCGAACAGCACGTAGAGCAGTACGTTCCCGCCGGTGCCAGGACCGCAGAGTCGGATCGTGTGGGGACTGCCCAGACTCGCACACGAGGTGATCGCGCTCCCTGCGCGGCCCGGCGACCGGTCGCGATTGCGCGGCGGCCGGAAAACAACGACGGCATCTGGATCCGGTTCAGGGGTGAGCGGTGGGTCCACGCCGGTCCGGCCGTGCCGCTGGCGGGCGCCGAGTTCGTGCAGGTGGGCGAGTACGCCGGAGCCCCCGTGTACGGGCGGCGCAACGGCGGTGACCTCATCTACGTGCCGACGCACGACGGCACGCGCGCGGCGCCGTACCGGATGAAGCGGTAGGACGTAGGGCGCGGCTTTACGCCGCGCCAGGCGGGCCGTACAGGCCCGCCCTACGCCCGGGGCAGCACCACGATCGGCTGCACGGGCACGCCGCGGCGATCGCCAGGGTAAAACACGCGCTCGAGAAAGAGGCCCGCTGCCGGCGCGGTCAGCCGCGCCGGGAGCGCCGACGGCTGCGTCAGCATGCGCGCTGCCTCGTCCGCTGTCAGGCCGCCCCGCCCGATCTCGACGAGCACGCCGACGAGCCGCCGGACCATCTTCCAGAGGAAGTGCGACCCTTCGATCGTGACAAGGATCAAATCGCCCTCTTCGTGCACGTCGCACGTCTCGAGCAGCACGGCGGTGGACTTCTCGTCGGCATCGTCGGGTCGGGTCGCAAAGCGACCCGACTGGCCAGTGCTGGCTGGGCGGTCCGCTTCGCGGACCGCCGCAAACGACTGGAAGTCGTGCATGCCGACAAATCGCGCGGCGGCGTCGCGCATCGCGGCCAGATCGAGATCGTCCTTGACCCACCAGACGTACGCCTTCGCGAACGCCGTCCGGCGGCGGGCGATCTGGTAGACGTAGCGGCGCGCCACGGCGTCGTGCCGCGCGTGAAAGCGGTGCCGCACGCGCTCGATCCGCAGCACGTTGATATCCGCCGGCAGCTCCTCGTTGATGCGCCGGCGCAGCGCTTCCGGCGGCAGCGTCGTGTCAACGTCGAGGTGCGCCACCTGCGCCAGTGCATGGACGCCGGCGTCAGTTCGCCCGGATCCGTACAGCTCGAGCGGACGACGGCCGGCCGCTTCGGTGACGGCGCGTTCGAGCTCACCCTGAATCGTCCTGGCGTTTTTCTGGATCTGCCAGCCGCTGTAGCGCGTCCCGGCGTATTCAATCGTCAGCTTCAGTCGCACGCCCGAACGGCATTATCCCTGCACCGGTGTCCCGCCATGCCCTCGTCCGTGGTCCAGCTCAGCCGCGTCGCGCGGCGCCTTCCAGCGGGTGCGGACGTGCAGGCCGACGGCTCGACGCACTTCCGCGTCTGGGCGCCACGCCCGCGCGAGATCCGCCTGGTAGTGGAGGGCCTCAGGCGCGGGGAACGCGAGATTCCGCTCGACCGGGAATCGGACGGATTCTTCCCGGCTCGCGTGCCGGGCGTCGGGGCCGGCACCCGGTACCGGTTCCGTCTTGATGGGCATCTCTTCGCGGATCCCGCCTCCCGCTTCCAACCCGACGGCCCCTTCGGTCCCTCGGAAGTAGTCGACGCGGCCGCCTATCGATGGAGTGACAGCGCCTGGGGTGGCATCGCCCTGCGCGGCCAGGTGCTGTATGAGCTGCACATCGGGACGTTCACGCCGGAAGGCACGTGGCGGGCGGCAATCGATCGGCTCGGCGACTTGGCGCGCCTCGGTGTGACCACGGCTGAAGTGATGCCGATTGCGGAGTTTCCCGGCCGGTTCGGCTGGGGCTACGACGGCGTGTTCCCGTACGCGCCGACGCGACTCTACGGCGCGCCCGACGACTTCCGTGCGTTCGTCGACGCCGCGCATCACCTCGGCCTCGGCGTGATCCTCGACGTCGTCTACAACCACCTGGGGCCGTCCGGGTGCGTCCACCGTGAGTACGCGCCGGCGCATTTTACGCGGCAGTACGACAACGAGTGGGGCGACGCCCTGAAATTCGACGGACCCGATGCGGCCCCCGTGCGCGAGTATTTCATCGGCAATGCGGGTTACTGGATCGACGAATTCCACCTCGACGGCCTGCGCCTCGACGCGATTCAGAGCATCCACGATCGCTCGCCCGACCCGATCGTGGCGGCCGTCGCACGGCGGGCCCGCGAAGCCGCCGGCCGCCGCAGCGTGGTCGTCGCGCTCACGGGCCGTCGCGAGGCGTACTACTCGGACCATCGGGGCACGCCGCAGGAATTCATCTCGGCGGCGAAGTACGGGTATCTGTTCCAGGGACAGCGCTACGCCTGGCAGAAGCAGCCACGCGGCGGACGCAGCGACGGCCTCCCGCCGGAGGCGTTCGTCACCTTTATTGAAAACCACGATCAGGTCGCCAACTCGGGACCTGGCGCGCGCCTGCATCAGAGGGCGGCGCCGGAGCGCTACCGCGCGCTCACGGCGCTCTTGCTGCTGATGCCGTCGACGCCGATGCTCTTTCAGGGCCAGGAGTTCGGCTCGTCACGCCCGTTCCTGTACTTCGCCGATCATGACGGAGAGCGTGGCGCATGCGCTGGTCGAGCGCGCACGTGCGCTACGGCGGCACGGGCGTGTACGACATCGTGACCAGGGACGGGTGGTGTATTCCCGGACAGTCCGCCACCGTCCTGGCGCCCGGTGCAGTATGACGCTCGTCGCCGCGCCTGAATCGACCATCGTGCGATCGCTCCACTGGGAGAGGTCCGAGGAGGGCCGGCAGGCGCTGGTCTGGAAGGAGTGGCTGGTCACCAACGGCCTGGGTGGCTACGCCTCCGGCACCGTCTCGGGCGCCCTCACACGCCGGTACCACGGACTGCTCATCGCCGCGCCGACGCCGTTCGGCCGCACGATGATGTGCAACTTCCTCCGCGAAACGCTGCAGTACCCGGACGGCCGGCGGGTGCCGCTCTACGCCGTGCTCGAGACGCCCGACGGTATCGAGGTCGATGGTTCGCGGTATCTCACCGGTTTCGAGCTGGAAGAGGGGCTGCCGGTCTGGACCTACGACGTCGACGGCACGCAGTTCCAGAAGCGCGTGCTCATGCCGCACCTCCAGAATACGACGCACATGGCGTATCGACTCGTCGCCGGCGGGCCCGTCCGGCTCGAGCTGCGGCCGTTTCTGGCGTTCCGGCTGCACGATGCGCCGGTCAGCCACCCGGTCGCGGCGCCGTACGTCGTCCGGGCGCTCGGCGATCGCTTCGAGATCGCGCCCGGCGGCGATCTGCCGCCGCTTCGCTTCTTCTTGTACAGCAGCGACACGGCGTTCACGCTGATGCCCGAAAGCGTGGGACCAGCGGCGTACGGCCTGGAGCAGCGGCGCGCGCACGGGCGTCCGGCGACGAGGTGCGGACGGTCATCGCCGGCTATCACTGGTTCACCGACTGGGGCCGCGACACGATGATCGGCCTCGAAGGGCTCACGCTTTGTACGGGACGGCACCGCGAGGCGGAATACATCCTGCGGACGTTCGGCCACTACGTGCGCGATGGCCTCATTCCCAATCTGTTTCCCGAAGGGACGAAGGAGGGCCTGTATCACACCGCCGACGCGTCGTTGTGGTTCTTCCACGCGGTGCACCGGTACCTGCACGCCACCGGAGACCGCTCGACGCTCCGGCAACTGCTGCGGCGGGGCGCGGACGGGTACCAGCTCACCTGGATGGACGCGAAGGTCGAGGACTGGGTGGTGACGCCGCGCCGCGGCAAGGCGGTCGAGATCAACGCGCTCTGGTACAACGCGCTGCGGCTGCTGGCCGGCTGGCTCCGCGAGGAAGGGGACCCGCGTGCGCCGGAGATCGACGAGCGCGCCGCTCAGGCGTACGAGTCGTTCAACGGCCGCTTCTGGTTCGCCGAGGGGGAGTACCTGTACGACGTGGTCGACGGCGAGCAGGGGGACGACCCGTCATGCCGCCCCAATCAAATCCTGGCGATCTCGCTCGATCATCCTGCGCTCGATCCAGACCGCTGGCGACCGGTGTTCGAGGTGGTCCGCACGCGGCTGCTGACGCCGGTCGGCCTGCGGTCGCTCGGGCCGGGGCACCGCGACTACAAGGCGCAACGGCGACCTCCGCGCCCGCGACGCGGCGTCGCCGAAGTCCTCCGGGGATGGCTGCTTACCGCGCCCGCATCTGCGCCAGGACCTCGCCGAGACGCCTGATCTCCTCGCCGTACTTCGCCCAGTCGCCGCTGCGCTGCGCTTCGACGGCGCGGTCGTAGTGGCCGCGCGCCTGCGCCCCGAGCGCGGCGAGCGCCGCGGGGGGCGCGCCGGCAGGCGGCGGTGCGGCCTGCCGTCCTTCGTCGGGCGCGCCGGTGGCCGCGGGCGCACGCACGATCTCGTCGGGGCCCCCGTCGGGCGTGCCGCCGAACAGCCGCGCGATCCCCGCCTCGAGCGTCTCTTCCATGACGATCTCGTTCTGGTAGGCCACGATGACGCGCGTGAGCTCCGGGATGCGTCCGCCGGACGCGCGCAGGTACAGCGGCCGGATGTAGATGAGCGACTCCTCGATCGGGATGACCATGAGGGTTCCCCAGATCACCTGTGACCCTTGCTGATTCCAGAGCGTGATCTGCGGGGAGATCGTCTGGTCCTGACTGATGCGCGCCACCACCTGCCGCGGGCCGAAGATGACCTTCTGCTTCGGGAACTGGAAGACGCGGAGCGTGCCGTAGTGCTCGCCGTCGCTGCGCGCTGCAAGCCACGCCGCCAGGTTGTCGCGATTGCGCGGCGTGAACGGGAGCATCTGGATGAACTCGGGCTCCGGCTCGCCGGGCAGCCGCATGATGGTGTAGTAGGGCTGCATCGCGCCGCCCTCGGTCGCGTCGTCGACGACCGGCACCTCCCACTGGTCCTCGCGGTTGTAGAACACCGCCGGCTGCGTCATGTGGTAGGTCGCGAAGACCGAGGCCTGGAGGGCAAAGATGTCTTCCGGGTAGCGGACGTGCTCGCGCAGCGCAGCGGGCATCTTGTCGAGCGGCACGAACATGTCCGGAAAGATCCGCGCATATGTCGCCGCGATCGGATCGGCCGGATCCGCCAGATAGACGGTCATCGTGCCGTGGTAGGCGTCGATTACGAACTTCACCGCGTTGCGGATGTAGTTGAGGCCGCCCTGCCCGCCGGGCGTGGCATACGGATATCGCGTGCTGGTGGTGTAGGCGTCATACATCCAGTACAGACGGCCGTCGGCCACCACGAGGTACGGGTCGCGATCGAAGGAGAGGAACGGCGCCAGCTTCTGCACCCGCTCGCGGATGTTCCGGTAGAAGAGAATCCGGCTCTCGTCGTTGATGTCGTTGCTCAGGAGGATCTGGTACGCGCCGAAGCGGAGCGCGAAGAGCAGCTTGCGCCAGAGCGATCCGATCTCCAGACCGCCTTGCCCGGCGTACGGCGCGAACACGTTGTCCTCGCCGCGGGGGTAATGAAACTCGCGCGTCGCCGTTTTCACAATTACGTAGTCGTTGGCCAGCTCGCCGTAGTAGAGACTCGGCTCCTCGATCGGCAGTTCGGGGATCGTTTCGAGCGGCAGGTTCCCCACCCACAACACCGGCAGACCTTCGCTCGTCACCTGGTTGACGGGACCGAGCGTCAGACCGTACCCGTGCGTGAACGTCAGCCGATCGTTGACCCAGGTGCGGTTCGGAAGACTCGCGGTGTTGAGCTCCCGCGGCGACAGCATGACCTGCCGCAGCTGACCGCCGATCCGGTAGCGGTCGTTATCGACGCCGACGAAGTCGTAGTAGGTGCGAATGACCTGCAGCTGGCCGAAGGTATCGAGCAGCGGCTGGTGGTCCCAGAGCCGCACGTTGTCGATGCTGGCCGCATTCGCTTTGACGTCGGCGGGCGTCAACAGCGCGTCGCCGCTCAGCTCGCGCGGCTCGACGCGGTCGAGCGCGAAGGCGCGCCGGGTGGCATCGATGTTGTGCTGGATGAACGGCGATTCCATCGACTGCTCGTTCGGCGTGACCAGAAACCGCTGGACGAGCGTGCTGTACACCCCGCCACCAATGGCCACGAGCAGGTAGAGTCCCGCGGCAGCCGGCAGCGGCCAGTTGCGCGGGGTCAGACCCTGAAGCACCGCCAGCGCGGCGCCGACGACCGACACGCCCGCCAGCAGGAGCGCCGCCGGCATCCGGCCGTTGACGTCGGCGTAGCCGGGCCCGTAGATGACACCCGACGGCTGCACGAGCCGCTCCGCCTGGCCGAGCCACGCGCCGAAGGCGAGCAGCAGCAGGAAGGCCGCCGCGAGAAACGACAGGTGCCGCCGCGCGGCGGGCGTCATCCAGACGAGCGATCCAACGCGCGACGACAGGCTTCCCGACGCGAAGTAGAGAAGGCCCGCGCCGAGCGCGGCGATGAGCACGAGCCCTTGCAGGAGTCCGCGCACGAGCTGCAGGAAGGGGAGGGAGAAGACATAGAACGCCGCATCGCGCCCGAGGATCGGGTCCGCGATGCCGAACGGCTGGGCGTTGCGCCACGCGAGCCATGTCTCCCATTGAGACGAGGCGTACAAGGCCATGAAGATCGCCAGCACCATGGCCACGCCCGAGACCAACATGCCGAGCTGCCGGCGCCCCGGCAGCGGCACCTGGATTCCCTCGCGCGTGGTGAAGACCGGCCGCACGTCGCCGATGGCGGCCAGCGCGACGCGGAAGTTGAACGCCAGCCAGAGCGCCGCGGCGGCGAACACCACGACGAAGAGCGTGGCCTGCGCGCGCAGCATCGTCAGGAAGACGGACTGATAGCCGACCTCGCCGAACCAGAGCCAGTCCGTGTAGAACCGGACGGCGGACGGCCCGGCGAAGAAGAGCAGGGCGAACAGGGCCAAAACAAGGAACCGGACAGGTCGCTGCAGCATGATCAATCCTGGTCGTAGCGTTCGGACGCCGCCTGCAGGTCCGAACGAAGCTCATCGGCAAGCGCGGCAGGCGTCAGAACGCGCGCGAACCGGCCCCAGCTCAGAATCCAGCTCCGGAGGGCCCAGTCGTGGCAGACGTCCATGGCGAGCACGAGCGTCCCGTCGGCGCCCTCGCGAAGCTGCTGTGAAGTGTGCCACAGCCGGGCGCGAATGTACGGAACGATCGGCGGCGCGAACTCGATCTCGACCGGGGCCGCGGGACCGGTGTTGACGCCAAGCGAATTGGCGAAGACGTCCTCGCCGATCGGCCGTTCCGGGGTGAATGTCTGCTTCTCGAGCGACACGTTCTTGATGCGTTCCACGGCAAACGTGCGCACGTCCTTGTAGGCGGGGACGTACGCCAGCAGATAGATCCCTCCTTGGGCGAAAGCCAGCCTGTACGGGTGTACGACATAGTCCTTGACCCCGCCGCTCGACACCGAGTGATACCGCATCGTCACGACGCGGTGGTGCAGCGTCGCTTCGAGCAGCTTCTGGACGAACACGGTCGCCGCGGCGGCGGTGCGCGCCCGGGGGCCGGCCTTGGCGGTGAGTACGGCGGGCAGCAGATCGAGGAACCGGCGCATCCGCGGCGAGAGGAGCCGTTCGAGACGGGCGAACGCCAGGCCCAGGTCGCGCTGGAACGGGGTCGCCGCAACCGTCTCGAGCAGGTTACGGCTCAAATAGAGCGCGCACAGTTCCTGAAGCGTGAAGCTCGTATCGAGCCCTTTGAGCACCTGGCCGTCGAGGCGCCAGTGTGCCCGGCCGTCCTCGTCGTGCTCGTCGAAGAGCGGAAACCCGGCCTCCTGCAGCGCCTCGAGGTCGCGCCGGATCGTCCGCGTCGTGACTTCCAGCCCGTCGGCCAGCGCCTGAATCGTCGCTCCGTGCCGCGACGCCTCCAGCGCGTGGAGCAGCCTCCACTGCCGGATGACTTCCTGATTGCGGGGCACAGCCCATGGTAAACGGTCACCCGCCTTCCTTCATGCGGCGCAGCTCGCGCCGCCGGCGCCGATCCGGGCGCCCGGCGGCGAGTGCCGCAGCCCGATGGACGCGTTCCATCCGCCGCATCTCGATTTCTTCCGCCGTCGGTTGTGGCGTGACGTCGTCGTAGAGAACGCGGGCCTGCGCTTTCTTGACGTGCTGGTCGATGGCGACGCGGACGATGATGTCCTGATGGCGGCCGTACGGGCGGCTGATGCGGAGGCGATCGCCTTCCTTCACCGCCCGGTTCGGCTTGGCGGGCTGGCCGTTGACGGCGACCTTGCCGCCCTCACACGCGCGCTTGGCTTCCGAGCGCGTCTTGAAGAGGCACGCGACGTCGAGCCAGACGTCGAGGCGTACCGTATCGGCCACGGTCAGATCAGGATTTCGACCTTTCCCTTCGCCTTGAGCGCGTCGATGAAGACCTGGGTTTCGCGCTCGCGACTCTGGCCCTGGAGGTACTGTTCGACCTGCGTGCGCACCTCCTCGAGCGGAACCGTCCGCGCCGCCTGCTTCTCGGCAACCTTGATGATGTGGAAGCCGAACCGGGTTTCGACGAGCTCACTCGCCTGGCCGGGCCCGAGCGAGAAGGCCGCCTGCTCGAAGGGACCGACCATCTGGCCGCGCTCGAAGGAGCCGAGGTCGCCGCCCTTCGGCGCGCTGCCGGGATCCTGCGAATGCTCTTTGGCGAGCGCCGCGAAGTCCCCGCCGGCCTTCACCTGTTTCAGGATGTCAGCCGCCCGCGCGCGTGCCTGCTCCTTCACTGCGGCATCGGCTCCATCCGGCAGGGGGATCAGGATGTGGCTGGCGCTCACGCGCTCGGTCTGCTGAAACTCTGACGGGTTCTTCGCGTAGAAGTCGTTCACCTGCTCGGCGGTGACGTTCGCGCGTCCGGCGACCTCGGCGTCAATCATCCGGTCGATCTGCAGCCCCTGGCGCACGTCCGCCCGCAGCGAGTCGAGCGTCAGCTGGCGCTGGGTCAGCGTCTGCGTGAAGACCTGTTCAGAGGGGAACTGCGAGCGGATCTGCGCGATGCGCGCGTCGACGTCGGCGTCGGGCACGGCGACCTTCCGGGCGGTGCTCTCCTGCGCGAGCAGCCGGAACGCGATCAGCTGGTCGAGCACGCCACGGACGACGCGATCGCGCTGGTCGGGCGGGAGGCCCTGCCCGGCGCGCGCCTCGAGCTCGCCGACCGCCTGCTGAAGATCGTCGCGGCTGATGCCCTGCCCGTTTACGCGGGCGACGACGTCTGGAAACTCGGCCGGAACGGGCTTGACGGCGGCGTCAGGGGCAGGCGTGGGCGCCGCCTGGGCCGGCGATTCGTTGCTGCTGGCGACCGCCGGGGTGCTTCGCGAGCAGGCCGCGAGCGCAATAGCGACGAACAACGTGAGAACTCGAGTCACGGCCGCTCCTTGAAAAGCTGGGTGGTCGTCGGTGGCTGGTAGTTCCGTAGAGCCTACCATCTCCGGCTGGGCCTCACCAGCTATCGCGTCACCGCTCCAGCTGTCGGCCGCTGTCCTGGTCGAGCGTGCGCAGCCATTCGTCGCTCATGCGGGGAAGCGCTTGCTCGCGGGTGCGTCGGCGAATCATCGACAGCGCGGCGCTGAGGGCGCCCGTAAGCGCGCCGAATGTCGCGGTATATACTGGAGACTCCTTCCGAGTCGACGTTCGTCTGCAAGTGCCGAGGTAGCTCAGTTGGTAGAGCACGTGACTGAAAATCACGGTGTCGGCAGTTCAATTCTGCCCCTCGGCACCACTTTTCCTAATAAATTAGCGAGTTTGTACACGGCGCGTTTTTCGGGGTAACACCTGGGTAACAGAGCGACGACGGTGCGCCTCCGGCGGATGTTGCACCCGGCCCGGCGCTCAACCGATACTGCTCACATGGCACGCCCCCAGACGATCGCGCTTCGCGGGTACGTCCGGGAACTGGCCCCTGGCCGGCATCTCGGTGTGTGCCTCACGCTCAACCTGGTGGTTGAGGCATCGAGCCAGCATCAGGCGCTGCACGAGCTCCACGAGCTGATCGAGGCGTATCTCCAGGACGCGATCAACAACGACGAGCTCGAAC
>CAZGLC010000046.1:0-22735 GCA_964526235.1 uncultured Bifidobacteriaceae bacterium
GACCTCGTCAAACCGCTGCGGACGCCATTTGCGCGCGAGGACCTGATAGGCCATTCAGATCAACAAGTACAAACTTGAAAGTGGAGAGTGAAAAGTAAGTCTGAAAGTTTGAAAGTAAAAGTGAAAAGTGATGAGCCCCACCGCGACCCGGTGCACCTGCGGCACACCCCAGGGTCTACTTAGCGCTGCTGCCTTCCGGCCCTGACGCGGTTCGCAGGCTGAAGTCGCACAGGGTCCGGGCCGCGGCGCGGCTCACCAGATCGTCAGTATAACAGCCGGGCGGCCAGCGTTTCGTACAACTCCACCGCCGCCCGCAGCTCATCGGACGCGACGTGCTCCTCGTCGGTATGCGCCACGTGAATCGAGCCGGGGCCGGCGAGCAGCGGCGTGCCCCACCGGCCGAGCAGCGGCACGTCCGTGGTGTAGGGAAACACGGCGGTCTCGAAGCCGGGCACGGTGTGCAGCCGCACCGCCGGGATGTCGAGCACATGCTCGATCGAGACGAGGCTCTCGACCACCGCCAACGCGGCACGAACCGGCGCCGCCTCGCCGACCAGGCGGAACAGCAGCTCCGCCGACGCCCGCGGCGAGACGACGTTGGGCGCGACGCCGCCCTCGATCAGCCCGACCGTGTAATGCGTCCGGCCGAGCAGCGGATCCTCGGGCAGCGGCAGGCCGCGAATCACCATCAGGGCGTCGAGCAGCTTGTCGATCGCCGAGACGCCGAGCTCTGGAAATGCGGAATGGGCGGCACGGCCGTCCGCGTGCAGGCGGACGCGCAGCACGCCGCGCGTCGCCGCGCCGAGACGGTTGTCGGTCGGCTCGCCGTTGACGAGATGCCGCACGCCCGCCGGCGCGTGCTCGTTGGCCGCCCGCGCGCCGTCGCTGCCGCGCTCTTCGCCGGCGACGAAGAGCAGCGCCAGGCGCGTCTCGCCGCGGGCGCGAAGACGCTCGGCCGCCGCCACCTGCGCCGCGAGGATCCCCTTCGCGTCGCACGAGCCGCGGCCGAACAGGAGGCCGCGCTCCTCGCGGCTGGGGAAAAACGGCGGCACGCAATCGACGTGCGTGGAGAAGACCAGCTGCGGCGGCTGGCCGAGGTGCGCGTAGACGTTGAAGCGGCCGCCGGCCAGCGGCTGCTCCACCACCTGATATCCGCGCTCGCGCAGAAAGCGCGCGAGCCACGCCCCCGCCTCCTGCTCATGTCCGGTCGTCGAATCGATGTCGATGAGGCTGCGCGCGAGCGAAATGGGATCTATCGGATCCATCGCTCGAGCTCGGTGCGCGCGTCGGTCCGTTCGTCGCGGTACTTCACGATCACCGGCGTCGCGAGCGACAGCCCCCATTCGCGGCCGGCGCCCACCGTCACCGCCCGCGCACCCGGGACGACGACCGCGCCCTCGGGGACGATGAGCGGCTGCCCTGGTTCCGGTGCGATGATGCGGCCGTTCGGCAGGTCGTAGATCGGCGTCGAGCCGGTCAGGATCGTCCCCGACGCGAGCACGGCGCGCCGCTTGACGATCGCCCCCTCGTAGACGCCGCAATTGCCGCCGACGAGCACCTCGTCCTCGACGATCACCGGCATCGCCCCCACCGGCTCGATCACGCCCCCAATCTGCGCGGCCGCGCTCAGGTGCACCTTCGCGCCGATCTGCGCGCACGAGCCGACGAGCGCATGCGAGTCGACGAGCGTGCCGTCGCCCACCCACGCGCCGATGTTGATGTACATCGGCGGCATGCAGATGACGCCGGGGCCGAGATAGGCCCCCTCCCGCACCGCCGAACCGCCCGGCACGATGCGCACGCCGCTCGACGCATCGATCCGCTTCAGCGCCATCGTGTCCTTGTCGAAGAACGGCCACGCGCGGTCGATGCTCATGTCGACGACATCGCCGAACCGGAAGCCGAGGAGGATCCCCTGTTTCACCCAGACGTTGACGCGCCAGCCGGTGGGCGACGCGGCGTCGGGCTCCGCCGCGCGAACGCGCCCCGCCGCGAGCTCGCCGCGCAGGCGGAGAAACGCCGTGCGCGCCGCCTCGCGCGGCGCGGCGGTCCCCTGCTCGAAGAGTGCGGCGATCTCCTGATGGAGGGCGGTCACACTTGCCCACCCCACCGCGCAGGCGCGGCGGGGACCCCGGGGTCAGCCGATCCGAGCAGCTTCAGCTCCTGCAGCACCGTCATGATCCGGTCGCGCGCGGCAGCGCTCGGAGGCACGAGAGGCAGGCGATACGTCTCCTCGAGGAGGCCCATCGCCGCCATCGCGGCCTTGATCGGAATGGGATTCGCCTCCACAAAGTTCACCTGCAGAAACGGCAGCAGCCAGTGATGGAGCCGGCGCGCGGCGGCGAAGTCGCCCTTCTCCGCCAGCTCGATGACCTGCGCCATCTCGCTGGGAAGGGCGTTGCTCGCCACGGAGATCACCCCGCGTCCGCCGATCGCCATCACCGCCACCGCGATCGGGTCGTCGCCGCTCAGCAGCAGGAAGTCGTCGCGGCAGGCGCGGACGATCTCGCTCATCTGCACGAGGTTGCCCGAGGCTTCCTTCACACCGACGATGTTGCGGATGGCGGAGAGGCGCGCGACGGTCGGCACCTCGAGGTTCACGCCGGTGCGGCCCGGCACGTTGTAGAGGACGATCGGGAGCGACGTGCTCTCGGCAATCGCCTTGTAGTGCTGGTAGAGCCCTTCCTGCGTCGGCTTGCTGTAGTACGGCGTGACCGACAGGATGCCGTCGACGCCGAGCCGCTCCAGCTCCCGGACGAGCGCGATCACGTCGCGCGTGTCGTACCCGCCGGCGCCGGCGAGCACCGGCACGCGGTGCGCGGTCTCGTCGGCCACCACCTCGCAGACGCGCAGCTTCTCGCTATGGCTCAGCGTCGGCGCTTCCCCCGTCGTCCCGCACGGGGAAACGAAATGGATGCCGCCCTCGATCTGGCGGCGCACGAGGCGGCGCACCGCCGATTCATCGATCGCGCCGTCGGTGCGGAAGGGGGTGACGAGGGCGGTTCCGGCGCCGGTGAATGGCGTGCGCATCAGTGGCCTCCCAGCACATCCTTCATTGTGAACCAGCCGCGCCGCCCCTGGATCCAGCGCGCAGCCAGGAGCGCGCCGGCGGCGAAGCCGCGCCGATCGCGGGCCGTGTGCGTCAGCTCGATCGTGTCGGACGCGGCGTCGAAGCCGACGGTGTGCACGCCAGGAATCGTGCCCGCCCGCGTGGACGACATGTCGATCGGACGACTGTATCCAGCCCCGGTCATGGCGTCACGGAGCATGAGCGCCGTTCCGGACGGCGCGTCGCGCTTTGTGGCGTGGTGCGCCTCGTGGATCCAGGCGGCGTACTGCTCGTGCGCCTGCATGAGGCGCGCGGCTTCGGCGACAACCAGCTGAAAGAGGTTGACGCCGATCGAAAAATTCGCGGCCGCCACGATGCCGAGGCCGCCGCGCTCGGCCTGCCCGCGCAGCTCTGCGGCATGGTCCGCCCAGCCGGTGGTCCCGATCACCACCGGCAGCTTCCGCTCCACGTAGCGTGGGAAGTTGGCGCAGAGCGCCTCCGCTGTCGAAAAGTCGACTGCCACGTCGGCAGGCACCGACCAATTGTCCATACCGACGTCGATCCGACCGACCACCTCGCAGCCATGGACAGGCGCGAGCTCCTGGACGAGCCGTCCCATCTTGCCGTAGCCGACGAGCAGCAGCTTCATTCGAAGAACTCCTCGTGCAGGCGGTGCATGGCGTGCGGGAGATCAGCCTGACGCAGGATGACCGTAATGTTTCGGCGCGAGGCGGCCTGCGAGATCATCCGCAGCGGCACCTCCTCGAGGACGCGCACCACGCGCGCCGCAATCGCCGGCTCGACGCGCAGCCGATCGCCGACCGCGCAGAGGAGCGCCATGTCGCCTTCAATCGAGACCTCGGCGAACTCGGAGAGCGCCTCGACGATCGCGTCGAGATGCCGCCGATCGTCCACCGTCACCGACACGCTCACCTCGGACGTCGTCACCACGTCGACCGCCGTCCGGAACCGCTCGAACACCTCGAAGACGCGGCGCAGAAAGCCGTATGCCATGAGCATCCGGCTCGACGTGATGTCGACGACCGTGAGATCCCGCTTGGCGGCCATGGCCGTCAGCGCGTCGCCGTCCGGGCTCGGCTCCGCGGTAATCAGCGTGCCGGCGCCGTCCGGCTTGCGGGAGTTGAGGATGCGGACCGGAATGTTGCGCTCCACCGCCGGGTGGATCGTACTCGGATGCAGGACCTTCGCGCCAAAATATGCGAGCTCCGCCGCCTCGGCGTACGACAGACGCGGGACGAGCCGGGCCTGCGGAATGATGCGGGGATCCGCCGTCAGCATCCCGTCCACGTCGGTCCAGATCTGGATCTCGCCCGCTCCGATGCCCGCACCGACGATGGCGCCGGAATAGTCCGACCCGCCGCGGCCGAGCGTCGTGGTATGGCCGTCGGAGGTGGCGCCGATGAAGCCGCCGAGCACCGGCACGCGCCCGGCGTCCACGAGCGGCGTCACCAGCGCCCGCAGCGCCGCGGCCGTCTCGCGCATGAGCGGCGCCGCGCGCGTGTGGTCGTCGCTCGTGACGATGGCGCGCCGGGCGTCGACCCACTCCCCGGGCAGACCGGCATGCGCGAGCGCCGCGGCCACGACGCGGGAGCTGAGCAGCTCGCCGATCGCGGCAATCACGTCGAGCGTGCGCAGCGACACCTCGCGCAGCACGCCGAGGGCGCGCACGACCGCGTCGAGCTCGTCGAAGTGGGCGTTGATGGCGGTGGAGAGCGGCGCCAGCGCGCCATCCGACGCGAGCGCGCGCGCCATGGCGACGTGCCGCTCGCGCAACCGGGCGGCCTGTGCCAGCGCCGCGTCCGTGTGCGACGCGCCCGCCTCCGCGGCAATCGTGAGGAGTGCGTCGGTGACGCCGCTCAGCGCCGAGACGACGACCACGGGGCCGTGGCCGTCACGGGCGCGCGCGGCGCGGGCGATCTCGATGAGGCGCCCGACGGCGTCGGGGTCGGCGACCGACGTCCCGCCGAATTTCTGAACCGCTACCAACGACCGGCTACCGGCTCCCGGCGACCAGCTGCTTCGCGGCGTCTTGTGCCACGCCGAGGATGATCCGGAGCACGCGGCGCAGCGGCTCGGCCGCGCCCCACAGGAGCTGATCCCCGACGGTGAACGCCGTGAGGTACTCGGGACCGATGGCGAGCTTGCGCAGGCGGCCGACCGGCACGTCGAGGGTGCCGGACACCGCGGCCGGCGTCAGCTCGCGCAGCGTCGCGTCCTTCTGGTTCGGCACCACGCGCACCCATTCGTGCGCGGAGGCGAGCAGCGTCTCGATCTCGGCGAGCGGCACGTCGCGTGTCAGCTTCACCGTGAGCGCCTGGCTGTGGCACCGCATCGCGCCCACGCGGACGCAGATGCCGTCGACTGGAACAGGCGTGTCCGATCGGCCGAGGATCTTGTTCGCCTCGGCCATCGCCTTCCACTCTTCCCGGCTCTGTCCGTTGCCGAGGTCCTTGTCGATCCACGCGAGGAGGCTGCCGGCGAGCGGGTATTCGAGCTCCGAGACGGGCAGCGCCCCGCCGCGCAGCGCATCGGTGACGCCGCGATCGATCTCGAGGATCGTGGACGAGGGATCGGCGAGCTGGGCCGCGACCGCGCCGTGCACGACGCCCATCTGCGCCACGAGCTCGCGCATCTGCTTCGCGCCGGCGCCGGAGGCCGCCTGATAGGTCATCGCGGTTACCCACTCGACGAGCCCGGCGCGGAAGAGGCCCGCCATCGCCATCAGCATCAGGCCGACCGTGCAGTTGCCGCCGATAAAGTTTGTGACGCCGGCCTCGAGCGCGCGATCGATCACGTCGCGGTTGACCGGATCGAGCACGATGACCGTGTCGTCCTTCATCCGCAGCGTCGACGCCGCGTCGATCCAGTAGCCGCGCCAGCCGGCGGCGCGCAGGCGGGGGTAGATCTCGGTCGTGTAGTCGCCGCCCTGGCACGAGATGAGCACGTCGCACCCGGCGAGCGCCGTGACGTCGCGGGCATCCTTCACCGGAGGCGCCGTCTTGCCGGTCGCGGGCGCCGCGGCGCCAGCCTGCGACGTCGAAAAGAAGATCGGGTCGAGGAGATCGAAGTCGCGCTCCTCGCGCATGCGCTGCACGAGCACGGAGCCGACCATGCCGCGCCAGCCGATGAGTCCTACCTGCATATGGGTCTTCGATTTTACCGTAGGGCGGGCCTTCACGGCCCGCCGGCGCGGCGTCAAGCCGCGCCCTACGAACGGGCCGGCTCGAAATTCAGGGCGACGCCGTTGATGCAGTAGCGCAGGCCGGTGGGCGGCGGGCCGTCCTCGAAGACGTGCCCCAGATGGCCGCCGCAGCGGTTGCAGTGCACCTCGGTGCGGACCATGCCGAGGCCGCGATCGACCGTGGTGCCGATGGCGCCCTCGAGCGGCGCGAAGAAGCTGGGCCACCCCGTGCCGCTCTCGAACTTGCGATCGGCGACGAAAAGCGGCTGCCCGCATCCGGCGCAGCTGAACGTGCCGGCGCGGTGCTCGTCGAGCAGCGCGCAGGAACCGGCCGGCTCCGTCCCGTGACGCCTCAGCACGGCGTACTGCTGCGGGGTCAGCAGCCGCCGCCACTCGTCGTCGGATTGTTCGACCGGGAATCCTTCAGCCTTCATACAGTCTTGACGCGACCTTCACGTGCGTCGCTCCCGCTCCGACTATACTCCACACGCCGTGCGCACTCTGTTCCAGGCCCTGCGGCGCAGCCAGAAGGTCGTGGCGCTGTTCGGCCTCATGGTGATCCTGCCGGCCGTCGTCTTCGGCGTGCTGATCGTCCGCGCCGCGCGCAGCGAGCGCGCGCGGCAGGAGTACGACAAGACGCTGCGCCAGCGGCAGATCGTCCAGTTCATCGAGGCGGATCTCCGGAACTGGCTGTTCGGTCCCGGCTCCGGCTCGGCGCGCCGCGACGCGCGGGTGCGCTTCGAGGTGCAGGGCGACCGGATCGTCATTCCCGACTTCGGGCTGTCCCGGCCGGTGAGCGAGTCGCCGCAGCTGCGTCCTGCCGAGGGAGGCCCGCCGACCGGCCCGCCGGACGCGGCATCGGTGGCCGAGCACTACTTCCCGCGCATCCAGGCATTCCGACGCGACTTCGCCACGGGGCGCAATGCCGGGGCACAGTACTTCAGGCAGCTGCGCGCGCTCGTCGTGCAGCCGCCGGGAGGCACCGAGGGCTACGTCCTGGGCGACGACGACGTGGTGGCGTACGTCAACCGCACGCTCGAGCAGGTCTCGGCCGGCGAGCCGTTCACCGCATCGGCCTGGATAGCCGCGGAGCGCGCGGCGCGGCCGCCGGCCGGCGGCTTCTCCATCGAAGGATTCCCGTTCCTGGAAGTCGTCTTCGAAGACGCCGCGACCGGCGGGTGGCCGGCCCTGCGCGGCGCGGCCTTCCCCTACTCGATGGGGTTCCTCGTGCTCGTGACCGTGCTCGGCAGCGCCTTCGTGTACCGCGCCGTGTCGCAGGAGGCGCGGCTCGCGCGGCTGCGCAGCGACTTCGTCACGGCGGTGTCGCACGAATTCCGCTCGCCGCTCACCTCGATCCTCGCCCTCGCCGAGCGGCTCGAGCGGGTGCGCGATCCGGAGAAGCTGCGCGAGTACCACCGGATCATCGGGCACGACGCGCGCCGGCTCAGCGCGCTCGTGACGCGGCTGCTCGATTTCGCGCTCATCGAAGACGGCCGGCAGACCTACGCGCGCGAACGGATCGATCTGGTGGCGACGACGCGCGAGGCGATCGCCGCGTGCCAGCACGTCGCGCGGCCCGAGCGGATCCGGCTGCTCGGGGCGGAGGCCGCGCCGCTGTGGGTCGAGGCGGATCGGACGGCGCTGGAGCACGCCATCCAGAACGTGATCGAGAACGCGGCGAAGTACTCGCCTCCCGAGTCGCCTATCGACGTGGAGTGCGTCCGGCTCAATGGCAGCCACCTCGTCGAAGTGCGCGACCGCGGCATCGGCATCCCGCGCGAGGAGCAGGCGCGGATCTTCGACAAGTTCTACCGCGGCCGCCACGTGGCGGGCTTGAACGTGCAGGGCGTCGGCATCGGACTGTCTTTGGTCCGGCATGTCATCGACGGCCATGGCGGGTCGGTTGCGGTGGAGAGCGAGCCAGGGGCGGGCAGCCGGTTCGTGCTCCGCCTGCCGGGCGCCCCCGTCGACGCCGCTCAGGGCAAGCGATCATGAGCACGCGCCGGACGATCCTCGTCATCGAGGACGAGCCGGGCATCCGGCTGGCGGTCAAGGACGAGCTCGAGTTCGAAGGGTTCGACGTGGAGCTCGCCGAGGACGGGGCGGCCGGGCTCGACGCGATCCGGCGGCGGCATCCCGACCTGATCCTGCTCGATCTGATGCTCCCGGGGCGCAACGGCTTCCAGATCTGCGAGGAGGTGCGCGCCGAGGGCCTTCGCACGCCGATCATCGTGATCACCGCGCGCAACCAGGAGGCCGACAAGGTCCGGGGTCTCGAGCTCGGCGCCGACGATTACGTCACCAAGCCGCTCAGCCTCGCCGAGCTGGTCGCGCGGGTCCGCGCCGTGCTGCGGCGCGCCGGCGGCGATCCCGACGCGGCGCGCGACCGCGAGGTCCTGGAGGCGCCGCCGATCCGCCTCGATCTGCGCCGGCACCGCGCGTTCAAGGGCGGCGTCGAGCTGCAGCTCACCGACACCGAGTTCCGGATCCTGGCGCTCCTCGTCAAGCGCGCCGGCGAGGTGATCACGCGCGACGAGTTCCTCGACCAGGTCTGGGGCGAGGACGTGCACGTGACCCACCGGACCGTCGACACGCACGTGGCCTCGCTGCGCAAGAAGATCGAAGACGACGTCGAGCACCCTGCCTGCATCCTCAGCGTGCGCAACGTCGGCTACCGGTTTCACGACACCCTCACGCTGCCCTGACGAGACCTTCGCCCTCTTCACGCGCCGGCCGGATACCGTAGGCCGCGTGCAGGAGGTGCCGATGCGGTGTATCGCTGTTCCGCTCTGTTTCGCCGTGGCGCTCGTGGCCGCGAGTTCCTCATCGTACGCGCAGGGCGCGGGGCGCACGCTGCGCATCGCCGTCGTCAACACGCCCGACGTGTTGCTCGACGAGCTGATCCCGGCCTTCGAGCGGATCACGGGCTATGATGTCACGCTCGCGATCGGCGAGGACGCGTTCGACGTGGCGCGGGCCGGCCGCGCCGATCTCGTCATCGCGCACTACGGCCACCCGGACACGCAGCCATTCATGGAAGACGGCCTCGGCCGGTGGCCGCGCATGGTCTTCTCGAACCAGGCGGCGCTCGTCGGACCGTCGAGCGACCCGGCGGGCATTCGGGGCTTCACGGACGCGGCGACCGCGATCGGCCGCATCGCCGAGCGCGGCGGCGAGTTCCTCGTCAACAACGCTCCCACAGAGCGATATCTCGCCGACATGCTGTGGCGAACGGCCGGGTCGCCGGCCAAGAGCCGGTGGCAGGTCGATCTGCAGCTGCGCGATCAGACCGCGATCGAGACGGCCGAGCGGCGCGGCGCCTATACGCTGTGGGGCATCGTCCCATTCGTCAGGTTTCTGGAACAGCGACGCCAGCAGGGTCGTCCGGCCGCGATGGAGGCGCTCGTGCTCCGCGATCCGCTGTTCCAGCGCGTGATGGTATCGGTCGTCGTCAATCCCGCCCGCATTCGCGGCGTGGACGAAGCGGGCGCCGTGGCGTTCGAACGCTACCTGATGGATCCCTCGACGCAGGCGCGCATCCGCGCCTTCCGGCACCACGGCCTGACGCAGCAGACCTGGTGGCCCGCCGGGCGGAATAACGCGGGATCAGAGCTGCAATTCTGACGGGATCCGGGACCCGGGATCCGGGATCCGGAAATCAGGGGCCGACCTCACGGTCGGCCCCTGCGCGGAGAGCTACTTGGCGAGCGGGTTCGGACGGATCTGCCACTTCACGACCTTGCTCGTCGTCCCCTTGCCCGTCTCGCTATGGAACGGCGCGCGCGTCGCGAACGTGGAGTAGACCCCCTTGCCCTTCCAGCCCGCGCCCGGATCGTCGATGCGGCCGTCGAAGCCCTTCCCGTAGTACCCCATCGGATACGGCACGCGGAAAGTCTGCATGCGGCCGTTGACGAGTGCCACCATCGCCTCCGACTCGTTGCCCGTCAGCATCGGCACGTTGTTGCTGCCGGTGCCGAGCATGTCGAACCGGTCGACGAACGTGTAGTACGGCGAGTCGGCGCTCCCCGACGACACCGAGTCGAGGTAGTTCGGACCGGGCATCTTGTGCACGGTGAACCCCTCGGCGCAGTGCTGCCCGGTGGCGTTCGGCCCGTTGAGCGGCGCCTTGCACTTGCGGCGATCGAAGCTCACGAGATGCCCGCTCGCGGTCCCGATCCAGACGACGCCGTTTCTGTCGACGTCCATGCCGCGCGGCGAGTACGCCTCGACCGGCACGCCGTCCTTCGCCGGCAGCTCGTAGTACTCGGCGAGCGCCGTCTGCGGCGGGTTCGGACCCGGGACAAGACGGGCGACCGCGCCGGGGAAGCCGGTCACCGAGCCCCAGATCGATCCGTCGGCCGGGCTCGGCCCAACGCCGTAGTAGGCGGCATTGATCCGTTTGTCCTTGGTCGGATCGATGGGCTGGTCGGGCTCGACGTAGGCATCACGCCTGCCATTGCCGTTGGTGTCGAGCACCAGCACCGTCCACCCCTGCGCCTTCTGCTCGTCGCCGGTCTCGAGGTAGAGCTTCGTGTTGAACCAGCCGACCACAGGTCCGCCGCCGCAGAACCATAGCGTGTCGTTGGCGTCCTCGGCGAAGTTCAGGTGGTGCGTGCCGAAGCAGGTGTCAACCGTCGAGACCTTGCCGGTCTTCGGGTCGAACATCGCGACCTGCCGGCCGCTCTGGTTGATCGGGAACGCCTGGGCCGACGGATGCGTCGAGCCCTCGCGGCAGAACGCCGGCGTCTGGGCCGGCCGCACGCGCGACGCGATCCAGACGCGCGCCTGCGAATCCATCGCGAAGCTATGGGCGTTGGCCTGGCTGTTCCAGATCACTTCCTCGCCCCAATACGGCGACGGCGCCGCCGGCTTGGTCGCGCCGCTCGTCGGCGTGTTCGGATCGCGCACGATCAGCTTCACCTGGGTCGACTTGTTGCCGACCGGATCGACGACCGGCATGTAGTCGGCGCTCGCCTCGAGCGCGCCGTAGATCGGGCCTTTCGCATTCACGCGCGGATTCCGCTTGTCGGTGCTGATCTCGTCGTGGAGATAGACCTTCGGGTCGGCCCAGTCCCACAGCGTGACCACGGCGTTCCGCTCGATCCCCTGCGGCCGCGGCGGCGCGTTCTGCGGGTACTCCCCGGCTGCGATCCGGTCGGTCCAGTCGGCATACATGCCGAGCGCGCGGCCGCGTCCCGCGTTGGTCAGCCGCGCGAGCATCTGCTGCCCCGCCTGGCCCGACTGCACGCGGCGCTCCCACGCGGCGGCCGACGAATCGAACACGCCGAGGCTCGGCGGAATCGTGCGCGTCGCCTTGCTCCCCATGCCGTGGCACGAGACGCACGCGTCGGTGCCGACGACGTCGGCGATCCACTGCGCCTGGTTCTTGATGTTCGGCGAGATGCCGTTGCCCTGCGGTCCGGTGCCCGGGAAGTCGCCCGTCTTCGGTACGCGCAGCAGCGACCACCAGTACTGCGCCGGGTAGTACTCGGCGGCCGCCTTGGCGTTCGGCGCCGGCACGGCCGTCAGGTTCAGCGCCTTGCCCGGCTCGCTCTGGACCTTGGGCGAATCGACCAGCCCGTAACCGCGCACCCACACGTCGTAGGTTGCCTTCGGCAGGTCGGGCACCACGTACCGGCCCTGGTCGTCGGTGACCACGATCCGGATGAACCGGGTCGGCAGGTTCGTCGTCTCGGCGATCACCCAGACGCCCGCCTCCGGACCGCGGGACCCGGTCACCACCCCGCCGATGTCATCGGCATCGATGGCCACGGCCGGACGCTGGCCCGCCACGTCGTACGTACTGACTCCGAAGAGAAAGACGGCGAAGACCACCGCAAAAGCGGCCGCCAACGCTCGCGGATATCGAATCGGTCTGGCCACGGCTGACCTCCTTCGTGCTGCGGATGACACACTACGCTTCCGGCCGGGGATTATCAACACCAGCCGGCGCTACTGCTGGGGGCCTGGCCCGCCGCCGCGGCCCGGTCGGGGCTTCGGGTACACGCCCATCCCGTGATACGCGTTCGAGTAGATGATTTCCTGATAGCGGATCGGCCGGCCGGCCTTGTCGACCCAGCCGAGCGACTGCTGGAACAGACCCGGCTCGGGATAGCCGTCCGGCACCGTGCCTTCCATGATGTACAGCTTGTTCTCGTGCATCGTGACGTAGGCGAAGGTGCGCGACCGGTCGGCGTTGGTGAGCTGGATCACGTTGCCTTCGACCATGTCCTGCCACTCCCACGCAAGGAGCGTCACCTTTGCGTCGCGCTGCAGCAGCTCGTGCGTGGCGCGCACGACCGCGGCGCGCGCGTCGTGCTTCCAGTAGCCGGGGCCCATGACGCCGGTGTTCTGGCGGCACTGCGCGTTGCCCGGCGGGCACGACTTGGCCCGCTCGTTGCCGAGCTGCTCGATGTTGGTGTAGTCGACCACCTTCATCGAATACCGCTCCACGCCGCGGTTCGCCGTGTACACGCGCGCGGCGAGCGCGTAGTCCATCTGACTCTTCCAGGTCGTCTCGCTCGTCGCCGGTTGACCCGGAAAGAGCACCCTGAAGCCATCCTGGGTGTTCGTGTACTCGATCCATTCCTGCGCGGACGCGGATCCGGCCGCGGCGAACACGAGGCTGAGAAAAAGGGCGGTCGTACGCATGACGGGCTGCCTCCGGCGGCAATCTTACCGCGCCCAGAGCACGGCGTCGACGGCGTAGACGAGGCCAAGCACGCTGAGCCCCCATGCGGCGCTCCGCCACCACGCGGCGGCGCTGGCGAGCCGCGCGCCCGCCAGAATCACGGCCGGAATCAGCGTCGTCTCGACCCAGACCCAGCTCACCGGGTCGAGGCGGTACGGCGGATCGCCCGGCTCGATGAACGTGAAAAAGCCGAAGATGCCGAGCGCCATGAACAGCAGGAACATCCGCAGCTCGTCGCGCGTGTCGCGGCGGAAGACGGTCAGGAGCACGCTGCCGAGCAGCACCAGGCCGAGCGCCGGGTTCACCGACTCGTACTCCGGGGTGTTGTCCGTCGGCGCGGTGCCCGTCACGAGCGTGTGCAGCGAGATGACGGCGCTCTTGCCATAGAACATCGCCGGATACGGCGAGAAGCCGAGGCCGCCCATCCGCTGTAGATGCGCGCGGTACGTGGCCTGGCCGACCTCCTGCCCGGTGTAAGCGACGCGTGCGGTTTCAGGGTCGGTGCGGAGGTTCCAGAGAAGATCGGGGCCGATGACGAGCACGAACAGGGCACAGGCGAGGTAGGCGTGCGGCCGGCGCAGCCAGTGGCGGTACCGCGGCAGCAGGAGTGTGGCGAAGAACACCGGCACGAGCAGCGCCGAGTGTTCCTTGCAGTAGAACGCCAGCCCGACCGACAGGCCTGCGAGGTACAGCCACGCGGCCCGCTGGAGCGCGAGGAAACGGCTGAACGCGTAGACCGCCGCCGTCACCAGAAACAGGTGCGGCACGTGCGCCGTCGCGCGCGCCGACACCGAGAGGAAGTAGTCGTTGAACGCCATCAGCGCCGCCGCCCAGCGCGCCGCCACAGGCCCGTACCAGTCGTACGCGACGCGATAGATCAGGACGACGGTCGCCAGACCGAGCAGGATGTGGAGGGCGCGGTTCGCCAGCGGCGTCGTGCCGAACAGCATGCTGCTGATCCTCACGACGTAGGCGGGCAAGGCGCCGTGATTCTCGCCGCGAATCGGCAGGTTCACGCTGCCGGGCGCGAGCGAGATCGTCTTCGAGAGCGGAATGTGGGTGTTCTCTTCGTCGTGGACATACGGGACCGTGACGGCCACGTAGAGACGCACCGCGAGCGCGACCAACACGATCGCGAGCAGCACCGGATCCGCACGTCTCACCCGCTCTGCTCCATTGCCTGCCGCCACCGCCGCGCGTCGCCCACCGCCGACGACAAATAGGGCCACATGACGGGCAGCCCGATCAGCGGCGGCACGATGGAGCGCGTCGCGATCAGCACGCCCATCGCCGCGGCCGACTCCGGGCCCATGTACCGCGCCAGCAGCAGCACGAGCACCACGTCGCGCGTGCCGAGCCCCGCGATGGTGAACGGCACCTGACCGGCCATCAGGGCCACGGCCGACAGGCTGGCGCACACTGTGAACGGAACCTCGGACGCGAGCGTGACGGTGAAGAGCCAGATCTGCACGAGGTGCACGAGCCAGAGGAAGAGCGAGTACGCCACGATCCAGCGCCGGCGCCCCCGCAGCATGAGCAGCAGATCCGGCCAGCCCTGGGCCACCTTCCGGAGCTTCTTCAGCCGCCGCTGCGGAAGGGCGCGCGCCATGAGCTCGCGCCCGTAGACCGCGACGCGCGCAGAGGAGATGAGAACGGCGCATGCGGCCCCAACCAGGGTGAGGAGCCCCCAGAAGAATGACGGCAGACCGGGAACCTGGGGCCGTCCGACGACCCATCCCACCAGGCACCAGAAGATCAGCGCAAACAGATCGCACAGCCGCTCGTAGACGACGATCGCGATCGACACCCCGGCGGACGTGTCGCTTCGCGTCGCGACGAAATAGCTCTTGATGAGATCGCCGGACTTGGCCGGCAGGAACACGTTGAGCGCGGTGGCCGCGAGCGTCAGGCGAAGCGCCTCGCCGACCGACGGCAGCGCGCCCGCCGGGGTGACCCAATAGAAACGGACGGCCCGAAGAACGGTAATCGGCAGGATGATGCCGACCGACACGACGAGCCACACCGGATGGGCGCCGAGCAGCGTCTGGCCGACCAGGCGTATGTCGAGGGTGCGGTAGAGAACCACGAGCAGCACGCCGCTGACAGCGAGGCTGACGAGCGTGCCGAGGGGCTTCATGTCGGACAGCCGCCTGCGCGCGGCTCGACGAGACGGCCGATCGCGTGCCGCACCTCGCTGCGGGCCACCTCGGTCGCGCGGAGATACGACGCGTCGTACTCCCGGAACCGCGCCGGCCAGCACTCCGAAAAGAAGGCGGCCAGGGTGGCCGGATCGACGTCGCGGAGGCGATCGGCCGCGGCGAACACGACGCCGGCCGCAATGAAGCCGTACAGATCGGAGCGGCTGTCCGGATACAGCCCGAGCCGCCTGACCGCGATCGTCGGGATGCCGAGCTTCAGCACCGGCAGGTGCACGTTGCTGTTCTCGTCGGCCACCACCCAGTCGCACTGGCGCGCGTCCTCCACGAGCGACGCGCCCCGCGGGCTCTCGACGACGCCGGCGACATCGCCGAGCACGGCCGCGAGCCGCGGCGGCTCGAGCATGCTGGGATGCCAGCGAATGACGATGCGCGCGGCGCGGTAATGGCGGCGGCAGTCGTCGATCACGGCGGCGAATGCCGGCCATGCGATCGCCTTGGGTGTGAACACGCCGATCACCGGAGTGGGCCGCGCGAACCGGCCGACGTCGATCGGGGCGGACTCGCCGAAGATCCCCGCGAGCAGCACGTCGCCCCTGACGGGACCCTTGCGCCGGCGCGCGTCGACCGCGGCCGTCCCCTCGAGGATCGACAGCGTGAAGTCGAGCGGCGGCGAGTACGGGGTCGGGTAGGCGTGCGACACGAACACCTGCGGAATCGCCAGCGCGCGCGCCGCCGCCACAAAAGCAATCTCCTCTGGATTCGAGTCGCTCGACACGAGCACGGCGCCCGGCCGATGGGCGGCGAGCAGCGCCCGCGCGCGCCCGTACCACGCGATCGCCGCTGCGGCGCGGCACGCAACGAGAAAGCCGTGGCGGCGATCGATCGCGCGGACGACGCGGAACGGCGCGGCGGCTCCGCCCCGTGCGACGAGCGCCGCCGCCGCCGCGACGCCCGCAGGACGGACCAGGGCGCGCACGCCCGACCGCACCCAGTCACAGTCCGCGGCGCCGATCCATTCGATGAGGCGCGACACCTGATACCGGGCGTTCTCGTGCACGGCGAGCGCAACCACGCGCGCCCGCCGGTTGCGCGGCGGCGCGACGCCCAGGAATGCCGCGAGGCCGTAGCACGACACCAGGAGCGCGGCCGCCCGGCCGCCGCCGAGACGCTCGTGCAGCCGGTAGACGAGGCGGACGGAGCGCCGCGACCGCATCAGGTTGCCGAAGAGCGCCTGGCGGGCCGGGTCGGAATCGGCACGAATGACGGTCCGCAGGACGCGGAGAAGCGAGAGGTTCACGATTCTTCTATACTTTGGCCTACCCGCTCGCGAACAGGAGGCGCTATGGCCGCGATGACGATTTTACTCGGGCTGCTGTTGGGTGTGACCGCGCCGGCCGCGGCGCAAACGGCCGCCGAGCCGCTGAGCAAGACCTGCCGCGTCACCCGCCCCGACGACGTCGCGCTGCAGAAGATCGAGCCCTTCAAGGTGTTCGACAACCTGTACTACGTCGGACCCTGCTACGTGTCGGCCTGGCTGCTCACGACCCCGCAGGGGCACATCCTCTTCGACTCGGCCCAGGAGCCCTACGTCGATCACGTGATCGGCAGCATCAAGAAGGTCGGGATCAACCTCCGGGACATCAAGTACATCATCCTCAGCCACGGCCATCTCGATCACGTCGGCGGCGCCGCGCGGCTGCAGGAGCTCACCGGCGCGCGGGTCGTGGCGATCGCCGAAGACTGGGCGATGATCGAAAAGCTGAATGGCGCCGCGAGCCGGCGCGACCCCGGCCGGCCGAACCGCACGCCGAAGCGCGACATGGTCGTCAAAGACGGCGACACGCTGACGCTCGGCGATCAGAACCTGCGGTTCCATCAGCTGCCCGGCCACACGCCCGGCGTGCTGATGACCGAAGGGATCACCGTGCGCGACGGCGGGCGCACCTACAAGGCCGTCGTGCCGGCGGGCGGCGACGGCGGCCCCGGTCTGGCCGGCGCCGAGCAGTTCGTGAAGAACGCCGCGAAGCTCCTCTCCGTGCAGGGCGTGCAGGTGGTGCTGCAAACGCACAGCTGGGCCGAGCCCGACGGCTATCCAGGCGGCGGCGTGCTCGAGCGGGGGCAGCGGCTGCGGACGCGCAAGCCGGGCGACCCGCATCCGTTCGTCGATCCCGACACCTGGAATCGCCGCGCGAAAGAAACCGAGGCGCGCGCGGCCAAGACGCTGGCAGCCGAACGCGCGAAGGCCGGCGCCTCCTCGTCCCTCGGCAATGCTCGGGACGACCTTGAGCGTGTCGAAAGGTCGTCGGCCGCTCCCGCCGCGCCGGCGGCGCCGACCGTCGCCGCGGGCAGCATCAACGCCGAAGAGGTGCCGTATCCGCATCCGGTGTCGTACCTGCGCCTCACGCTCTACACGCAGGACGTGCGGATGGCCTACATGGACGCGCCGCCGCTCGGCACGCCCAACGGGCACACGGTCGTGCTGCTCCACGGCAACAACTTCGCCGGCTTCTATTTCGGCGGCCCGATTGACGTCCTGCGCAAGGAAGGCTTCCGCGTCGTCGTCCCCGATCAGATCGGGTACGGGCGCTCGTCGAAGCCGTTCATCCCGTACAACCTGCACGACATGGCGCGCAATACGCGGCAGCTCCTCCAGAGCCTGAAGATCGACAAGGCGATGGTCGTCGGCCACTCGATGGGCGGGATGCTCGCCACGCGCTTCGCGACGCAGTATCCCGACATGACCGAGCGGCTCGTGCTCTACAACCCGATTGGCCTGGTCGATGCGCGGTTCACGCGGCCGTGGCAGGACACCGACGAGGGGTACAAGCAGAATCTCGCGGCGACGTGGCAGACGACGCGCGCGGGGATCGGACGGTACGTGGCGCACAACCCCGCCGTCTGGAACGACGAGTTCGAGAAATACACGCGCGTCCGGTATGCATGGACGCTCAGCGCCGAGTGGCCGCGGCTGGCGATGGTGCAGGCGCTGCTCTCACAGGTGATCTACTTCGATCAGGTGGTGAGCGACTGGGATCACATCAAGGCGCCGGCGCTCTTTTTCGGCGGCGCCGACGACGTGCTTCCCGGCTCGGCGGCGGTCTTCCAGCAGCGGATGAAATATGCGGCGGAGCGCATTCCGAACGGCCGCGGCCGGCTGCACCTGATTCCGGGCCTCGGCCACGTCCCGCATCTCGAGGCGCCGGAGCAGACCTACCCGCCGCTCGTCGCGTTTCTGAAGGAAGGACTCACATCATGAGAGCGACGATTCTGATCCTGGCGGCCGCAATCGCCGGACCTCCCCTTGTCGAGGCACAGACGCGCACGCCGCCCCGGTACGAGGCGGACGTGAGCTGGCCGAAGCCGCTCCCGAACCAGTGGGTGCTCGGCGGCCTGGGCGGCACGTGCGTCGACGCGCGGGGCCACGTGTTCATCCTCAACCGGCAGGACGTCCTCGAGGGCGAGCTGAACACGGGCCGGCTCGCGCCGCCGATCATCGAGTTCGATCCGGCGGGGAACGTCGTCAACGGCTGGGGCGACCCGACGCTGCTCGACGCGCGGCTCCATTCCTGCCACGTGGACAAGGACAACAACGTCTGGATCGCGAGCGCGCCGTCGGGCATGGTGCAGAAGTACACGCACGACGGCAGCCGGCTCCTGCTGCAGATCGGCAAGAAAGGCGCGGTCGATTCCTCGGACGGCACGCCGAAAGGCAAGCCGCTCAACTCGAACGCGGCGATCTTCTTCATGCCGTCGAGCATCTACGTCGACCGGCAGAATGGCGACGTGTACGTGTCCGACGGCGAGGGCGGGGGCAGCAATCGCCGCATCGCCGTCCTGGATGCGAGCGGGCGCTTCCTCCGCCAGTGGCAGCCCGAGGGGATGGAGACGGTGCACTGCATGACGATCGGCCCGGATGGCCTCGTGTACGTCTGCAACCGCGCCGGCTCGAAGATTCACGTGTACGACAAGATGGGCGCGCTCAAGCGGACGATCGACGTGCCGTGGACGGCGGTGACGCCGTACAGCGACGGGCGGGCGTTTGGCGGCTCGACGGTCGCGATCGACTTCTCGCCCGATGGGCGCCATCTCTTCGTGGTCAATCAGAACAACGCGCGGATCGAAATCATCGACCGCGAGAGCGGCAGGGTCGTAGGCAGCTTCGGGCGCTCCGGTACGTTCCCGGGCCAGTTCAATCAGGCGCACGGGATCGCGGTGGACGCGAGCGGGAACGTCTACGTGGCGGAGAACCGGGGCCGGCGGATCCACAAGTTCCGGGTCGCGGCCCGGTAGCGGCGCGAGCGCGCAGGCCCGGCGCCGCCGGGCCTGCCACGCGTGCGGGTGGCCCCGCCTTACGAGGGGCTACTTCTTCGCGAACTTCGCGATCTGCTCGCCGACCTGCAGAAAGCCGAACCCGATGCCCCAGTACCGGTGGTGCTTGGTGACGTTCAGGTTCCATCCGTAGGTGAACTGCAGCGCGTTGGCGAAGAGCGAGAAGGTCGCGCCCGTGCCCACCTGAATGGAGCTGCTCGTCGTCGACTTGAAGCCTCCGACCACCGTTCCAGCCGCGTTCTTGACGGATGGATCGAAGTCGCTGGCGGCAAAATTCATGAAGCTCACGTTCACGCCCACCCCGGGCGCCAAGCTCGACATGAACGCATTCCTCGCGTAGAACACGACGCCGAGTGTCACTCCCGGTGCTGGCGCGAACGTGCTCTCGACCACCTCACCCTTGTCGTTCCGGATCTCACCGCGCCGTCGCAGGTAGAACGCCGACGGCTCGGTCGACACGCGCGGGTACAGCCGGCGGATGCCAATCTGAAAATCCTGCGACACGCCGCCGCTACCCGCGCCGCCCGCGGCCCGCGCCTGCACCGTGAGCGTCAGCGTCTCGCCGTCGGCGGCCTTGTTGGTCGGCAGGTCGATCGAGCCGGGGGCGAGCACGCGCTGCAGTCGTGGCTTGACCGTGCGGTTCCACTCGTCGTCGAAGTAGGTGGCTTTGCGCGTCTCGACCCGCAGCGGCTGCATATCGTTCCATAGCCGCCTGATGTTCACGTCCAGATCCGCAAGCGCCTCCTGGTTGTCTTTGTCCACGAACGCAGTCACGTCCTGCGCCATCTTTTGCGCGACGCCGCGAAGCGATCTGAGGTCGAGGCCGAACACCTGGTCGCCAATCACCGTCAGTACGAGTGCGTTCGAGTCGGCCGCGAAAAAGCCCGTGACGGCGTCGACGCGCGGCCGTGACGCACGCAGGATGGTCTTCATCTGCGTCACGCCATCCGGCTTGAATTCGTACCGACATCCCGCCGGCGTGCCCCGCGGAACGCTCTTGATCTCGCTCGGGAGATCGCGGGTGCAGGCGTCGTCATAGACGGCCGTTACGAGATCCTTTGTCAAGTCGTACAGGTTCTGAATGACGGCGCGAATGTCCCCGGCCGTCCGGAGCGCCAGCGCCGCCTGCATCGCCTGCGTCGCCGGGTCCTTCGGGATTTCCGAGTAGTTCAGGACCTCGACCGGCGCCGTGGCGGCGTTTGTACCGGCACGCGCGATCACTGCGCGCATGAAGAGCCCGTTGATCGCCAGGTCGCGCACAATGGCCGACTCGGTCATCACTTCCACGACGATCTTGCTGCCCTCGTCGGCGCGCAGGAGGGTGGACATCGGCCGGCCGGGACACGGTTGGTATAGGAGAATCCGCCGACCGCGGCGTTCCTCGTAAATCCTCACGTACTCGGCGGGATTGAACGGTGGAGACGGATTCTTGTCAGCGGTCACTGCACATTCGGGGGACGTGAGCCCCTTCGGCGCCGGCGGGGGTGCTGTCCCCTGCGCAACGGCAGGCGTGACCGACGACGTGACGGCACAGAGCAGAGTAGCCACTCGAAGCAGAGCGCGCATATCGATATCCTCCAACGCATCGGCTCGCACGCGCGAGCCGGCGGAAGCCGCGGAATGTCGAGGTAATGGGCGGCGATTGTATTAACGACGGCGCGCGGATTTGCGCACAAATGCGGGCGGGCGGCGGAAACGGTCGCTCGTGGCAGCTAGTCGACCATGGAGGCCGATCGGGTCGATCGGCCTCCGCGGCAACGGATGGGCGGGCGCGCCGCCCTGCGCTACTTCTGACCTGAGGTGCGGATATTGCTCCCCGTGCCCCGCGAGTAGTACCGGCCGTTCACTTCCATCCCCATGAACTCGGCGATCCGCTTCGCCTTGTCCCGGCCGGGATGGGCGATGATCTTCACCTTGTTGCCGACCTTGAGGATCTGCGGCGAGATCCCGGCGGCGACCATCGACGCGGCGCCCGAGCCTTCGAATCCCCAGCTCTCCGTCCCGCCGCTGTCGCCCGGCACGTCGAGGGTGACCCACATGTGCGGGTTTCTCCACTGCACGTCGGTGACGACGCCTTCGACGGAGACGAGCGTGTCGGTGTCGAACATCGCGCGCGAATGATGGGCCGACAGAACCGTCGTCATGGCGATGAGTGCGAGAAGCAGCGCCAAGGTTCCCCGTGTCTTCCGCGGCATACAAGCCTCCTTACGATCCGAGGCGCGCGAGATACGTCTCCGGTCCGTCTTCGGGCCGGCACAGCGCCTCATCGATGACATCAACCGGCTGACGCCTGAACGTCATGGTCGGCGTTTCCCACGGCATCGTCAACAGGCCCGCGTCTTCCACGCGCGCCTGATACTCGAGCGTATCGGCGTCAGTGCGGCGCCACCGCTCGACGATGTGCATCGCCGGCGAGGTCAACCAGACGCCGGTGCTGGCGCTCGTCGGCCGGTCCCCGGGGCCGGCCAGCCACCCTTCCCCGTTGAAGGACAGCACGTCGATCACCAGTGTGTCGCCTTCCCACCGCCCGGCGGAGTCGCCCATGTGGCTGGGAAACAGGTACTCCGCCGGCGTGTGCGGCCGGCCGGTGGTCGGAACGATCCGGACGACCGGATAGGCCTCGGTGAAGATGAACGCGAATCCGGGGCTCTGCACGATCTGCAGCCGGTGGCCGAGCATCGCCGCGCGGGGAAATGCGGGAGGTGCGCATTGCAGCGTGGGGTCGTCCTTCGCCGACATCTTCTGCATCCGCGTGCGTGCGTCGGGTGTGTACACGCCCTCGAGCGCCGTCAGATTGAACGTGTCCCGTCCGCCGCTCGCGCCACGCGCGTCGCCCTGCCAGACGCCGGTCAGATCGGGGTCCCCCCACGAGGTGCGCGCGGCGGGCGCTGCCGGGCCGCCTCCGTTCTCGTTCACGGCCATCCGCACCCCGACCCACAGCGCAGCTCCCACGACGACCGCGCCCACGATCGCCGTCGTCGCACGCGCCGTCATCGGGCACCCCCCGGGTTCTTCGCTTGCTGTCCAGCGTATTCCCGATGCCGCGCGTCCAGCTCCGGATCCAGGAAGCAGAGTGACTCCAGCACGGTGTCGTACGACACCGTGCCCCAGCGGTGCACCGGTCCGGTCCAGGACGCGGTGAGCATGGTCGGGTCCTCGACGACCACCTGGTATTCCAGGGTCTGCGCGTCCGGCCGGCGCCAGCGCTCCACGAGGCGCAGCGCGTCGGACGAGGTCTGCGGCAGCTGGTTCGGCGGCCGGGCGGGGCCGAGCCACGGCTTGCCGTTGAAGTTCGTCACCTCGAC
>CAZGLC010000047.1:0-22545 GCA_964526235.1 uncultured Bifidobacteriaceae bacterium
TACGGTTCCCCATGACCTACCTCCTCGTGTGTGGTGCTGTTTGCGAAGCGTCAGATACTCCGCATCATCACGATGTGACGAGGGGTAGGTCAACTCATTCGTCTGCGGTGGCCGGTCTCAGCGATGCGTGGCGAATTACGCCGCCGCCGAGCAGGCCCCCCACCCAAGTGCGGGGCCCGCGCAGGCGGCCGTCGACTGAGCGCCTTCGCAGAAGCTGTGACAGCCATCATGTCTAGCCGCACAAAATGGGACGGACGACCGGATGAGGAGGCCGAATCGGACGAAACCGAATCGCCAAGGCCGCATGACACCTACTGAATCGGCGGCAGACGGACCTTTCCAGACGCCTCCGAATCGGTTACGGTGGTCACGTGAAGCCGGGTGTTTATCTCGAAACGAGCGTGATCAGCTATCTCGTCGGTCGTCTCAGTCGCGACGTGGTGGTGTTGGGGAATCAGGAGCTGACGCGCGAATGGTGGGCGGATCGCCGCGCTGACTACGAACTATTTGTCTCGGAGGTCGTGGTCGGCGAAGCGGCGATCGGCGACGCAGACTTGGCGCGGCAACGTGTGAAGCTTTGCGACGACCTCCAATTGCTGGCGGTCAGCGACGAGGCTGAGCGTCTTGCGCCCTTGCTACTCAAGGCGGCCGGCATGGCACGGAACGCGGAGACCGACGCGTTGCACGTGGCGGTGGCCGCCGTTCATGGCATGGACTATCTGCTTTCCTGGAACTGCACCCACATCGCCAATGCGACGATTCGTCGCGCGATCGACAAACAGTGCAGAGCATCTGGCTACGAGCCGCCGGTCATCTGTACGCCGCAAGAACTGATCGAAAGGTGACGGCCATGTGGGAAGACCCGATCGTCAAGGAGACACGCGCGGCGCGGGAGGAACTCTTCGCGCGATTCAATTACGATCTCGCGGCCTTGTGCGAGTACCTCCGCAAGAAACAGCGTGAGCACAGCGGCCGTGTCGTAACGCGAGCGCCACGTCGCCCTGAACCTGTAGATACGCTGGAGAAATGACCCGCTGCCCGTGTGAGCAACAATGCGGCGGCTAACACGGTATCTGGACTCCTCCGTCAAGTACAAAGCGTCGAGTAAGACGTTCCGTTAAGCCCTCCCGTTGAAGAGCGGCGACGAAGGCCTCCCTTCGTCGCATAGCGGTACTCACGCCGCGGCGGGAGCACGGGGCAAGGCTGCGCGGAGCGCACCGCCGGAGGCGGCCGCAGGGCCTTGACGCGCGCGGAGCGCCGCGGCTGTTCGCTGTACCCGGATGGCTGCACGAAGAGTCGGACTGCAGTCGTATCTTCGGCCTCGTCCGTGGAGCCGTCTCGGCTCCGGGCCATCATGGACATCCGCGCGCGAGGCGCCAATCGCTTGCACGGCCCCTCACGGCCAGCCGAGTTATCGGCGTGGCCCCGCGCCGGTCCGACCGGTGCGCCATGGTGCGATGCGCTCGGTGCAGTCCTCCAGGTGCGCGACAGTCGAATCGCGATTACCCGGGCCGGTGGTCGGCCGCGAACGGGCGTTGCTGCGCCCAGACGGCCCACACGATCCGGGCGAGCTTATTGGCCACGGCCACAGCCGCGACGTTGCGCCCGCGTCGCAGTTCGGTGTGCACGGCCCACCGTTGCAGCGCGGTGGCCGGTGCGGCGGCCTTGGCGTGCCAGACGACGGAGCGCGCGCCGTGCGTCAGGAGCAGCAGCTCGCGCAGGCGTGGCACGACGTGGTGGGCGCCGACGGGAATGAAGACGCCGAACTCCCGAAGCAGCCCGCGAAGCGTGTTCAAGCGTGCCGTGCGGGTGGCGAGCCACGTGGAGCGCAGCCGATGCAACGAGGCGATCGCCTGTTGCTCGATGGTCTTCACGGGGACGGGGTGAATCTCGTCGTTCCGGTTCGCCTCCAGCATGCCCTTGGTGTCGGTGCGATCGGTCTTGTTGCGACGGACGTAGCGTCGCACGTCGTGGGCTGGCAAGAGCCGCACGGTGTGGCCAAACGGCTGCAGCTGACGGGCCCAGTAGTGCGCTGATCCACAGGCCTCGAAGACGACCGTTGCCGGGGGGGTTGCGCGAAGAACGCGAGGAAGCGATCACGCGTGAGACGCCGCTCCGCGTCGACGTGACCGACGCGATGTGAGATCGCGACCTGAAACACTGACTGTGCGAGATCGACAGCGATGGTCGTATGCTCCATCTGGGCTCCTCCTAGCCGTGGCCCTTAAGAGGCCGTTGCTACCTGGCACGATGATGCCGCATCGGCAGGAGGAGTCCATTCCATCGCTGGCAGCCGACGGCGCCGACGAAACGGAAGCGCCGCGGCTGAAGCGCGACCGTTGATATGGCGCACTCACGGAAGAGGATCGGGAGAATAGGACAATGTGGCCACGTAGTCTCCACACAGGCCCAGGAGGCGGGCTTCACACCGGACCAGGCGGCGGAATGTCCACCGGCCCGGGGGGAGGTGCTTACACTGGGCCGGGTGGAGGAATGTACACGGGAACTAACCATCCAGGCTATCGGAGCATCATTCCGCCTTGGCGAGTCTACGTGAAGTACCTCAGCGACATCGGTATGGACGACGAAGCTCGCATACTGTGGAAAGACTCTGGTGAGGGGTGAGCGCGACGGTCACTCGAGTTAGACGTCTGGCTCGCCCGCCCCCTTCCCGCTACGCCGCGAGGAACTTCTCGGTCGAAAAGACGGTGCCCCGCGACAACATGTAAAAGACCGCGCGCCCGATCTTGTGCGCCAGGATCGAGAGCGCTTTGCCTTTGCCGTGCTTCTTCTCGATCGCCGACAGGAGCTTCTTGCCGTCCTTGGTGTGGCGGAGGAAGAGGACCGCCGCCCCGGAGAAGGCCCACTTGAGATGGACATCCCCCATCTTCGCGCCACTGGCCCCGAAGGTCTTCCCCGCCGACTGCTTTGGTTCTTGACGAGCCGCGCGTAGGACGCAAATTCCTGGATCGGCGAAACGCTCACGCACGCCCTCGCGATTGGCCGGATACGCGAGCCGCCGTCCGAAGGCCGGGAGGTTGTACTGCGCCCGTGTGTTCTGAATGTGGGCCAAGAGCTGCCCGCGCTTGCGCACCAGATGCAGCCGCCGGCGGATCAGATCCCGCGTGGCTCGCATGGCCGCGGGATAGACGTACGCCTGCGGCAGGAGGCCGCCCCGAAGGAGGCTCGCGATCTTGAACGAGTCAAGCTTGTCGTTCTTACCCCCGTGGAGGGCCTTCATCGCCAGCGCGTGGCCCAGGACGAAGGCGATCCGTTCGGCGGCGCAGACATCCGCGAGCCAATACCACGTAAACATGCACTCGGCGGCCACGACCAGGTCCTCAATGCAAATCTCTTCTTAACGTGAATGTCAGTCGAACAGCTGCTGTCCATTACCGTGGTAATATTGCTACATGGCACTGGCTCATTCGAAGGTCACGGCTCAGGGTCAGGTCTCAGTTCCTGCCAAGGTGCGGCAAAGGCTGGGCGTCGGTCCGGGCTCGGTACTCGAGTGGGATGAGGATGGCGACCGGGTCATCGTCCGCAAGGCAGGTCGCTATTCATCGGAAGACATTCATCGGGTGCTGTTCTCGAAGACACCAGGCCGGCGAACCATCGAGGAGATGAAGCACGGAATCCGGCGGTACATCAGGAAGCGCCATGCGGGCCGTTGACACCAACGTTCTCGTTCGGCTGATGACGCGAGATGACGCCAAACAGGTCGCGGTCGCTGAGGCCTTCGTTGCCAATGGGGCCTGGGTGCCGCACTTGGCTGTCGCTGAGGCAACCTGGGTACTGGCCTCCGTCTACGATCGTGATCCCGAGACAATCGCCACTGCTGTCGAAATGATGTTAAGCCACGAACACCTGACCGTCCAAGACACTGAGGCGGTCGCTGCGGCCGTTGTCCAGTGTCGTCGTCACCCGAGGGTCGGGTTCTCCGATTGCCTCATGGTGGAAGTCGCGCGGAAGGCGGGGCACACGCCACTCGGTACCTTCGACCGTGACTTGGGCAAGATTGATGGTGCTCAGCGGTTGTGAATTACGGCGGCCCAACAGCCGAATGGAGCCGACGCGCCGCTGATTCGCGACGGCGCGCGGCTCATTCGCAACGTTGAAGCGTTCCCAATCATGAAAGACTTCCGGTTCAACTTCGACTGCATCGAAGTCAGCGGCGACTTGGCCACGGGCGTCGGTCGCGGCGCGTGGACTCTCGATATCAACGGGCAGGACGTATCAGCGACATTCAAGTTCGCCGACGTGTTCAAACGGAGTCCCCAGGGCTGGCGTTACGCCCATGTAATGTGGAACTTGGACGCGCCCGGCGCTTGACGGAAATATGCCCTTGCTCGAAACACGAGACCGTCTAACGAAAAAAGTATTCGTGTCGCGCGAAGCCGCGACACAATCCTGGGTCAGCCGGACGAATCGACGGCGCGACGGCGTCGATTCTCTGTCTGGCGGCGTCCTTCTTCTTCCTCGAGTGGGTGATCGGGCCCGCCTGGGCCGTCCCGATGGACGTCGGCGGCCGCTTCAGCGGAACGGTGACCGGCGTGATGAACATGTCAGGGGCGCCGGCCGCGTCGCTGACGCCGATCGTGTACGGCACGCCCTTCGGCCGCGGCTATTGGGTGGCCCCCTTCCTCGTGAGCGCCGTCGTGCTCACCGCAGGTGCGCTCATCTGGATGTTTCTGATCGATCCCGAGAAGAGCGTGGTCGACGCGGCGCCGCGCTGACGGCGGACCATTGCGATTCCAGCGCCTGGAGGGGGATACTTACGCCTCATGACCACTGCGACCACACAGGCCTCCGCCGGGCTCGGCATCGAGAAACTGCTCCGCATGTACCGCCAGATGACCGCCATCCGACTCTTCGAGGAGCGGGTCAACGATCTCTACACGCGGGCGCTGATGCCAGGGCTCGCACACCTATATATAGGGGAAGAGGCCGTGGCGGTCGGCATCTGCGAGGCGCTTCGCCCGGACGACTACATCACCAGCACGCACCGGGGCCACGGGCACTGTCTCGCCAAGGGCGCGCAGCCGCACCTGATGTTTGCCGAGCTCCTCGGCAAGGAAGCCGGGTACTGCAAGGGGAAGGGCGGGTCGATGCACATTGCCGACCCGAGCACCGGCAACCTCGGCGCCAACGCCATCGTCGGCGGCGGCGCGGGGATTGCGACCGGCGCCGCCTTTTCCGCCAAGTATTTCAAGCACGGCCGCGTCGCCGTCTGCTTCTTCGGCGAGGGCGCGCTCGGCCAGGGCGTGCTCTATGAGTCGATGAACCTGGCGCAGCTCTGGAAGCTGCCGGTCATCTACGCCTGCGAGAACAATCTCTATAACGAGTACACCCACTATTCAGAGACGACCGCGGGCGACATCCTCGCGCGGCCGAAGGCGTTCGGCCTGGCGGCCGAGGAGGCCGACGGCCAGCACGTCCGCGACGTGCACGCGGCCGCGACGGCGCTGGTCGAGCGGGCGCGGCGCGGCGACGGTCCCGGGTTCCTGCTGCTCCATACCTATCGTTACCGGGGGCATCACGTCGGCGACGTCGCGCGCGAGTACTACCGATCGAAGCAGGAAGAGCAGCGCTGGATCACCGAGCGCGACCCGATCGCGCTTCATGGTGAGTGGCTCGTGGCCGAAGGACTGGCCGATCGCGCGACGCTCGATCGCATTCAGGCGGACGTCGCCGCCGACATGGACAAGGCCGTCGAGTTCGCGACGACCGCGCCTTATCCGGATCCGGCCAAGGTTGACGAGGACGTCTATGCCTGAGACCGCCGTGGCCGTTCGCGACATCACCTTCGGCGACGCGATCCGCGAGGCGATCGCCGAGGAGATGCGGCGCGATCCGACCATCGTGCTCCTGGGCGAGGACGTGGCCGAAGCCGGCACGCCCTTCAAGGTCGTGAAGGGGCTCGTCGAGGAGTTCGGCAAGGACCGCGTGATCGACACGCCGATCTCCGAACCCGGCTTCACCGGCCTCGCCGTCGGCGCCGCGATGACCGGGATGCGCCCGATCGTCGACATCATGTTCGGCGACTTCATGGCGCTCATCATGGACCAGGTGGTCAACCAGGCGGCGAAGGTCCATTACATGTCGGGCGGCCGCTGGAAGGTGCCGATGGTCGTGCGCGCGACGATGGGCGCGACCCGCCGCTCGGCCGCGCAGCACTCGCAGTCGCTGCACGCCTGGCCGGCCCACGTGCCCGGCCTCAAGGTCGTCGTCCCGTCGACGCCGTATGACGCGAAGGGGCTGCTCAAGTCGGCGATTCGCGACGACAACCCGGTCGTCTTCTTCGAGGACAAGATCAGCTACGCGAAGGTGAAGGGGCCCGTCCCTGAGGGCGACTACACGATTCCGCTTGGTGTCGCCGATGTCAAGCGCGAGGGGCGCGACATCACGCTGATTGCGACGAGCAGCATGGTGCAGGTGGCGCTCGGCGCGGCGACGATGCTCGAAGAGGCGGGGATCAGCGCCGAGGTCGTGGACCCGCGGACGATATGGCCGCTCGACGAGAAGGCGCTGATTGAGTCGGTCCGGAAGACGTCGCGGGCGATGGTGATTGACGAAGGCTACTACCGCTACGGCGTCACCGGCGAGATCGCCTCGGTCGTGGCCGAGGGCGCCTTCTACGATCTCGACGGACCGGTGCGCCGGCTTGGCGCGCGGCACGTCCCGGTGCCGTTCTCGCCGGTGCTCGAGGATATGACCGTTCCGACCGAGCGCGACGTGGTCGAGTTGGCGCGGAAGATGTGTAACAAATAGACGTACGTAGGCCGGGTCTCGCGCCCGAGTAGATCCATCGGGCGCAGACCCGGCGGAGATCCCATGGCACTCAAAACCTTCGGCACGATGGCGGTGGATTGGGAGCAGCGGGTCGACTTCGACCGGCTGCGGCGGGAGCGGCTCGCGCGCATCAAAGGGCTGCTCGAGAAGTCGGAGCTCGGCGCGCTGCTCTGCTTCGACATGAACAACGTGCGCTACATCACCGCCACCCACATCGGCACGTGGGCGCAGGACAAGGCGAGCCGCTTCACGCTGCTCCCGCAGAAGGACGAGCCGATTCTCTGGGATTTCGGCTCGGCGGCGCGCCACCATCAGCTCAATTGCCCGTGGCTCGGCGACCGGTCGCGGCCCGGCATCCCGTCGATGCGCGGGTCGATGACGCCCGAAATGGGACGCGAGGCCGACGTCGCGCGGAAGATTCGCATCGAGCTGGAGCAGCGCGGTCTGCTCAAGGAGCCGCTCGGCGTCGACATCGTGGAGCCGCCGGTGCTCTTCGCGCTCCAGCGCGAGGGGATCACGGTGGTCGACGGCCAGGCATTGATGTCGATCGCGCGCGAGATCAAGACGCCGGACGAGATCACGCTCCTCAACATGTCGGCCATGATGGTCGACGCGGCCTACTACGACCTCTACAAGGCGATGAAGCCCGGCATGCGCGAGAACGAGGCGGTGTCGCTCGTGGCCGGGCGGCTGTACGACCTCGGCTCCGAGTACGTCGAGGCCGTCAACGCGATCTCGGGCGAGCGCTGCAGTCCGCACCCGCACGTCTTCTCCGATCGCGTGCTCCGGCCGGGCGACCCGGTGTACTACGACATCCTCCATTCGTACATGGGCTACCGCACGTGCTACTACCGGACGTTCTGCGTCGGCTCGGCGTCGCGCGCCATGGTCGACGCCTACAAACGGTGCCGCGATTATCTCGATGCGTCGATCGAGCTGATCCGGCCGGGCCGGACGACGGCGGAGGTCGCGGCGGTGTGGCCGAGGGCGCAGCAGTTCGGCTTCCCGAATGAAGAAGCGGCGTTCGCGCTGCAGATGGGGCACGGCATCGGCCTCGCGATCTGGGAGCGGCCGATGATCAGCCGTCTGGTGTCGCTCGATCATCCGCACGAGATCAAGCCGGGCATGGTGTTCGCGCTGGAGACCTTCTGGCCGTCGAGCGACGGCTGGAGCGCCGCGCGCATCGAAGAAGAGGTTGTCGTCACGCCGACGGGTCATGAAGTGATCACGCGCTTCCCGGCCGAGGAACTACTTGTGGCCGGAGCGCCGTTCGTGACCGTCAGCGGCAATCTCCCGATCGTCCGCGAGACGGAGCAGCCGCCGAATCCGGAGGTCGTCGAGCTGATCGCCGCCGCGGCGCGCGCGGAGGGCGAAAAGGTGGGTGCCGGCCGCTGATGGCGATAAGCGTTGTCATGCCTGCGCTCGAGATGGCGCAGGAGACCGGCACGCTCGTGTCGTGGCTGAAGAAAGAAGGGGAACCCGTCCGCAAGGGTGACATGCTCCTCGAGGTGGAGACCGACAAGGCGGTGGTGGAAGTGGAAGCCGCCGGCGACGGCATCCTTGCCGCCGTGACGGCCAAGCCGGGCGACGTGATCCCCGTCGGCCATACGATCGCGTGGCTCGTGCAGCCCGGTGAAGCGCCTCCTGCGGAGAAGCAGCCGAGCGCGCCGACCGCGCGGCGCACCGACGCGGCGGCGGCCACTGCGGCGTCCGCGCCCGCGAGCCGTGCCGCCTCGGGCACCGCGCCTGTGGCGCGAATCTCGCCCAAGGCGCGGCGGCTCGCGCAGGAACAGGGTGTCGATCTCAGCCGCGTCAAAGGGTCGGGCCCTGGCGGGGAGATTCTCGCGGACGACATCCTCGCGGCCGCGCAGTCCTCGAAAACTCCCGGGACGGAAGCGCTCACGACCGTCGGCCGCCTGATGGCCGAGCGCACCACGCAGAGCTGGACCACCGTTCCGCATTTTTTCATCACGCGCGACGTGGATGCCACCGCGCTCAACGCCGCGCGTGAGGCGCTGCTGGCATCCGTCGAGCGGTCGCACGGCGTCAAGGTGACGCACACCGACGTGCTCGTCTCGGTCGTGGCGCGCGCGCTGACGCGTCATTCGCGCGTCAACGCCAGCTGGGCGGCCGACGGCATCGTCGTGCACCGCGACATCAACGTCGCGCTTGCGCTGGCTGTCGAGAACGCGGTGGTGACCGGCGTCATTCGCGCCGCCGATGCCGCCTCGATGGGAGACATCGCCGCGCGCCGCCGCGAGCTGGCCGACCGCGCCCGGGCGGGACGGCTGCAGCCCGACGACATTGCCGGGGCGACGTTCACGGTCAGTAATCTGGGGATGTACGGCGTCGACGCGTTCACGGCGATCATCGTGCCGCCGCAGGCCGCGATTCTGGCCGTCGGCGCGATTGCCGACCGCGTCGTCGCGGTCGACGGGACGCCGGCGGTCAGGCCGATGCTGACGCTGACGCTCTCGTGCGATCATCGGGTGATCGACGGCGCACGCGCGGCCGAATTCATGCGCGATCTCACGGCGGCGTTACAGGAGTCCATTCGTACGTAGGGCGCGGCTTGACGCCGCGCCAGGCGGGCCGTCAAGGCCCGCCCTACCAGAGACGGGGAACGATCATGCAGACCACCACTACCGCGCCCACCGGTGTTTCACTGAAAGACCCGAAACTCTTCCGCCAGGCGGCCTATATCGACGGCGCGTGGGCCGAGCCGCGCGCCGGGGCCGCGATCAACGTCGACAACCCCGCGACCGGCGAGGTCATCGGCGTCGTCCCGCGGTTTGGCGCCGCCGAGACGCGCCGCGCCATCGAGGCCGCGGGGCGCGCGTTGCCGGAGTGGCGGAACCGCACCGCCAAGGAGCGGGCGGCGATCATCCGTCGCTGGTTCGACCTGATGATGGCGAACCAGGAAGATCTGGCGCGGCTGATGACGATCGAACAGGGGAAGCCGCTCGCCGAGTCGCGCGGCGAGGTTGTCTATGCCGCCTCCTTCCTCGAATGGTTCGGCGAGGAAGCCAAGCGCGTCTACGGCGACACCATCCCGGCGTCCCAGCGCGACAAGCGGATCGTGGTCATCAAACAGCCGGTAGGGGTGGTCGCCTGCATCACGCCGTGGAACTTCCCGCTGGCGATGATCACGCGCAAGGCAGGCCCCGCCATCGCCGTCGGCTGCACGGTGGTGCTCAAGCCCGCGTCGCAGACGCCGTTCTCCGCGCTGGCGCTCGCCGAACTGGGCGAGCGCGCCGGGATCCCGAAGGGCGTGCTCAACATCATCACCGGCTCGGCCGACGAGATCGGACGCGAGCTGACCTCCAACCCGGACGTGCGCAAGCTCTCCTTCACCGGCTCGACGGCGACGGGGAAGCTCCTGATGGAGCGGTGCGCCAGCACGGTCAAGAAGATCTCGCTCGAACTGGGTGGCAACGCGCCGTTCATCGTGTTCGACGATGCGGATCTGGATGCCGCGGTGGAGGGGACGATCGCGTCGAAGTACCGCAACACCGGGCAGACGTGCGTCTGCGCCAACCGCATCTTCGTGCAGGACAGCGTCTACGACGCGTTCACGGCGAAGCTGGCCGAGGCGGTGAAGAAGCTGACACCGGCGCCCGGCCTCGAGGACGGCGCCACCCAGGGGCCCCTCATCGACGACAAGGCGGTCGCGAAGGTCGAGGAGCACATCTCGGACGCGCTCTCGAAGGGCGCGCGCGTCGTCATCGGCGGCAAGCGCCACGCGCGTGGCGGGCGGTTCTTCGAGCCCACCGTGCTCGCCGACGTCACGCCGGCGATGCTCGTTGCGCAGGAGGAGACGTTCGGGCCCGTCGCCCCGCTCTTCCGGTTCACGACCGAGGAGGAGGCGATTACGCTCGCCAACGACACCCCGTTCGGGCTGGCCGCGTATTTCTACGGCCGCGACATCGGGCGCGTCTGGCGCGTGGCCGAGGGGCTCGAGTCGGGGATGGTGGGCGTCAACACCGGCATCATCTCCACCGAGGTAGCGCCGTTCGGCGGCGTGAAGGAGTCGGGCCTCGGCCGCGAGGGGTCGAAGTACGGCATCGAGGAGTTCCTCGAGGTCAAATACATCAGCCTCGGCGGCATCTGACAAAGGAGCGACCCTCATGGTCGTCAATCGCCGCGCGTTTCTCGCCGGTCTGACTGCAGCCGTCGCCGCCCAGGGCCGCACGGCAGCGGCGCAGGGATCCCGCATCGAGACCTTCACACAGTGGATGCAGGCGTCGCGGCGCGAGCGTGACGCCGCCGTGAAGGCCTGTCTCGAGCGAATCCAGACATTGGATCCGAAGATTCAGGCGTGGGCGCAGGTGGCGCCGCAGCCGCCGCTCGGCGACGGCCCGCTCGCGGGCATTCCATTCGCGGCCAAGGACATCATGGAGACGCGCGGGCTGGCCACCGAGTACGGATCGCCGGTCTACAAGGGCCGCCTCGGGTCCACCGACGCCGCGATCGTCACGTCGCTGCGGCAGCGCGGCGCGATCATGCTCGGCAAGAGTCACACGGCCGCGTTCGCGTACCGCACGCCCGCGCCGACGCGGAATCCGCGTAATCTCGAGCACACACCGGGCGGGAGCTCCAGCGGATCGGCAGCGGCCATCGCGGCCGGCATGGTGCCGTTCGCGCTCGGGACGCAGACGCGCGGCTCGGTGCTGCGGCCGGCGTCCTACTGCGGCATCACCGGGTTCAAGCCGACCTACGGCCTCATCCCCACCGACGGCGTGATGGAGTTCTCGAAGAGCCTCGACACCATCGGTTTCTTTACGCACACGCCCGCGGACATGGTGGCGCTCTGGGAGGCCATGGGACATGCCTCGGGCCGCGACGAGGAGCCGACCGTCGGCGTGCCCGAGCCGATGCCCGACGTCGAGCCGGAGATGGCGCAGGCATTTCAGAACGCGATCGCCGCACTCCGCCGCGCGGGCGTGCCGATGCGGACCGTCGACATCGCGGGGATGCTCAAGACGCTTGAAGCCGCCACCACCGACGTGATGTTCTACGAGGGCGCGCGCGTCCACGAAGCGCGGTGGAAGGAATACGGCAGGCGGCTGCTCGATGTCGCGGATCTGGTCGAAAAGGGCTTGAAGATGCCGGCGGAGCAGTACGAGCGCGCGGGGAGGCAGATCGCGGAAGGCCGCGTCCGTGTCAGCGAACTGTACCGCACGACCCCGATCATGTTGGTCCCCGCGGCGACCGGGCCTGCTCCCCGCGGACTCGCGACGACGGGCGACGCGCGCATGAACGCGCCGTGGACGGCGCTCGGGACGCCGGCGATCTCGATCCCGATGCCGGCGGCCGGGCTCCCGCTCGGTCTGCAGCTCACCGCCGAGCGGGGCCAGGACGCGCGCGTCCTGCGCGCGGCCGTGCGCCTTCACGGGATCCTGACGACGTAGCCTTCCGGAATCGGAGCTCGACGGCAGTCACGCGCGGTTGTCCGTGATGCGGGGACGCCGCCGTATAATAGTGGTGCGGCGCCGATTCGCGTGGTGAACGGCGACCCGACGCAGTGCATTCGTTCGACGCTTTTGTGAGGACCTGATCGATGCGACAGGTACCTGCGTGGAACCCTGGTCCCGTCAATTCCTCCACCTCTCCCGGCATCCTGTTCGTCGGTCGCCTCGGCCGTCCGCCGGTCACGGCCGCCTGCAGCCGCACATGAACGCTGTCCAGGATTTCGCCCGCTTCAAAGCGGAAGGGCGGAAGATCTCCGTCGTCACGGCATACGACGCCTGGTCGGCGCGCATTGTCGCGCGGTCGAATGTGGATGCCATTCTGGTCGGCGATTCGGCGGCGATGGTGATGCACGGCGATCCGACCACCCTGAGCGCGACGGTTGCCGTGATGGCGATGCACACGCGGGCGGTCGCGCGTGCGGCCGGCGGGAAGTTCGTGATTGCCGACCTCCCGTTTCTGTCGTTTCGGAAAGGCCTCCCGGCCGCGATGCGGGCGGTCGGCGCGCTGGCGACGAGCGGTGCGCACGCCGTCAAGCTGGAAGGCGTGGACGGGCACGACGCGGTGATCGGGCACATCATCGGATCCGGCGTCCCGGTCATGGGGCACCTTGGCCTGACGCCGCAATCGGTGAACCGGCTCGGCGGTTTCCGGGTGCAGGGCCGGAATGCGCATGCCGCCGCGACGCTGCTCCGCCAGGCGCACGCGCTGGAGGACCTGGGCTGCTTTTCCGTCGTGCTCGAATGTGTGCCCGCCGACCTGGCCGCTCGCATCACGTCCGAGTTGACGATCCCCACCATCGGGATCGGCGCCGGATGCGGGACCGACGGACAGGTCCTCGTGCTGCAGGACCTCTGCGGCCTGGACATGACGATGAGTCCGCGGTACGTGCGCCGGTACTGCGACGGCGAGCGTCTCCTCACGAACGCGCTCAACGCGTACGACGCCGACGTCAAGCACATGAAATTTCCGGGCCCGGGGGAGAGCTACTCGTGACGACGGTGTTCGAGAGTCCCTCGCTATGGCGCCGCGAGCGCCGTGCGCAGATCCGCGCCGGCGTGACGCTCGGCCTCGTCCCCACGATGGGCGCGCTGCACGAGGGCCATCTCTCGCTGGTACGGCGGAGCCGGACGGAAAACGATCGCACGCTGGTCAGCATTTTTGTCAATCCGACGCAGTTCGACGATCCGGGCGACTTCGAACAGTATCCGCGCACCCTAGAGGACGACCTCGCGATGCTGCGGGACGAAGGCGTGGAATTCGCCCTCGTGCCCATCGGCCGGGAGCTGTACCCGGATGAGTTCCGGTACCGGGTCGCCGAGATCGAGCAGGCGCGCGTCCTGGAGGGCGCTTGCCGGCCCGGACACTTCGACGGTGTGCTCACGGTGGTGCTGAAGCTCCTGCTGATTGCCGCCGCAGAGCGGGCCTATTTCGGCGAGAAGGACTGGCAGCAGGTCACCCTCGTCCGGGGGCTGGTGGACGCCTTCTTCGTGCCCACCGTCATCGTGGCCTGCCCCACCGCGCGCGAGCCCGACGGCCTGGCGCTCAGCTCCCGGAACCGACGCCTGTCGTCGTCCGACCGCCTGAAGGCGCCGCACTTCTACCGGGCGCTGTCCACGGCGCCGTCACCAGACGCTGCCGCCCGCGCGCTGTGCGAGGCGGGGTTTGCCGTCGACTACGTCGACGACCGCGATGGACGCCGGCTGGGAGCCGTGCGCCTCGGTGGCGTTCGGCTGATCGACAATGTTCCGCTGCGAGGCGGCGCGTGATTCTGACGCTCGACGTCGGCAACAGCCAAATCTTCGGCGGTGTGTCCGAAGACGGCGAGCTGACGATCCGCTTCCGCAAACCGTCTCGTCCACCGACCTCGTCGGACGAGTTGGGTCTGTTTCTCCGCGGTGTGCTCCGCGAGAACGGCGGCGACCCGTCGGGTGTGCAGCAGATTGCCTGCTGTTCTGTCGTGCCCGAGATCGTATATTCGCTGCGGAGCTGCTGCCGCAAGTACTTCAGGATCGATCCGTTCATCCTGCAGGCGGGCGCCAGGACGGGCCTGAAGATCCGGTACCGGAATCCGCTCGAGGTGGGCGCGGACCGCATCGCGAACGCGATCGCGGCCACGCATCTCTACCCCGACCGCCACATCATCATCATCGACTTCGGGACTGCCACGACCTTCGACATCGTGCGCGCCGGCCGCGAGCATCTGGGCGGCATCATCCTGCCGGGCCTGCGAATCCAGATGGAAGCGCTCGAGCAGAACACGGCGCGCCTGCCGAACGTCGAGATCGTGCCGGGCGCCGAGCTGGTGGGGCGGTCGACCGTCGAGTGCATTCAGTCCGGGCTGTACTTCGGCAACCGCGCCGCCATCGCCGGCCTGACCCGTGAGATTCGCGAGCGCGTGTTTCAGCGCGAGCCGGCCCTCGTCATTGCGACCGGAGGGTTCTGCCGCCTCTTCGAAGGAGAAAAGCTGTTCGACGTTGTCCTGCACGACCTCGTGCTCATCGGCCTCGAACGCGCCCTGTCGCTCAATCCGAGCGCCAGCAGACCATGGAGCCGGCCAGCCGGTCGGGCCTGAATGGCCGACGACTCGGTCTTTCGGAACATTCTCATCGCCGGCTGGCTGTTGCTGATGCCGGTGCTCGTGTATCACCGCATCCGGTCGCAGGCGACGGGGGAGCGGCTCGACCGGTGGCAGGAAGGGTGGTTCATCCTGCTCACGCTGCGTCCCGTTGGCCTGGCGCACATGGCGGGGCTCATCACGTTCATGGTCAATCCCTCTCGCATGGCGTGGGCGGCGCTGCCGCTGCCGATCTGGCTGCGATGGACCGGCGTCGGCATCGGCGCGGGGGCGGGCTGTCTGCTCGTGTGGACGCTGGTGAATCTCGGCCGGAACCTCACCGATACCGTTGTCACGCGGAAGGCGCACACGCTGGTGACGACCGGCCCCTATCGCTGGATCCGGCATCCGTTCTACGTGACCACGGCGCTCATCATCGTGGCCAACGGCCTGGCGGCGGCGAACGGGTTCCTGCTGGCGGCCGGGACGATGACGGTCGCGCTGCTCGTCGTCAGGACGAGAAAGGAGGAGGAACTCCTCCTGGCGCGTTTTGGCGAGGCGTATCGATCGTACATGGAGCGGACCGGCCGCTTCCTGCCGCGGCTGCGGCCGGTCCGGTAGTCCGCTAGAAGCGGTAGCTCGCGCCGCCGCCCAGACGCGTGAGGTTCGGCCCGCGATCCAGCACGAAGTAGCGGGCATCGGCGTCGAGCGAGAGCCCGCGGAAGACGCGCAGGCTCGTGCCGACACCGGCCGACGCGGCCATTCCCGTACGCGAGAGTGATCCGGCGAAGGACTCCGGGCCCCCCGGCGCGATCCGGCGCGCGAGCGTGAACTCTGCGTCGGTTCGTGCCAGACCCAGACCGGCGCCGACGTACGGCTGCAGACGACGGCCGGGCACGCCGATCTCGTAACGCAGACCCATCGTCGCGAGGAAGGCGTCGCCGTCCGCATTTACGCGCGGCGCCTCTGCGAATCGGACGACCCGATCGAAGACGGGCCCCGGCGCCCCTCCTGTGCGACCGCCTTCAAAGAAGCCGGGCCGAGGCGCGCCCGGTCCGGCTCCGCGCATGGTGCGGCCGCCAGGCATCTCTCCGGGCCCGAACGGTCTCTCCAGGAAGCGACCGACCGGCGACTGCGCCGCCGTGAGATCGACCTCGAACATGAGCCGCTCCCGGAAGCGGTACCCCGCCGAGGCGGTCAGCGCAAGACTCGCGTCGCCGCTGCCCGCCATCGTTGCCGTGCCGAACGAAACCTGGGTCCGCTCGTCCTGTGCCGCAGCCGGACCTGCGTACAGCAGGACGGGCACGACCCATAGCCACACCCACCGATTCACGTTGCGCATGCTGAAAACTCCTGGCGTGCCGCTCCCGGGCGCTCCGTCGCTCCCAGAGGACACAGGAACCCGTGTGGACCACAGGTGGTCCACGGGGGGGGACAGAATTCCTGTCGCCGCGAGCTCATCAGGAAGAACGATGCCAACGGGAAGCGATGTAAGCTGGCGCGCACATGACGCTGGCGCGACCGGTGTTGCTCTACTCCGACACCTGACGGTTCTGCCGCTGGGCGGCGCGGGTCGTCGCCTCGCTCGACCGCCGGGAGCAGCTCGCCCTGCTGCCGCTCGCAGACGAGGAGGCGGCGCGCCTGCTCGCGTCAATCCCCGAGGAGCGGCGCAAGGAATGCTGGTGGCTCGTGCGGCGCGACGGCACGCCGATGGCCGGCGACGAGGGCGGCGGCGTGGCGCTTCTGCGGGAGCTCCGGCTCACGAGGCCGGTCGGTGCGCTGCTGCACGCGACGCGCCTGTCGCGAGCGGTCGATGCGTTCGACAGGGCGCTGGCCCGCTACCGCAAGCACTTGGGCAAAATCGTCCCAGACGGCGAGGCGCCGCGGCGCTATCCGTGAACCGAAGGTCCGGCTGATGAAGCCGGACGCTACGTACTCAGGCTTCCAGCTCCTGCCCGCTGCGGTCGGGCAGCGTCAGGATCAAGCCGGCCCCCAGCAGGAAGAACGCCGACGTCGTGGCGAGCGCGAGCCCGATGCCGATGCCCGGCAGCGTCGCCACGGCGCCGATCGTGAACGGCGCGAGCGCGCCTGCCATCCGCCCCACGTTGTAGCTCGTGCCCTGCGCCGTCGCGCGCACCGACGTGGGAAAGAGCTCGGCGATGAAGCTGCCGAACAGGCTGAAGTAGCCGTGTCCGAAGTAGCCGAGCACGGGCCCGAGCAGCATCAGGATCGCAGGGTTGCGGCCCATCTGCCCGTAAATCGGGACGAGGAGCGCCGCCATCAGCATGAACAGGATGAAGGTGCGCCTCCGTCCGAAGCGGTCGGCGATGAACCCGAAGGTCAGGTAGCCGAAATACGCGCCGACCTGCACCGGAATCAGCCAGCCGAGCGAGCCGACGACCCCCATGCCCGCGCCGCCCTGCGCGACCGGGCGGGCGAGAAAGGCCGGCAGCCAGAAGAAAATCCCCCAGTACGCGAACTGGACCGAGGCGCCGAGCAGGATGATCAGCAGCGTGCGGGCGATCAGCTCTCGTCCGAAAATCACGCGGAACGGGTTTGTTGCGCCGACGGCCGAGGCGCCGCGCGTCCGCCAGACGTCGGGCTCGCGCACGTAGCGGCGAATCCAGAGCGTGAAGGACGCGGGCAGGACGCCGACCAGAAAGAGCCAGCGCCACGCGTCGGGGCCGGCGCCGGGGGCGCCCAGAATCAGCGCCGCCACGAGCGCCGCGCTGATATAGCCGATCGCCCATCCCGACTGCATGATGCTGATGGCCTTGTTGCGGTGCGCCGCCGGCCACGTCTCGCTGATGAGGACCGCGCCCGAGGCCCACTCGCCGCCCATGCCGATCCCGAGCAGCGCGCGCCAGAACAGCAGCTGGAGGACCGTCTGCGACGTCGACGCGCCGAGCGAGGCGAGCGAGAAGAGCAGAATCGTCGCCATCAGCGCGCGCGTGCGGCCCAGACGGTCGGCGACGTAGCCGAAGAGCACGCCGCCGACGCCCGACATCACGAGCGTCACCGTCGCGAGCATGCCGGCGGTGGCGTCGTCGAATCCGAAGTACGTGCGGAGCTGCCCGATCGCCATCGCGTAGAGCATGAAGTCCATGGCATCGAGCATCCACCCTAATTTCGCGGCGGCCAGCACGTGCCATTGCTCGCTCGTGATGGTGCGATACCACGGACGCGCGGCGTCGACGTACGTGTGATTCATGAATCGCGCGGAGCCTATCACATGCTACACTTCGCTTCGCTTCTCCTCCCACGTCACCCTTCATGGCCGATACCATTGTTGCCGCGGCGGAGCGCAGTCTTCCGCACAACCTCGAGGCCGAGCGCTCGGTGCTCGGCGCGATTCTCATCCACAACGACGCGTTCAATCTTGCCGCGCAGGTGATCGACGCGGCCGATTTCTATCGCGACGCGCATCGCCGCATCTTCAACCGGATGGTGGAGTTGAACGAGCGCGGGCAGGCGATCGATTTCGTCACGCTGAAGGAGGAGCTCGCGCGGAACGCGGAGCTGGATCACGTCGGCGGGCCGGCCTACGTCGCGTCGCTCGGCGACGGCGTGCCGCGCGCCACCAACGTCGAGTACTACGCGCGGATCGTCAAGGAAAAGGCGACGCTGCGGAACCTGATCTACGCGGCCAACAAGATTCTGACCAACGCCTACGAGGCCGACCACGAGTCGGACGAGATCCTGGACGAGGCCGAGAGCGCGATTTTCGCGGTCGCCGAGGACCGGCTGAAGGCCGGCTTCGTGCCGATGAGCGACCTGGTCAAGGAGAGCTACCCGAAGATCGAGCAGCTCTTCGAGCAGAAGCGGCTGATCACGGGCGTGCCGAGCGGCTTCATCGATCTCGACACGATGACGCGCGGCTTTCAGGGGGGCGACCTCGTGATCGTCGCCGCGCGGCCGTCGATGGGGAAGACCAGCCTGGCGCTCAACGTCGCGCAGTACGTCGCGCTGCAGCCCGAGCACACGGTCGGCGTCTTCAGCCTGGAAATGTCGAAGGAGTCGCTCTTTCTGCGGCTCCTGACGTCGGAAGCGCAGATCGACAGCCACCGCCTGATGAGCGGGGCGCTGGGCCAGAAGGACTACGGCCGCATCTCGCACGCCCTCGAGGTGCTGAACGCGATGCGCCTGCACGTCGACGACACGGCCAACGTGGGCGTGCTGGAGATGCGGGCGAAGGCGCGGCGGCTGCAGGCCGAGCAGCGCGGCCTCAGCCTGCTCGTCGTCGACTACATCCAGCTGATGACCGCCCGCGGCCGCTACGAGAACCGCACGCTGGAGCTGGCGTCGATCTCCCGTTCGCTCAAGGGGCTCGCCAAGGAGCTGAACATCCCGATCCTGGTGCTCTCGCAGTTGAGCCGCGCCCCGGAGGCGCGCGCCGACCATCGCCCGCAGCTCTCCGACCTGCGCGAGTCGGGCGCTCTCGAGCAGGACGCCGACGTCGTCATCATGATCTACCGGGAAGACGCCTACAACCGCGATCCGAACCATCCCGACGCCGGGACGGCGGAGCTGATTCTCGCCAAGCAGCGCAACGGCCCGACCGGCGTCGTGCGGCTCGCCTTCCTGCGCGAGCAGACGAGGTTCGCCAACCTCGCGCAGAGCGCGTGATCCGCAGCACGGTCGCGCGAGTCGACCTCGCGGCGCTCCAGTCGAACTTCCGCGCCATCCGCGCGTTTCTAGGCGGACCTGAAGGTCCGCCTCTACGAGGGGTACGTAGCGCCGGGTCTTCAGACCCGGCGAAACCGCCGGAAGTCATCGCGGTCGTCAAAGCCAACGCGTACGGCCACGGCTCCGAGCGCGTCGGCCTTGCGCTCGAGCAGGCCGGCGCCACGATGTTCGCCTGCGCCGACATCGAGGAGGGGATCGTGCTCCGCGGCGCCGGCGTCACGCGGCCGATCCTGATCTTCGGCGCCTTGAGCGTGAGCGACCTCGACGGACTCTTCGAGTACGGGTTGACACCGACGATCTCGACGCCCTCGGCCGCGCGCGCCGTGCAGGCCGCCGCGGCGCGGCGCGGCGGCGTCTGTGGCTTTCACCTCAAGATCGACACCGGGATGCATCGTCTCGGCTTTCGCCACGACAATCTGGGCCGCACGCTCCCCGAGGTGCTCGGGAACTCGAACCTGCGCCTCGAGGCGGTCTATACGCACTTTGCGACGGCCGACGTGCCGGGACATCGTCTGTTCGACGATCAGCACGCCCGGTTCGAGCAGGCGCTCACGCACATCGATGCGCGTGTGCCGCGGCATGCCGCCAACAGTGCGGCGCTGCTGCGCGACTCGCGCGTCTGGTACGACATCGTCCGGCCCGGGCTGCTCCTGTACGGAATCGTGCCGCCGCCGCTCGCCTCGACGATTCCGCTGCAGCCGGTGATGTCGCTGACGAGCCGCGTCGTCTCGGTGAAGGGACTGCGCCCCGACGAGGCGGTCGGCTACGGCGCGCGCTTCACCGCATCGCAGCCGCGCACGATCGCTGTGGTGCCGGCGGGGTATGCCGACGGCCTCGACCTGCGGCTGGAGCGCGGCGGCCACGTGCTCATCCGCGGCCGCCGGGTGCCGATCGTCGGCGCCGTGTCGATGGACATGATGACGGTGGACGTGACCGATCTCGAGGACGTGTCGCCCGGCGACGAGGTCGTCATCATCGGCCGGCAGGGACGCGAATCGTGGCAGCAGATCGACGTCCGCGAGATGGCGGCCGCCATCGGCACGATTCCGTATGAGATCGTCTGCAGGATCGGCGCGCGAATCGAGCGACAATATGTCTAATTCCCAACTCCCGAAAATGCCAACTCCCAACGTTGGGAGTTGGTCGTGGGAAGTTGGGAGTTGACGCGCGAGCATGAAATCACCGCGAGCGGTCTTCGTCTGCCAGGAGTGCGGCGCGCAGGCGCCGAAGTGGATGGGACGCTGTGTCGAGTGCGGCGCCTGGAACTCGCTCGTGGAGGAGCGGTCCGCGGAGCCGACCGCCGCGCCGGGGACGAACCGGTACGCGCAGTTCGGCGCCGGCGGATCGGCGCGTCTGTACGCGGAGGTCGATCTCGCCAGCGCCGTGCGGCTCACGACCGGCATCGACGAGTTCGATCGCGTACTGGGCGGCGGCGTCGTGCCGGGCTCGCTCGTGCTGCTCGGCGGCGAGCCGGGCATCGGGAAGTCGACGCTCCTCCTGCAGGCGGCGGCGCACTTTGCCCGGGCGGCGGGCCCGGTGCTGTACGCGTCGGCGGAGGAATCGGAACATCAAATCAAGAGCCGCGGCGATCGGCTCGGCATCGGCGATGCGCCGCTCTATCTGCTCGCCGAGACGTGCATCGAGCGCATTCTCGAAGAGATCGTCCGCCTGAAGCCGTCACTCGTGATCGTCGACTCCGTGCAGACGGTGTTCTCGATGAAGTTCCAGTCGGCGCCCGGCAGCATCGGTCAGGTGCGCGAGGCTGCCACGCAGTTTCTCTTCGCCGCCAAGGGTCAGAACATCCCGACGGTGCTCGTCGGCCACGTCACCAAGGACGGGAGCCTCGCTGGTCCCAAGGTCCTGGAGCACGTCGTCGACACGGTGCTCTACTTCGAGGGCGAGCGGCATCACGCGCACCGCGTCGTCCGCGCGGTGAAGAACCGGTTCGGCGCGGTCAGCGAGCTGGGCGTGTTCGAGATGACCGGCGCGGGGCTGCGGCCGGTCGCCAATCCATCGAAGCTCTTTCTCTCTGAGCGCGCGTCGGGCACGCCCGGGTCGGCGGTCCTGTGCTGCGTGGAAGGCTCGCGGCCGATTCTCGTGGAAGTGCAGGCGCTCGTCAGCACCAGCACCTACGGCAATGCGCGGCGGATGGCCATCGGGCTCGACCAGAATCGCGTGTCGCTGCTGCTGGCGGTCCTGGAAAAGCGCGCCGGTCTCAGCCTCGCCGGCGACGACGTCTATGTGAACATCGCGGGCGGGATGACGGTCGAGGAGCCGGCGGCCGACTTGAGCGTGGTGGCCGCCGTCGCGTCGAGCGTGCGCAACCGGAGCCTCTCGCCCGCGACGGCGATCTTCGGGGAGGTGGGGCTCTCGGGCGAGGTCCGCGGCATCCCGCAGGCGGCGCTGCGCATCCGCGAGGCCGCGCAGATGGGATTTACCCGCATTGTCCTGCCCGCCGCCAACATCGATCGTGGCGACCCGACGCTTGAAACCGGTGGTCTCGAGCTCGTGGGGGTCAAAACCGTCGGAGAAGCGCTTGATTCGCTCATCACTTGATTTTCTGCGCCCAGGGTTCTAAGGTTGCCCCATTCATCATGTTTCCCGGGGGGCACTGATGGCTTGGTTCGCTCTTGCGCGCACGGTCTTCGTTGCCGCAGTCGGCTATTCGGCGTATCAGATCAACCCCCTCACCGATGCCGGGCTGGTGCCGAACGTCCTGTTCGGCCTGGTGCTCGGTGCCCTGGTCGTCGTCCTCGAGATTCGCCTCCGCAACGCCTCGGTACCGCACATGTTGGGAGGCCTCCTCGGCGGCGCGGTGGGGCTGGGGGCGGCAAAGGTGCTCGGCGATTCGCTCTACTGGGCGAATCTCGGAGACGGCCGGGTCGTCTTTCTGCACACGCTGATCCTGCTCGCCCTTCCGTATCTCGGTCTGGTGATGGGCGCGCGGCGGGGCGAGTGGCTCGAGCCGGCGAACCTGGTCAGCCTGTTTCGCTCCGCCGGGTCGCGCCGCCGCTACAAGGTGCTCGACACCAGCGTCATCA
>CAZGLC010000048.1:0-12489 GCA_964526235.1 uncultured Bifidobacteriaceae bacterium
GCGCGAGCTGACCGCGGCGGTCAAGATCCGATGGGTCTTCCGGATCCCGGATCCCCGATCCCGGATCCCCGATCCCGGATCCCCGATCCCGGATCCCCGATCCCCGATCCCCGATCCCCGAGTCCCGCGTCATTGCAGCCCGGAGCCCGTGACGACGACCTCTCGCGTCGCCATGCCGCGCACGCCGCTGGTGGAGCGGACCTCCGCGCGGAGCGTGTAGTGGCCGGCCGTGAGATTCTTGAACGCGAGCGTATGCATCCGCTTTTCGCCGGCGCCGCTCAGGGTGATCTCGCTGGCGCGGTAGAGATCGGCGCTGTCGGCCTCGATCCACAGCACGCGGTTCGCCTGGTGCGGCTCCACCGCCACCATGAAACGGACGGTCGCCGGTTCGCTGAAATACGTGCCGTTCAGCAGGATCTCCACCACGTCCGCCGCGCTGCCAGGCGTGGTCGATCCGATGGCGAGCACGAACGCTGCGCTGAGGGCACAACCAATGGCACGGCGTTTCACGGCGACCTCCTGCGGTGGTGCCAGAGCAACCACGGTGCCAACGGGACCGCGGGCGTTGGCGCGACCATTCATAGGAAGAAACGCGCGCGCGGCCGGAACCGCACACGAAGCGGGTAGTTGGTGGGTGGTAGCCGGTAGGAAGAACATACGCTACCGGCTAGTGGCTACTGCTGGCGTTCCAGAAGAGAGCAGAAGGGGGCCGCGAGCTTCTCGAGTGCCGGCCGCCGCCGCCACCCGTCGCGCGTAATTTCGTCGCTCACCGTCAGATCCAGTTCGAAATCGCGCTCGAGCCGGGTGACGAGGGCCGCCTCGCGGAACGCCACGTTCACCTCGTCGTTGTGCTCGAACGAGCGGTTGTCGACGTTGGTCGTGCCGATCACGGCCCAGCGGCCGTCGACGAGCAGCGCCTTCACGTGCGTCATCCCCGGCCGGTACTCGAAAATCCGCACGCCCGCCTCGAGCAGTTCGCCGTACATTCGCCGGCTGGCGACACGCACGAGCCGCTGGTCGGTGCGCGCTCCAGGCACCACGACCCGCACGCGCACGCCGCGTCGCGCCGCGCGCGCCAGCGCCCGGCGGAGCGCGCGGTCGGGCAAAAAGTACGGCGTGCTGATGTCGACCTCCGTAGCCGCGCCTTCGACGAGCATCTGAAAGACGATGCGAGACGCGGTGGCGCGATCGGACGGCGAGCTCTTCACGAGCATCGCTTCGGTCGTCCCCGCCGGCCCGAGGGCGGGCCAGTCGTCGGGCGACGTGAGGATCTCGCCCGTCTCCGCGAGCCAGTTCTCCGCGAAGACCCCCTGCAGGGCGCTGACGATGGGACCTTCGAGGCGCACCATCGTGTCGCGCCATGGCGGGTGCCCGCCCGTGCCGTGATACCACCAGTCGGCGATGCCTGCGCCGCCGGTGAAGGCGACGCGGCCGTCGACGACGAGCAGTTCGCGGTGGGTGCGGTTGTTCAGGCGGTGGACGCGGTACCACCTGATGGGCTGGTAGAAATAGAGCCGGCAGCCTGCGCCACGCAGCCAGCGCGCGCGGGCGCTCCCGAGGCCGGCGCTCCCGATCGAGTCGAGCACGATCCGGACGGCGACACCCGCGCGCGCCCGCGCCATCATCGCGTTGATCAGCATGTCGGCGGCATCGCCGGGCTGGACGATGTAGGCCTCGAGATGAATCGACGCGCGCGCCTGCAGGATGGCGTCGTGCAGGGCGGGGTAGAACTGCGCCCCGTTCGTCAGGATCTCGACCTGGTTGGAGCCCTGGATGGTGGCCTGGCAGGTCGCCTGCAAGACGTGGAGGAACTCGTCGCTGTCAGGCCGGAGCGGCGTGGTGACCTGGTAGTCGATCCGGGGGGTAAACAGCAGGACGAGCAGCATCCACACCACGAGTGCGACAACGATGTACTCCCACGCCACTTAGCGACCCTCGAGGACGGCGACCGGAAACCGCGCGAAGACGTCGGACAGCGCCAGCTGTGCGCCCTCCCTATCACCCCGTGCGCGGATGCCCTCGCCGGTGAGCGCGTGCCGGTACATCCGCGGACTCCCCGCCGGTAGCGCGAGCCGCGTGTCGCCCCAGACGCGTTCGCCGAGTGGCGGCGCGTCCCCGTCGGGCACGAGCGTCGCCACCAGCCGCGGCACGACGACAACGACCTGCTCCCCGTCATGGGTGCGCGCGAAGGCGAAGACGTGGTCGCGGCGCAGACCGTCAGCCGTGGGGGGATCGTACTCGCCGCTCTGGAAGATTGCCAGGTGGGTCCTGCGGAATCGAAGCAGCGTGCTCGTCGCGTAGAGCTTCATCCGATCGTCGCAGGGAGCCGCGAGCAGGCGGTCGGCAAGCGCGCCCGGGCCTTCCTGCGTCAGGGCCGCATCGAGCTCCTCGATCAGCACGCGCCGCCGCTCGTAGTCGACCGGCCGCCGGTTGTCGGGATCCACGAGGCTGAAGTCCCAGAGTTCGGTGCCCTGGTAGAAGTCGGGCACGCCCGGCGCACCGATTTTCACCGCCAGCTGCGCCAGGGAATTGTAGATGCCGTAGCCGGCGAGCTGGCGCGCGAACTGCACGAAGTCGTCGCGAAACGCGCGGTTGTCGGGCGCGAGCGCCGTCTCGATGAACCGCGTCATGGCCCGTTCGTGCCGGTCGCTCGGGCTCAGCCAGCTCGTGAACACCTTGGCTTCCCGCATCGCCTTGTGCATGTAAGCGACGATGCGGTCGCGGTACGCGCGCTCCTCCGCCTGGTGCATCGGGCCGAAGGGCCAGGTGCCGACGAGCCGGATGTGCTCGTCGCGCTCGGCGTCGGGGATGTACTGGCGTGTATCAACTACCGGGAAGCAGGCGATGATCTCGCGCACCGCGTGCGTGAGGCTGTTCAGCGTGAAGTCGCGGCAATAGCGGTTCCGCTCGGAGAACCGGTTGATGCCGTGCGCGAGCACGTTCAGCTCGCTCGCCATGCTGAGCCGCAGCACCAGCTCCTTGCCCCAGTAGACAACGTCGCGGAAGCGCGCCCGCGTCCGCGCGAACCGCTCGTACACGCTGGTGAGCGCGCCCTCGTTGCGGCCGTCGACGAACAGGCCGTTGACCTGCGCGAGGAAGTCGTGGCCCGTGGTGCCGGCAACCGGCCACGGAGGCAGCTCCTCGTCCGCGCCGAGAATCTTCTCCACGACGACGTACAGCGGGCGATCGGCGGCGTACATCTCGGGCCGCCGCTCCTGCGCCCGCTGCTGCACCCGCCCGAGATAGTCGCCGGGGTCGTAGAGCCCGTCGACGTGATCGATGCGGAACCCGTCGAGCAGCGCCTCGCGGCCCGTGTCGAGGACCCGGTCGTAGGTGCCCGGCGAGATCGGGAGCACCTGGTCGAAGTAGCGCGCCTCGAAGGCGCCGCCCGTGTACTCGAGGCGAATCTCCTGCCGTTCGAGCACCGCGCCGTAGGCGTCGCCCAGGATCGGCAGCAGGACCTTGTCCCGCAGTTCCGGCTTGAGCGGATGCCAGTCGATGTCGAAGACGCGCGCCTGACGCGCGTTGGGGCCGTTCTCCAGCACGTCCTGCCACCACGGGTTCGCCGATTGCGCGATCCCCATGTGATTCGGGACGACGTCGACGATGTGCCCCATGCCGCGGCGGCGGAGCGCTTCGATCCAGCGCGCGTAGCGCTCCTCGTCGCCGACGTCCGGATTGAGGCGCGACGGATCGGCCACGTCGTACCCGTGCGTGCTGCCCGGCACGGCGGCGAGGTAGCTCGAGGCGTAGCAATGCGACACACCAAGCGCATGGAGGTAGTCCACGAGCGCCGTGGCGGTCTCGAAGGTGCACGAGGCGTTGAACTGGAGCCGGCAGAAAGCCAGGGACGACACCGGCTTCAGCGTCAGCTACGACGTCGTCGACCCGAACGGCCTCGAACTGACCCCCTGGCCCAGCGCGGGGGTCAGACCCCCGTCCACCTGGTACGTCGTCCGCGATCTCGGCGCGGCGCTCGGCGAGACCGGCAAAGTCTATCCGCGCCGTAACTGGCTCGACGGGTTCGAGCGCGAGGCGTTCATCACGGCGGTGGAGCCGCGCATCGAGTTCGACTATGGCGGCGCCACCAGGATCTGCTCGCGATGATCGAGCCCGGAGACGTGCAGTGGGCGGCCCGCGAGCTGTCGCGGCTGACCGACGCACAGTGGCGCGATGCGTTCCGGGCCGGCAACTATGCGCCGCCGCAGGCGGAGCGCTTCATCCGGCGGATCAAGGAAAAGATTGCCGACGGCCTGGCGCTGCGCGTCGACCGCCGGGTCGAAGAGGACTGATGCCGCAGCTGCCGCCGGAGCTCTCCGCCGCCATTCCCGACGTGCTCGAGACCCATGCCGAAATGGTGGCGCGGGCGGTGCTCGCGCTGCCGATTGCTGCCGCGCTCGGCGCCGTACTCGCCTTCCGGGCGCGCCGCCGCGGCACGCCGCCGCGGTCGGCGTCGGTGATTCAGACGCAGATCATTCTGGCGATCGTCGGCACGATGGTGATGCTCGTCGTCGGCAGCAACCTGGCGCGGGCGTTCGGGATCGTCGGCGTCGCAAGCCTGATCCGCTATCGCGCCCGCATCGACGATCCCAAGGATGCCGTCGTGATGCTCGCGACGCTGTGCCTCGGCCTCGCGTCAGGGGTGGAGCTCTACGGGCTCGCCCTGTTCGCCACCGCCTTCATTCTCGCGGTGCTGTGGGTGATCGAGTCGTTCGAGCCCGAGCGTCGGAAGACATTCGATCTGAAGATCGTCGATCCCGATCCGGTCTCGCTCCGCCCGGATGTCGAAGCCATTCTGCGGCGGGCGAACGTGCAGTACGAGCTGCGCAGCGCGGGGGCGAAGGACCTGACCTACCAGACGGAGCTGCCGCTGGGCGTGCGGACCGACCGTCTGGCGACGTCGATCCTGGAGCTCCATCCCGGCAACGAGACCGAAGTCACCTGGGAAGAGAAGAAGAAGAAATAACTGAAAACGCACAACTCAAGACTTACCGGGTTTCCCTTTGTGAGCTTTGAGTTTTGCGGGTTGAGTTGACGGAGGCGTCGCCCACTCCACGAGGGTCTCGATGGAGGCGAGTGCCTCGCGTACTTGCATCGCTTGTCGCGACGTCAGGCGCGGCCGGTCCGTCTCGACGGCGAGCAGGTCGACGAGGCGGACGCCCAGCGCCTCGCTCAGCGCCGCCAGCGTGGTCAACGTCGGATTGCCGCGGCCGCGCTCCAGCTCTCCGAGAAACTTGTCGCTCAGGCCCGCCCGCTCGGCCAGTTGCTCTTGCGTCAGCTTGCGCGCGAGCCGCAGCTGCCTCAGTCGGACGCCCACGTGCCCTCGAAGGTCTGTCACCCGTGACGCCTCCGGCAGGCAGTATGGCGACCCGCCCTAGCGCGATGAACCCTATATAGTGCCCTTCCATAGGAAGTATAGGTTGACTCGGGACGACGATGCTGGCATCGTCGTCGGGCCGTGGAACGAACGCGACTTCGCGTCCTGCTGGTCGAGGACGATCAGAACGTGCGAAGCGTCGTGGATCGGCAGCTGCGAGCGCTCGGCTGCGAGGTGATTGCCGTGAGCACCGGCCGCGAGGCGATCAGCGTCGTCGAGCTCGGCACGCGCGTCGATGTGCTCCTCACCGATCTCGATCTGCCGGATCTCGATGGAGCGCTGGTGGCGCGCGCCGTCGCGAGCGCTGCGCCAGGTACCCGCGTGGTGATCATGTCGGGCGGAGCGGCGACGATTTCGCCACTTCCCTCGGACGCGACGTTTCTGCCCAAGCCCTTCTCACACGCCGCGCTCGCCGTCGCCGTGAAAGCCCGCTAGCCGCGATAGTTCCCGAACTGGAGTGCCAGGCCGAAATCCTGCTCGCGCAGGAGCCGCATCACGTCCTGGAGCTCGTCCTTCGACGACGAGCTGACCCGGAGCTGGTCGCCCTGAATGGCCGCCTGCACCTTCCTGAGCTTCGCGTCCTTGATGAACTTGACGATCTCGCGCGCCTTCTCCGACGGAATGCCCTGCTGCAGCGCGATGTCCTGCCGCACGGTACTGTTGGCCGCGGTCTGCACCGACCCGCGCGTCAGGTTCTTCGTGGGCACGTTGCGCCGCACGAGCCGCGTCACCACGATCTCCCACAGCGCGTTCAGTTTCGGCTCGTCGTCGGCGATGAGCACGAGCGTCGATTCGTGGCGATCGAACTCAATCGACGCTTTGGATCCCTTGAAATCGTACCGCTGCGCGACTTCCTTCCGCGCCTGGTTCAGGGCGTTGTCGACCTCCTGCAGATCGACGGTGGAGGTGATGTCGAACGATGGCGGGATGGCCATTGGCGGACATTATCGACCCTTTCGCCGCGGCTACGGCTGAGGGAGGTATGAAAAAATTTCGATCTATACTCAGCAGTAGCCCTGCGCATGCGGCGGCGTCTCGCCCGCGCGCTCGCGCGCCTGGTCGCGATCGTTCGAGAAGCGGACGCGCTCGCGCTCCGTCTCGCGCGTTTCGTCCGGATCGGGCGTCTGGACGAGGTCGTCGTTCGTGCGTCACTGCTCAGCCATGGCGTGATCTCCTGGCGCCGCTCCCGCAATGGCGGTGCCATCAGCGGGCCTCGGGCCCAAGGCCTCAGGCCTTAGTTGAAGGCCCATGGCGCTTCGGACGAATCCTTCCTCGACGAACACCGCGGCGGCCGCGTGCGCCGTAGCGTCGCTGCCGTCGATCTCGGCCAGCAGCATGCCGCGCCTGCTCGCCAGCGCGCGCAGCGCCCGCGCGACCTCGCGCACGACCTGCGTCCGGCGCGGCTCGGCCGCAGGCGCGAACAGAAGCAACTCGCGTTCACCGCGGCGCAGAGAGCCCGCCAGCGCGCCGTCGACGAGCACGACCCGAGCTCCCGCCGACCGCGTCGGTCCCATCCGGGATGCGGGATGCGGGATGCGGGATCCGGGACTCGTGATGCGGGATCCGGGACTCGTGATGCGGGATCCGGGATTCGGGATGCGGGATCCGGGATTCGGGATGCGGGATCCGGAAGGTTCGAGGTTCGTCGGTTCCGTTCGGATCCCGGACCCCGGATCCCGGACCCCGGCAACCGGCCACCGCACGATTGCGCCGTACGGGTTGGCGGGATCGGTAGCGGCCAGCACCTGCGTGCGCGGCGTGTCCGGTGTCTGTCGCGTCGCGCGCAGGAGATCGACGGCCGCCGGCGTGGCGAACTGCGCCCCGCCCAGCCCGGCGACGAAATAGCCCCGCCTGATGCGCCCCGCCTCCTCCATCGCCTTCAAGACCTGGTAGACCGCGGTGAAGCCGCCTGCGACCGCCCCGGCGGCGACCGTCTCGCGCGTGACCACGCCAAATCGCGTCAAAAGCTGCGAGGCCGTGGCCGCGCCCCATTCCGTGACCGACGGCCGATCCGTGCCCGCTGCCGCCACCAGCGACCATCGGCCTTCCGCTCTCGCAGGCACCAATCGACGGGAGCGCTCCTGCGAGGCGTTTGCGCGACGAAGACTTGCCGAAGGCGGGTCTGGGCCGCGCAGAAACGCGCGCAGCGGATGCAGGGTGTCGTTGGTGACGAGCCCGCCCCAGACCAGACTCCACAGCGCGTCGACCGTTTCGCCCGGAAAGCCGCCTCCGGTCCCCTCGTGGATGGCGCCGAAGAACGACGCGCCGCGCGTCTGCAGATACGCGACGATCTCGGCCGCGCGGCCGCGCGGCGCGGTCGAACGGTCACCGGCGCTTGCCGGCGCCGGGGCCCGCAGGCGCGAGACGTGGCTGGTCAGATACAGCGCGATGCGGCCATCACGATCGCCGAGCGGTTCGACGCCCACCCAGACGACCTCGCCGGACGCCATCAGCATGTCGAGCAGTCCCGGCTCGTACCGCTCGATGCGGGCCGGCAGCACGTCCGTTTCGACGACCGACGCGGGAATGGCCGCGCCCTGCAGCTGCTCGACGGCGTCGAGGAGCGGCTCCGGTCCGCGGCGGCCGGTGCCGATCCCCTGCCACGAGAGCAGGAACCGTCCGAGCGCGTCGGCCTCGACCGGCTCCACCTCGCGGCGCAGCCGCGCGAGCGAACGCCGGCGCAGCGCGCGGAGGACGTCGGGATCGATCCATTCGCGTTCGACGACGCCCGGACGGAACTCGCCTTCGAGCAGGCGTCCCTCGCGCGTGAGCCGGACGAGCACCGCTTCGACTGACGCGGGTGCGAGGCCGAACCGTGCGGCGACCTCGCGCACCGTCCACGGCCCGTGGGTGCGGGCATAGCGCATGACGAGATCCCCGGCGGCATCACGGACCGGCTCGACGAGCGCACGCGGCAGGCCGGGGGGCAGCGGGATCCCGAGCGCGTCGCGGTACCGGGCGACGTCCTCGACCGCGGCGAACCGCGGTTCGCCGGCGATCGGCAGCGAGACGATCCGCTGCGCGTCTTCCAGGGCGCGGACGGCCGCCTCCGGCGCAGGCATCGCACTCCGTGCGCGAATCTCCTCGAGACCGAGATCGCCGATGCGAATGAGGAGATCGTGCAGCGCGTCGGCGCTCCGCGCGCGATACCCCTCATCCAGGTGCTGCAGCTGCCGCTCGACCGCCTCGAAGGCGGCCGGATCGAGCAGCTCCCGCAGCTCGGCGTCGCCGACGAGCTCGCGCAGCTGCGCCTGATCCACCGAGAGCGCCTGCGCGCGCCGCTCGGCGAGCGGCGCGTCGCCGTCGTAGATGTAGTTCGCCACGTAGCTGAAGAGCAGCGACGCCGCAAACGGCGACGGCGTCCGCGAGTCGATCGTCGTCACGCGGAGCGCGCGCGTGCCGATCCGGCGCAGCGTCTCGGCCAGCGCCGGCATGTCGAAATGGTCGCGCAGAATCTCCCGGTACGTTTCGAGGAGCGCCGGAAACGAGCCGTAGCGCGACGCCACGGCCAGCAGATCGGCGGCGCGCTTGCGCTGCTGCCAGAGCGGCGTGCGGGCGCCGGGGCGGCGGCGGGGCAGGAGGAGCGCGCGCGCCGCCGTTTCCCGAAAGCGCGCGGCAAAAAGCGACGTCGCCGCCACCTGGCCGACCACGAGCGATTCGACGTCGTCTGCCGAGGGCAGGAGGAGCGCGGGATCCGGCGGCTCGGCGGCTTCGGGAAATCGGACGACGAAGCCTTCGTCGCCCCACATGACCTCGACGTCGGCGCCCCCCTGCCGCCGGACAGCGCCCTGCACGGCCATCGCCCACGGCGCGTGTACGCGGCTGCCGAGCGGCGACAGCAGACACACGCGCCAGTCGCCCAGCTCGTCGAGGCAGCGTTCGACGACGATGGTCTTGTCGTCGGGGACGGCGCCGGCGGCCGCCTGGTCGTCCAGATAGCGGAGGAGCGTCTCGGCGGCGTTCGTGTCGAGATCGTGCCGGCGCACGAGGCGATCGACGGCGGCGTTTTTCGGGACCGCCCGCAATTCGCGCATGAGGCGCCCGACGGCGTAGCCGAGCTCCACCGGACGACCCGCCTGATCGCCGTGCCAGAACGGAAGCTTCCCCGGTTCTCCCGGCGCGGGCGACACGAGCACGCGGTCGTTGGTGATCTCGCCGACGCGCCACGTCGAGGCGCCGAGCGTGAACGTCTCGCCAACCTTGGTCTCGAACACCATCTCCTCGTCGAGCTCGCCGACGCGCGTCGGCCGCTCGGCGCCGGCGAGAAAGACGCCGTAGAGCCCCCGGTCGGGAATCGTGCCCGCATTGGCAATCGCCACGCGTGCGGCGCCCTCGCGCCCGGACACGCGGTTGCGGACGCGGTCCCACGTGATCCGCGGCTTGAGCGTGGCAAAGTCGTCCGACGGGAAGCGCCCCGAGAGCATGTCGAGGATGCTCTCGAACATCCGGCGGCTCAGCGTGGCAAAGGGCGCCGCGCACCGCACGCGCGCAAACAGCTCGTCGACGCCCCACCGATCCATCGCCGCCATGGCGACGATCTGCTGCGCGAGCACGTCGAGCGGATTGCGCGGGTAGTGCGTCGCCTCGACCGTGCCGTCGTGCATCGCCTGCGCAATCGCGGCGCAGGCGACGAGATCCCCGCGGAATTTCGGAAAAACGATGCCGCGGCTGACGGCGTCGATCTGATGGCCCGCGCGGCCGATGCGCTGCAGGCCGCTGGCAACCGACGGCGGCGCGCCGATCTGCACGACGAGATCGACGGCCCCCATGTCGACGCCGAGCTCGAGTGACGAGGTGGCGACCAGACCGCGGATGCGGCCCGCCTTGAGCAGCTCCTCGACCTCCTGCCGCGCCTCGCGCGCGAGCGACCCGTGATGCGAGCGGACGAGCGGCTCGCCGGCCAGATCGTTGAGCGCGGCCGCCAGCCGCTCGGCCAGCCGGCGGCTGTTTACGAAGAGCAGCGTCGCGCGGTGGGCGCGAATCAGGTCGAGCAGACGGGGGTGAATCGAGGACCAGACAGAACGTTCGGATCGTTCGGATCGTTCGCGTTCCTGAGCGGGGATTTCGATTCGGAGCTCGAGTGACTTGGGTTCGGCGGCGTTGACGACCGTGACCGGCCGGAATATCGGAGGCGATGCATCATCCGCGAACTCGTCGTGGAGGATCTGCTCGGCGTCCTCGTCCGCCCTCCGCCGGGCCGGCCGGCGCCGGGGAAGGGCGCCGCCAAGGAACCGCGCCACCTCCTCGAGGGGGCGCTGGGTGGCCGAGAGGCCGATGCGCTGCAGCGGCCGTCCCTCGGCGAGGGCCTCGAGCCGCTCGAGCGAGAGCGCCAGGTGGGCGCCCCGCTTGCCGGGAACGAGGGCATGGATCTCGTCGATGATCACGGTTTCGACGTGGGCGAGCCGCTCGCGTGCGCGCGAGGTGAGCAGCAGGAAGAGCGATTCGGGCGTGGTGATCAGGATGTCGGCCGGCGCCCGCAGAAACCGGGCCCGCTCGCCCGCGGGCGTATCCCCCGTCCGCATCGCGATCCCGGGCACCGTGACGGCGGTCGCCTGCGCGGCGGCCGCGGCGGCGATGCCCGCAAGCGGCGTGCGCAAGTTGCGTTCGACGTCGGCGGCGAGCGCCTTGAGCGGCGAGACGTAGACCACACGGCAGCGGTCGGCCGCCGCCGGCGGCGGCGCGAACATGAGCCGATTGAGGCACCAGAGAAATGCCGCGAGCGTTTTGCCGCTGCCGGTCGGGGCCAGCACGAGCGTCGATCGGCCGCTCGCGATGACCGGCCACCCGAGGCGCTGCGGCCGTGTCGGCGCCGCGAAGGTCTCGGTGAACCAGGTACGCACCGCCGGATCGAAGAGGCCGAGCGCGCGGTCGCCCACCGCTCGATTCTAGAGTGAACGTTTGGCGGAACTGGGCCGTATAATCACATATGATGGGAGACGCTGGAGAAGGGCTCGTCGACGCGGAATCCCGCCTCGCCGAGCGGATGGAAGAACGGGAGCAGGAAAAGAAGAAAGCCCGCCAGGTTGTCAAGTCGGCCGATCCCGAGCGCGTTCGCCAGCTCGAGTCGTGCCGGCTGGCGCGCACCGAAATGCAGCGTCAGCTCGAGCTCGCCACGCACCAGGCGCGGCGCCAGCAGCTCGGGCAGGCGATCGCCGAGCTCGATCGGCGGATGAGCCAGCTGTCGAAGTAGGGAGCTTGGTAGGCTCGGTAGCTGGGTGGCTCGGTCAGCACGACCGACGCAACCCAGCAACTCAGCAGCCCAGACACCCAGCTGCCGTGTTCACCCTCCATTACCACGACCGGACCAAGCATCACTTCCAGCGGTTCGCCCGCGCGCTCGGCTATCTCGACTGGGCCACGCAGCCCGACCCGTTTCGCCGCTACGCCGGCGCGCCGCTCGCCGCGCTCCCACGCACCCCGGTCGCCCCCGCGGTCCCGTACACGGCGCTCTTCGACCGCACCGCCGCTGCCGCGCCGATCACGCGGGACTCGATCGGCGAGTTCCTCCGCTGCTCCATGGGGCTGTCCGCGTGGAAGCAGTACGGCGCATCGCGGTGGGCGCTGCGCGTCAATCCCTCGAGCGGCAACCTCCATCCGACCGAGGCCTATGTGCTCGTCGACGGCACGGTGTCGCACTACGCGCCGCGCGAGCACGCGCTCGAGAAGCGCGGCGTACTGGACGAGGCAGCCTGGACGTCGTGGATACGCCCGTCGTCGGGAGACGCGGCCTTCCTGGTGGCGCTGACGTCGATCCCCTGGCGCGAAGCCTGGAAATACGGCGAGCGGGCGTTCCGCTACTGCCAGCACGACGCGGGCCATGCGATCGGGGCGCTCCGGCTGGCGGCGGCGCTGCTTGGCTGGCGCCTCGCGCTCCTGCCGCGATGGTCCGACGCCCGGCTGATGACCCTGCTCGGCCTGGATCGCGACGCCGACTTTCCCGATGCCGAGCGCGAGGAAGCCGAGTGCCTGGCCGTGGTCACCTCCGCCGACCCATCGTGGTGGATCGACCGCGATCCGGCGCCGCTCGTCGACGCCGCCCTGCGCGGCTCGTGGCGCGGCACCGCCAATCGCTTGAGCCACGGCCGGGTGGAGTGGCCCATCATCGATGACGT
>CAZGLC010000048.1:12589-22509 GCA_964526235.1 uncultured Bifidobacteriaceae bacterium
AGTGACCTGTCCGCCCGCACCGTCATCCTCCAGCGCCGCAGTGCGGTCGCGTTTGGCGGCGAAAGCGGTCTGAGCCGGGACGCCTTTCTCACCATGCTCCGCCGCCTGCGGCCACCCGCTCCGCCGTGGGATGCCATCGACTGGCCGCCGCAGGTCCACCTCGCACTCTTCGTCCACCGGGTCGAGCACCTCCAGCCCGGCATCTATGCGTATCTACGAGACGAGGCGGTGATGGAGGAATGGAAGTCGGCCATGCGCGCGGAGTTCGTCTGGGAGCCGGTGGACGCCCTGTTTCTCCTCGCTCCGCTCGACTGCCGCCGCCTCGCCAATCGCGTCTCCTGCGATCAGCAGATCGCGGAGGACGGCTTCTTCAGCCTCGGGATGATCGCGCGCGTCGAGCCCGCGCTGCGCGAGCGGGGGGAATCGTTCTACCGGCGGCTCTACTGGGAGTGCGGTCTCATCGGTCAGGTGTTGTATCTCGAGGCGGAAACGACCGGCGGCCGAGCGACCGGCATCGGCTGCTTCTACGACGACCCTGTGCACGACGTGCTCGGCCTGACGGGCCACGCCTGGCAGAGCCTGTATCACTTCTCGATGGGGATGCCGGTCGACGACCCACGACTCACGACCGAGCCCGGGTACGCGTGGGAACTGAACCACGAAGACACGAAGATCGCGAAGAGATAACAATCCTTTCGTGATCTTCGTGACCTTCGTGGTCACAAGAGATCAACCGTCACGCCGAACTCGGCGAGCGTCGCCCGGGCGCGCTCGGTGCCGTCAGGGGTGAGGTGGGCCGGCCAGTCGGCGGGGCGCGGCGGCGGCTCGACACGCGCCGCTTCCTGCAGCAGGCGCTCCCATGCGTCGGACGCGACAGCGAGGCCTTCATGTGCGTGCGACCACGCGCGCGCGGCCTCGCCAAGCTCGGACCGCAGGGCGGCGTCCGTCGAGAGGCGCCGCATCGCGAGTGCGAGCGAGTGCTCCTCGTCGCGCGGGTCGACGGTCACCGCAATCGGTCGTTCCTTGGACAGGCCGCGGGGGCGCCACGTCTGCGGGTCGAGCGCCGGCCAGTCGGCGGTGAGGATCGTTTCGAGCGTCGTGACCGGCACGCCCGCGCCCAGGGCGGCGCGCGCCAGCCGCTGCGGCATGCCGCCAGGTGGCGATGCCAGCGCGATGACGACATCGGCCTCGCGCAGGACGCGCTCGGCTGACGCCTGCTCGATGAGCGCGGCGCTGGCGCCGAGTCCGTGCGCGCGCGCGAGCGCCCGGCGCGCGACTTCGACGCGATCCCCTGTGAGCATGCCGAACGTGACCGTGGCGGCGGCGTCCGCGCGGCGTTCCGGCGCGGCGTCCGCCGATGGCGCGGCCAGCGGCGCGTAGACGATGCGCGCGTACGGGTGCTCGTCGCGGAGTGCGTCGGCCAGCGCGCGGTTCGGCACGACCGTCACGCGCGCGGCCGTCAGCGGCACGCGCAGCATCGGCCACGCGCCCTCGGGTTCCCACGGCAGCGTCCGTACGGGGCGCGGCGGATGGCGTTCACTGAAGAGGAACTCGGCCTCGTAGTCGTCGCGTCGTCGGGCGGCCGCCAGCGCACGCGCGCGGCTGTCATGGAGCGTCGCCGAGGCGAGCAGCAGCACGCCGCGGTAGTGGAGCAGGTACGGCCAGATGAATGCATGCGCGGCGGTGTTGTCCAGCTCGAAGACGCACAGCTCGTACGGCGCGCGGAACTGAGTCCAGACGAAGTCGTGTGCGTTCACGTGCGTGTAGAGGTCGAGGTCGTGGCGTGCGGCAAGCTCGGCGACGAGCGGGGCGCTCGCCTCCTGAGCCGCAGACGATGGTCGAAACCACGCAAGCCTCACAGGTTCGTTGACCTTTCCAGGGTGGTTCTATAGCATGGGTTGGTTGAGAAAATCTTCACAAGCGCGACGGCGCGCTTGTCACTGAGGCCTTTCGCTCAAGGATTTCACCGATGGACGGCTGGCTCGGCGTCGTCATGATGATCGCCCTCGGCGTCGGATTTGCCGGGGTGATGATCGGCTTGTCGATGCTCCTCGGGCCGCGCAACCCCACCCCCGAAAAGCTGGCGCCGTACGAGTGCGGGATGCCCGCGGTCGGCAACGCGCGCGAGCGCCACTCCGTCAAGTTCTACCTGGTGGCGATGATCTTCCTGCTCTTCGACATCGAGATCGCGTTTCTCTATCCGTGGGCCGTGGCGCTGCGCGATCTCGGCTGGCCCGGCTTCGTCCAGCTCGTGACGTTCTTCCTGATTCTGACGGTCGGCTACGTCTACGTGTGGCGGAAGGGCGTGCTCGACTGGGGTCCGCCGGCGCGCCTCCACCCCACCGCGCGAAAACCGCGCGGCGGGGGCCCCGGGCTGCGGCGGCAGGTGGATCGGAAGGCGGCGTGAGCCACATGTCGCAGGCGGACGCACATCTCGGTCTCGACCCTGAGCTGCCGCTCATTACCACGACCGTCGAGAAGATCGTGCAGTGGGCGCGGCGATCGGCGATCTGGCCGGCGCAATTCGGTCTGGCGTGCTGCGCGATCGAGATGATGGCCACCGTCGCCAGCCGGTACGACCTCGCGCGCTTCGGCGCGGAGGTCTTCCGCGGGTCGCCGCGACAGTCGGATCTGATGATCGTCGCGGGGCGTCTCTCGCGGAAGATGGCGCCCGCGATGCGGCGCGTCTACGACCAGATGCCGGAGCCGAAGTGGGTCATCTCCATGGGCGCGTGCGCCTCGATCGGCGGCGTCTTCGACAACTACGCCATCGTCCAGGGCGTGGATCAGGTGGTGCCGGTCGACGTCTACGTGCCCGGGTGCCCGCCCCGGCCCGAGTCGCTCATCTACGGGATCGTGCAGCTTCAGCAGAAGATTGCGCGGTCGAGGGCCTGAACCACTACTGACGTGGATTCGCACGCGATCATCACCGCTCTGGCGCCGCTCGTGCCCGGTGCCGGCTACGAGGCTGGGGCGAGCGTCGACTTCGCCACCATCTACGTTCCCGCCAATCGCCTCGTCGAGACGGGTCTTGCCCTTCGCGACACGCCGTCCCTCCGCTTCACCGCGCTCGTCGAGGTGACGGCGGCCGACTATTTCCCGCGCGATCCGCGGTTCGAGGTCGTCTACCACCTGCTGTCGATTCCGAACCGGCAGCGGGTGCGTCTCAAGGTCCGCGCGGGCGAGCCGGGATCGGTGCCGACCGTCCAGGGCATCTGGCCGTCGGCCGGCTGGCTCGAGCGCGAGGTCTGGGACATGTTCGGCATCGTCTTCGACGGTCACCCCGATCTGCGCCGGCTGCTGATGCCCGACGACTGGGAAGGGCATCCGCAGCGAAAGGACTATCCCGTGCAGATCCGGAAGCCGGCGCAGACCTACCAGCCGCTCGAGATCAGCGAGGAAGAGTTCAGGGCGAACCTCGAGCGCGACCGCCAGCGCCGGCTGGCCCGCTGATCGTCATGGCCGAACTCCGCACCGAGACGATGACCGTGAACATGGGGCCGCAGCACCCCAGCACGCATGGCGTGCTGCGGCTGGTGCTGGAGCTCGATGGCGAAATCGTCCGCTCCCTGCAGCCGACGATCGGCTACCTCCACACCGGCATCGAGAAGACGGCGGAGCAGAAGAAGTGGCAACAGGTCGTCCCGCTCGTCGAGCGGATGGACTACCTGGCGGCGCAGTCGAACAGCCTCGCCTTCGTCTTGGGCGTCGAAACGCTGCTCGGCCTCGAGATGCCGCAGCGCGTGAAGGACATCCGGGTGCTCCTCACCGAGCTGCAGCGGATTGCCAGCCATCTGATCTGGCTCGGGACGCACTCGCTCGAGATCGGCGCCGTGTCGATGCTCTTCTACGCGATCCGCGAGCGCGAGCTTCTCATGAACATCAACGAGCTCGTGGCGGGGTTCCGGTTCTTTCCGAGCTACTTCCGCGTGGGCGGGCTCCGCGAGGATCTGCCGCGCGGCTTTCACGAGGCGGTCAACGCGTTCCTCGATCGCTTTCCAGGCAAGATCGACGAGTTCGAGGGGCTGCTCAACAAGAACGATATCTTCATGCGCCGCACCCAGGGCGTCGGCGTCATCGCTGCAGACGATGCCCTGGCCTGGGGGCTGGTGGGGCCGATCGCGCGGGCGTCGGGCGTCGATTACGACGTGCGGCGGTACTTCCCGTACTGCAGCTACGAGACCTACGACTTCGAGGTGCCGACCGAGCGCGAGGGCGACGTCTACGCCCGGTATCGCGTGCGCATGCGCGAGCTGCGCGAGAGCGTGAACATCTGCCGGCAGGCGATCGCGCGCATCACGCCGACCGGCGCGTGGGCGTGCGACGACCCGCGCGTGGTGCCGCCGCCCAAGGACAAGGTCTACACGGAAATGGAAGCGCTGATTCAGCACTTCCTCATCTACTCGCAGGGGTTCACGGTGCCGGCCGGTGACGTGTACGTGCCGGTGGAAGGTCCGCGCGGCGAGCACGGCGTCTACCTGGTGTCGGACGGCACGAACCGGCCGTGGCGGATCAAGATGCGCGCGCCGTCGCTGCTTGCCATTCAGGCACTGCCGACGATCGTCGAAGGCGGTCTGATCGCCGACGTGGTCGCGGTCATCGGGTCGACCGACGTCGTCATGGGAGACTGCGACCGGTGAGCTTTCATCCCCCGATGGACTATGCGCCGGCCCGGTTCCAGAAGTCGGCGCGCGCGCTGCCCGAGGAGGGCGCGCCGTTCGCGTATACGCCCGAGAACCAGGCGAAGTTCGATGCGAATGTGAAGCGCTATCCGGCGGACCAGCGCAAGTCGTCGATTCTCTACGCGCTCTACCTCGCCCAGGGCCAGCAGGGATATCTGACCCGCGCCGCGATGGCGCACGTCGCGACGCAACTCGGCTGCACCGCCGCGGAAGTCGAGGACGTCGTGTCGTTCTACACGATGTTCTTCACGAAGCCCGTCGGCACGTACGTGTTGTATGTGTGCCGGACGCTGTCGTGCGCGCTCGTCGGCGCCGAGCGGGTCACCGAGGAGCTCGAGGCGGTGCTCGGCATCAAGCCGGGCGAGACCGATCCGTCGGGGACGTTCACGCTGCTCGAAGTGGAGTGCCTCGGCGCCTGCGACCGCGCGCCCGTCGTGATGGTGAACGACGGCTGGCAGGAGCGGTTGTCGCCCGATCGGGTCCGACAGTTTGCGGAAGGGCTCCGCACGCGCGGCGAGGCCGCGCTGAGCGGGTGTCATCTGGACAAAGAAGGGGGAAGGGGACAGGGGACAGGGGGAGGCCGATAAGTGCCCTACGAGCCGGTCCTCACGAAGCACGTCAGCGAGCCGAACTCGTTCACGCTCGACTTCTATCTGCAGCGGCAGCGTGGGTACGACGGACTACGCAAGGCGCTCACGCTCACGCCGAACGACCTCATCGAACAGGTGAAGGCGTCCGGGCTGCGCGGCCGCGGCGGCGCCGGCTTCCCGACCGGGCTGAAATGGCAGTTCGTGCTGAAGGACACACCGAAGCCCAGATACATCTGCTGCAACGCCGACGAGAGCGAGCCGGGCACGTTCAAGGACCACGTGCTGATGGAGCGCAACCCGCACCTGCTCATCGAGGGGTGCGCGATCGGCTGCTACGCAATCGGGGCGAAGGTCGCCTACATCTATATCCGCGGCGAGTTCCACCACGTGCAGCAGATTCTCGAGGCTGAGATCGGGAAGGCGTACACGGCCGGGTACCTCGGGAAGAACATCCTGGGCAGCGGCTTCGACTGCGACGTCTACGTGCACCGCGGCGCCGGCGCGTACGAGGCGGGCGAGGAGACGGCGCTCATCGAGTCGCTGGAGGGCAAGCGCGCGCAGCCGCGGATCAAACCGCCGTTTCCGGCGGTGGCCGGCCTCTATGGGTGCCCGACTGCGGTCAACAACGTCGAGACGCTCTGCAACGTGCCGCTCATCGTGCTCAACGGGCCGGACTGGTTCGCGGGCCTCGGCCCGGAGAAGAACGGCGGACCGAAGCTGTTCTGCGTCAGCGGCCATGTGAAACAGCCGGGGGTGTTCGAAGCATCGATGCACACGACGCTGCGGGAGCTGATCTTCGACTACGCCGGCGGCATGATCGACGACCGTCCGCTCAAGGCGGTCATCCCCGGCGGATCGTCCGTGCCGCTGCTCCTGCCGCACGAGCTCGACATCCCGGCCAGCTTCGATGCGATCCAGAAGGCGGGGTCGCTCCTCGGCTCGGCGGGCATCATCGTGATGAACGATACGGTCTGCATGGTGTGGCTGGCGCTCAACCTGCTGCACTTCTACCGCCACGAGTCGTGCGGCAAGTGCACGCCGTGCCGCGAGGGCACCGACTGGCTGTTCAAGCTCCTGCGCCGCCTCGAGGCGGGCGAGGGACGGCCGAAGGACCTCGACCTCCTGTTCGGCGTCTCCAACAATATCGTCGGCAAGACGCTCTGCGCGTTCGGCGACGCCGCCGCCACGCCCGTGCTCTCGACGATGAAGCTGTTCCGCGAGGAGTACGAAGCGCACGTGCGCGAGGGGCGGTGCACGCTGCCGGCCGACTGGCGCGCACGGCAGCCGATGGTCGCAGGAGCGCACTGATGAAACCACGAAGAACACGAAGGACACGAAACTTCTTTATGGACATTCGTGATCTTCGTGACCTTCGTGGTTGAGCCATATGGATTTGAGGCTTCTGGTTCAGCTCGGGATCATCGGCTTCACCTTCTTCATGCTGATCAACGCGTCGGCGCTGCTCGTGTACGCCGAGCGGAAGGTGATGGGCTTCATGCAGCAGCGCTACGGGCCGTACCGCGTCGGCCCGCACGGGCTGCTCCAGCCGCTCGCCGACATTCTGAAGCTCCTGATGAAAGAGGAGCTGACGCCGAAGGGCGCCGACCGCTGGCTCTTCACGCTCGCGCCGATCCTGGCGGTCACGGCGGCGTTCGCGGCCTTCGCCGCCGTGCCCTTCGGCGCCGAGACGACGCTCTTCGGCCTGCTCGACGAGCCGGTGAAGCTCGGCGTCTCCGACGTCAACGTCGGCGTGCTCGTCGTCTTTGCGGTCACATCGATGGGCGTGTACGGGGTCGTGCTCGCCGGCTGGTCGTCCAACAGCAAGTATTCGCTGCTCGGCGGGCTCCGTGCATCCGCGCAGATGATCAGCTACGAGCTGTCGTACGCGACCGCGCTCTCGGCGGTCATCCTGCTGGCCGGGTCGCTGTCGCTGCGCGACGCGGTCGACGCGCAGGCCGGCTACTGGCTCGGGTTCATCCCGCGCTGGTACGTGTTCCTGCAGCCGGCCGGCTTCCTCATCTACATGATTGCCGCGGTCGCGGAGACGAACCGCGCGCCGTTCGACTTTCCCGAGGCGGAGCAGGAGCTCGTCGCCGGCTACAACACCGAGTACAGCTCGGTGCGCTTTGCGCTCTTTCCGCAGGCCGAGTACATCAACATGACGACGGCCTCGGCCGTGGCGACCGATCTGTACCTGGGAGGCTGGCACGGGCCGTTCCTGCCGGCGGAGTACGGCTGGATCTGGTTCCTGATCAAGGTGGGCGTGATTCTGTTCGCCTACATCTGGGTGCGCTGGACGGTGCCGCGCTACCGGTACGACCAGCTGATGCAGTTCGGGTGGAAGTGGCTGTTTCCCGCATCGGTCGTGAATCTCATCGTGACCGCGGCGCTCGTCCTCTACCTCAATGCCTGAGACGCTCGTCTTCTATCTGCTGTCGGGCCTCGCGATCGTCGCTTCCGCTCTCGTCATCGGGCAGCGCAACCCGATGTACAGCGTACTGCTCATCATCGCGTCGTTCGGGGCGCTCGCGGGTCTGTACATCCAGCTCGACGCGCCGTTTGTGGCGGTGGCGCAGATCATCATCTACGCCGGCGCCATCATGGTCCTCTTCCTCTTCGTCGTGATGCTGCTCAATGCGCCGCAGGAGGACGCGGCCGGCTGGGATCGCACGCACCCGCTTCGGCGGCCGGCGATGGCGCGGTTCGGGAGCCTCCTGGCGCTGCTGCTCGTCGTGGAGCTCGCGTGGGCGCTCATCAGCGCGAGCGGCATGGACGCGCCGGTGGGGGCCGCGGGTGCGGCGGCGGAGATCGGCTCGGTGCGTGCGCTCGGCCGCGTGCTCTTTACCGAGTACGTGTTCGCGTTCGAGGCCACCTCGCTCCTGATTCTCGTGGCGATGATCGGCGCCGTCGTCCTGGCGCGGCGCGAGGGCGAGGGCGAGTCATGATTCCGCTCGGCCACTACCTGTTCGTCTCGGCCGTGCTGTTTGCGATCGGCACGGCAGGCGTCTTCATGCGGCGGAATCTCATCACGATTCTGCTGTCGGTCGAGATCATGCTGAACGCCGTCAACCTGACCTTCGTGGCGTTCGGCCGCCAGCTCGGCACGGTGGACGGCCAGATCATCGTGTTGTTCGTGATGACGGTGGCCGCCGCGGAAGCCGCGGTCGGCCTGGCCATCGTGATCGCGCTCTTCCGGCATCGCGAGTCGCTCAACCCCGACGCCTTCACGTTGCTCAAATGGTGAACCCGTGCTGGCGCTGATTCCGCTCTTTCCGCTGCTCGGCTTCCTCATCAACGCATCCTTCGGGCGCCGGCTCCCGAAGACCCTCTCGGGGGCCGTCGCGTCCGCCGTGATGGTCGCCTCATTCGTCCTCTCGCTGATGACGGTGCTGGATCTCGCCGGCATGCCGGCGGGAGAGCGCGCGATCGAGCAGACGATCTACACCTGGATCGCGTCGGGCGATTTCGTGCTCGACCTGACGTTCCGCGTCGATCCGCTCGCGGCCGTCATGATCCTGATCGTCTCGGGCATCGGCGCGCTCATTCACATCTACTCGACGGCCTACATGCACGAGGAGCCCGACAGCGAGTACGCGCGCTATTTCTCGTACCTGAATCTGTTCGCGGCGTTCATGCTGGTGCTCGTGCTGGGCGCCAACTTCCTGGTGCTCTTCATCGGCTGGGAAGGGGTCGGCCTCTGCTCGTACCTGCTGATCGGCTTCTGGTTCCGCAGGAAATCGGCCGCCGACGCCGGCAAGAAGGCGTTCGTCGTCAACCGGATCGGCGACTACGCGTTCATCCTCGGCGTGCTGCTCCTGTTCGCGCGCTTCGGCACGATCGACTTCCAGCGCCTGGCGGGAATCGTCGCCGCGATTCCACCCGAGGAGGGCGTCTTCGGCGCCGTCTCGATCGCCACGCTCCTGCTCTTCATCGGCGCGACGGGAAAGTCGGCGCAGATTCCGCTCTATGTCTGGCTGCCAGACGCCATGGAGGGCCCGACGCCGGTCTCCGCGCTCATCCACGCGGCGACGATGGTGACGGCGGGCGTGTACATGATTGGGCGGAACGCCGTGCTCTTCAGCCACGCGCCGGAGACGATGCTGATTGTCGCGGTGATTGGGGCGCTGACGGCGCTCCTGGCGGCGACGGTCGGGCTGGTGCAGAACGACATCAAGCGCGTCCTCGCGTACTCGACGGTGTCGCAGCTCGGGCTGATGTTCCTGGCGATGGGCGTCGGCGCGTTCGGCGCCGGCATCTTCCATCTCTACACGCACGCCTTCTTCAAGGCGCTCCTCTTCCTCGGGTCGGGCGCCGTGATTCACGCGCTGCACGGCGAGCAGGACATCCGCAACATGGGCGGGCTCAAGCGCTATCTGCCGATCACCTACTGGACGTTTCTCATCGGCGCGATGGCGATCGCGGGCGTGCCGTTGCTCTCGGGCTTCTTCAGCAAGGACGAGATCCTCTACGAGACGTTCCACGAGGGGCACACGATGCTGTGGCTCGTCGCCGCGGTCACCTCGCTCCTGACGGCGACGTACATGTTCCGCTTGGTGTTTCTGACGTTCCATGGGGAGCGGCGCATTTTGGGACCCGGGATCGGGGATCCGGGATCCGGGATCGGGGATCCGGGATCCGGGATCGGGGA
>CAZGLC010000049.1:0-3079 GCA_964526235.1 uncultured Bifidobacteriaceae bacterium
ATCTGATGGCGCCGGTGATGGGCGCCCGGCGGACCGAGGAGGTCATCCGGCGCGTGCACGCCATCGAGCAGGTCGCGAACGTCCGCGATTTCGTGCGATCCGTCCTTGCGGAGGGCTGAATCCGGCCCTAATCCAGCAGCTGAATCGACTGCAGCGCGCGGTCGAACGCATTTCTGTAGACGCCGGCATCGTCCTGCGGCGCCACCCCAATCACATACAGAAGGCTGCCGTCTGAGAGGTGTACTCCAGAGACGGATACGGCTTCGAACTCTCCAGTCACCGGCGAGACGTGACTGACGGAGGTCGTGATGCCGATGCGGCCGCCGATTCTGGTGGGTCAGTCGGCGCGCGAGCCCGTTTACATACGCCTGGGCGTCACGGTCGTCGAGCAGGCCGACCCGGGCCTGGATGGCGGCGGCTGCCTCCCGGCCGAGCGCCGCTTCGTCCGAAAGGGTGTACCCGTTGGGTCGCGGGACGATGGATGTCTGCCCGAACGCCGGGGCGACGCAGAGGGTCCACACGAGAGCCGCCGCCGACAAGTGGCCCGGGGGAACCGTCATGTACCCCCCCAATCCTGCAAATTGACGTCCACAACTGAACCGTCCTGTACGCGCGTCGAAGTGCCTCGGCCGGAAAATGCGGACGTATTTCCGGTATACGACCCCGTCGAGCCGGCGTTCGAATCTGGACAGGCTCCGATAGGGCCAATTGCTTCAGGTTCAGGTAGACTCCGCCACGCCACCACGGAGAACCCTAGAATGCCAAGACGCGTCGTCGGCGGTCTCATTCAGGCCGCCGTCCCCCTGACTGACCCCGGTCTCCCGATCGAGAAGATTCGCCAGGCCGCCATCGACGTGCACATCCCGCTCATCGAGGAAGCGGGACGCCGGGGTGTGCAGATCCTCGGCCTGCAGGAGGTGTTCAACGGCCCCTATTTCTGCCCGTCGCAGGATCCCTCCTGGTACGACCTCGCCGAGCCGGTGCCCGGGCCGACGACCGCGCTGATGGCGCAGTACGCGAAGAAGTTCACGATGGCGATGGTCGTGCCGGTGTACGAACGTGAGCAGGCGGGTGTCTACTACAACACCGCGGCGGTCTATGACGCCGATGGGACGTATCTCGGCAAGTACCGGAAGAACCACATTCCGCACACGTCCGGTTTCTGGGAGAAATACTTCTTCAAGCCGGGCAATCTCGGCTACCCGGTGTTCCGGACGCGCTTTGCGACGATCGGCGTGTACATCTGCTACGACCGCCACTTCCCCGAGGGCGCGCGCATTCTCGGGATCAACGGCGCCGAGATCGTCTTCAATCCGTCCGCCACCGTCGCGGGGCTGTCGCAGTACCTCTGGAAGCTCGAGCAGCCGGCGCACGCCGTCGCCAACGGCTACTTCATGGGGTGCAGCAACCGCGTGGGCTCCGAGGCGCCGTGGAATATCGGACGCTTCTACGGCTCGTCGTACTTTGTCGACCCGCGCGGGAATGTTCTCGCGACCGGCTCGGAGGACAAGACGGAGCTCGTCGTCGCCGAGATGGATCTGGATCTGATCGAGGAAGTCAGGCGCGTCTGGCAGTTCTATCGCGACCGCCGGCCCGAGAGCTACGGTGCGATGGTCGAGCAGCGGCCATGACGGTCCTCATCAAGGGCGGCACCGTTGTCACCGCCGCCGACCAGTACACGGGCGACGTCTTCATCGACGGCGAGAAGGTGGCCGTCATCGGCTCCGCGCTGACCATGGCCGCCGACCGCGTGATCGATGCCACCGGCAAGTACGTGCTGCCTGGCGGCATCGACGTGCACACGCATCTCGACATGCCATTCGGCGGGACGACGTCCGCGGACGACTTCGAGTCGGGGACCATCGCGGCGGCGCACGGCGGGACGACGACCGTCGTCGATTTCGCGATTCAGTACAAGGGTCAGACGCTGCACCACGCCTGGGAGACGTGGATGAAGAAGGCGGACGGGAAAGCCGCCATCGACTACGGCTTCCACATGATCATCACGGAGCTGTCGGATCAGGTGGAGCAGGAGATGGATGCGCTCGTCGGCGAGGGCGTCACGTCCTTCAAGCTGTTCATGGCGTATCCGGGCGTCTTCATGCTGGACGATGCGAGCATCTTCCGCGCGCTGCTGCGGACGGGGAAGAACGGCGGCACGATCTGCATGCACGCCGAGAACGGCGGCGTCATCGACGTGCTGGTCAAGCGGGCGCTGGCGGAAGGCAGGACCGCGCCGAAGTACCACGCGCTCACGCGCCCCGCGCGGGCCGAGGCGGAGGCGACGCACCGGGCGATCGCGTTGGCCGAAATCGCCGACGTGCCGGTCTACATCGTGCACCTCTCGGCAGCGGAGGCGCTCGAAATGGTGACCGAGGCGCGCGACCGGGGACTGCCGGCGTACGCGGAAACGTGCCCGCAGTATCTGTTTCTCTCCGACGACAACTACGAGGAGCCGGGCTTCGAGGGCGCCAAGTACGTGATGAGCCCGCCGCTCAGGCCGAAGGAGACGCAGGCGCGGCTCTGGCGCGGCCTGGCGTCCGACGATCTGCAGGTCGTCTCCACGGATCACTGTCCGTTCTGCATGAAGGAGCAGAAGTCACTCGGCCAGGACGACTTCTCGAAGATTCCGAACGGCGCGCCGGGGATCGAGACGCGCATGAGCCTGGTGTACGACGGCGGCGTGCGCGCCGGCCGCATCTCCCTCAACCGGTTCGTCGAGCTGACCTCGACGGCGCCGGCGAAAATCTTCGGCCTGTTCCCGCGCAAGGGGACGATCGCGCCGGGGTCGGACGCCGACATCGTCGTCTTCGATCCGCGCCAGGAGATGACGCTCTCGGCCAGGACGCTTCACATGCGCGTCGACTACAACCCGTACGAGGGGCGGCGTGTCACAGGCGTGCCCGAGACGGTCCTGTCGCGCGGCCGGGTGGTCATCGACAACGGCCGGTTTACCGGCCGCGCCGGCGCCGGGTCGTTTCTGCGGCGGAGCACGCGATGACCGGTGACGAGATGGTCGCCCTCTCGAAGCAGCACACCGTCTCCGAGTGGGCGGTGCAGGGGACGGTCGATCCGATTC